>NZ_JBEWQE010000002.1:0-451504 GCF_040538975.1 Flavobacterium sp. UW10123
TTCTCTCTAATGTTGAATCCTGACTGTTATTTCTCATCGCAACAAAATTTATTAAAGTTAAATTTTGTTACCGAAATATCTAACCTTTACAGAAATGACAAACTATCTGTTTAGTCGTTGCCTTAAATAAAGAACTTTGTGTCTTAGCGCCTTTGTGGCAAAAAAAAGCCTAACGCTCATAAAACTCAATCGGCAATAAATCAGGATCTGCAATAAAAGTGAAACGTTTTTCAGTTGTTTCATCAATCCTTATTGGTTCAGATTCTATATTTTTTGAAGTTAAAAAAGCAATCGTTTCTTCTAAATTAATTACTTCAAAAGCCAAGTGGCGCAAACCAACCGCTTCAGGTCTTGAAGGTCTTTGTGGCGGATCTGGAAATGAAAATAACTCCACAACATAAGAACCATTTAAAGCCAAATCTAATTTATAAGATTGGCGTTCTTCGCGATAGATTTCTCTAATTATAGTTAAACCTAAAATCTGAGTGTAGAAATATTTCGATTTTTCGTAATCGGAACATAAAATGGCAATATGGTGAACTTTGTTAAGGGTAAGCATTATTTTTTGGATTCAGGTTCTTGATTTAATTTTCGAATAACTTTTGCTGGATTTCCAACAGCAAGCGAATTGTCTGGAATATCTTTTGTAACGACAGATCCAGCGCCAATAACACAGCCTTTTCCGATTGTTACGCCTGGACAAATAACCGAATTTCCGCCAATCCAACAATCGTCACCAATTGTCACAGGATATGCATTTTCTAGTGTTTTTCTTAATTCAGCGTCAAGCGGATGAGAAGCGGTATAAATCTGAACATTTGGTGCAATAAATACATTCGATCCGATTGTTACAGGCGCACAATCCAAAACCACACAATTCACATTAAAATAAACATTTTCGCCAGCAAAAATATTGTATCCGTAATCACAATGAAAAGGAGGTTCGATATAAAAACCAGCTCCAGCGTTTGGAATCAGTTCTTTTAAAATTTCTTTTGCTTTTTTAGTTACACGATATTCTTTTACGTTTAAAGTGTGTAAAAGATTCTTTGCGGCGCGACGACCTTTTACCAATTCTGGATCAAAGGCATTATAATATTCGCCAGAGACCATTTTTTCTTTTTCTGTTTTCATATTTTACATTTTCGTCTTGGCAATTTTGTCATGTATTTTTACAGTTTCCTGTAAAGCTGCAGTGCAATACCAAGGCGTTAATTCGGCTTCGAGTAAATTAGCTTTTATTGCTGGATCGGTAGCAACAAGAGCTTTGGCTTCTTCTATGGTTTCGACGTTAAAAACATAAATACCGCGATAGTTTCTATCATTTTTCATAAAAGGGCCGGCAACAACCAGTTTTCCTTCTTCGGCTAATTTATTGATGTTGGCCATGTGACCTTCAAAAAGTTTTTTGGTTTCTTCTTTAGTAGCTGTTTTATTAGTTCCAGATTTTAGAAGACAAAAAACATATTTCTTCATTCCGTATTCGTCGGCATGAAGTGATTTGGCCAGAGCTTCATCATATTTAACTTCGGATTCTTGTGAAAAGCCGATTGCACTCATTACTAAAAAAACAAAAACTAAAAGTGACTTTTTCATGATTATGAATTTTTAAAGCAATTTCTTCAAAATAACAATCTGTCCTAAATGATAAACATCATGCTGAATGATTCCGTGAATATCTTCATAAAAATTATGATTATTGTTTAGATCTATTTTTTCGAAATCCTCATCATTAAAATCATTCAGGCAAGCACTCCATAATTCCTGAGATTTTGCCAGATTTTGCAGTGATTGTTCCCAAGCGGGTTCAGATGAATCTATAATAGGCACAAAATAATTATGATCGGGAGTTGTTATTATTTCTCCTTTAACACGTTTAAGTATGTTTCTTCTCCATTGTATTAGGTGATTGACAATTTCCCAAATCGTGTTTAAGTTAGGATTGATTTTTTTATAAGCCTGAGCCGCAGTAACATCTTTTAAAGTATCTGCTAAGGTCACTTCAAGCCATGGGTTTCCATTATAAATGGATTGATACAAATTCGAAACTCTTTTACTTTCTGACATAGTTAATAGTTTTTAGAAACACGTTAGCTAAGATACAAATTAGTATTTTACAACTCATCCTCGAAAATCTACAATTGGGTTATTATATATTTTTTAACATGAATTGTTAAAATACATTTGCTTCATCAAAAACCAAAGATGACATGAAAACCAGATTATTTTTTACCATAAGCTTTTTATTTTTTACAGCATTCATTTTTGCTCAAAATACGATTTCAGGAAAAGTAGTTGACCAAAAAGGAAAACCAGTGGCCGGTGCAAATATTTATATTGAGGGAACTTACGACGGAGCAACAAGTTCTGAAACAGGAGCATTTTCTTTTGAAACTACCGAAACTGGAAATAAATTTTTAGTAGTAAGCTTTTTACTTTTTGAAACTTACAAACAAGAAATTGATGTTGCAAATTATAAAGATCAAACGGTAAAATTAAGAGAAAATGTTAATGCTCTAGATGCTGTTGTCATTACAGCGGGAACTTTAGAATCTGGAGATAAAGCAAGAGTTTCGGTTTTAAAACCTCTAGATATTGTTACCACAGCAGGTTCTGCCGGAAATATAGTGGCAGCATTGCAGACTTTGCCAGGAACGCAAACGGTTGGTGAAGACGGACGTTTGTTTGTGCGTGGGGGAGAAGCTAGCGAAACGCAGACTTTTGTTGACGGAATTCGTGTGGCACAGCCTTACGGCGCAACAACCAATAATTTACCAACTAGAAGCCGTTTTTCTCCTTTTTTGTTTAGCGGAATCGCATTTTCTACGGGTGGTTATTCGGCAGAATATGGTGAAGCTTTATCAAGTGTTTTGCTTTTGAATACACAAGACGAAGAAGATCATGAAAAAACAGATATCGGATTAATGACGGTTGGTTTGAGTTTAGGAAATACACAGAAATTCAAAAAAAGTTCATTGAGCGTAAATATGATGTATGTGAATTTAGCTCCTTATCAAGCAGTTATTCCGCAAAATGTAGATTGGAATAATCCGTATCAGTCACTTGGAGGAGAAACAGTTTATAGATACAATTTCACAAACGGAATATTTAAGCTATATGCTTCATTTGATTCTGAAAAATTTGACTTGAATCAGAAAAATGTCAATTTCGAAAATCCTATTCGAACTGATATGAACAACAATAACTTCTATTTGAATTCATCTTATAAAGGAAGTTTCGGAACGGGTTGGCAGTTAACTTCTGGAGTTAGCTACGGTTACAGCAAAAACAAACTGAAATATGATATTACAGGAATTGACAGCCAAGAAAACGCGGCTCAGCTTAAATTGAAGTTTAGCAAGAAGTTTTCAAACTTTTTTAAATTGTCTTTCGGAAGCGATTATTTCATTACCAAATACGATGAAAATGTGGCTGACAATATTGCTCTTGATGTTACAAATGGATATGATTCGAACATTTTTGCATCTTATGTTGAAGGAGATGTTTTATTCTCTAAAAAACTAGCTTTGAAAGTTGGTTTGAGATATTCGAATAATAGTCTTTTAAACGAAAACAATATTGCACCAAGAGCTTCATTAGGATATAAAGCTTCAAAGAATAGTCAGTTCTCTTTTGCTTATGGAGATTATTCTCAAACGCCAGTTGTAGATTATATTAAATTTTCTAAATACCATCAGTTTGAGAGCGAAAAAGCAAGACATTACATTTTAAATTATACGTTCACAAGACCTGGACAAACGCTTAGAGCAGAGGCTTATTACAAAGATTACAGCAATTTGGTGCAGTACGATACGAGAGATATTCAATACAATTCAGTTTTCAATAACAACGGATCGGGTTATGCAAAAGGATTGGATTTATTTTGGAGAGACAGTAATTTGTACAAAAATTTAGAATATTGGATTTCATATTCATATATCGATTCAGAAAGACAGTATAAAAACTTTCCAAACATGGCGACTCCAAGTTTTATTGCCAATCATAACTTGTCTGTTGTAGCAAAATATTTTATTACAGACTGGAAATCTCAGGCTAGTTTAACAAATAGTTTCAGCTCAGGACGTCCGTACAACGATCCAAATCAGACGCAGTTTATGAACGGAAAAACAAAATCGTACAATAGTTTGAGTTTTAGCTGGGCGTATTTATTAACCACACAAAAAATCCTTTATTTCTCTGTTTCAAATGTTTTAGGAACGCAAAATATCTTTGGATACGATTACGCCAAAACACCAGACGCAAGCGGAGTGTATCAAAGACAAGCTGTAGTGCCAACAGCAGACAGATTCTTCTTCATAGGTTTCTTCTGGACGATTAGCCAGAATAAAAATGAGAATCAGTTGAAAAACTTGTAGTTTTTTAGGCGCAGAGGTTCAAAGGGACAAAGGTTCAGAGATTTTCCTTGAATGGAAAAAAAATAATATAAATAAACCGGCTTCTTTCAGCCTTTGTTTCTCTCAATCTCAAGAAAACCTTTGTCTCTTTGTAACTCTGAACCTTTGAACCTCAAGAAAAAAACAATTCAGTAACCAAAATCAACAACTCAGCAGCATTTAATTTTAAAAGACTAAAAACCGATATACTTTTGAAGTGTAAATTAAAAGGAACAAAGAAACAAAGCGACAAAGGTTCAAAGTTTTTTTTGAATACTAGTAATGAGAAAACCAAACCTCTGAACCTTTGTAACTCTGAACCTTTGAGCCTTGAAAAAAAAGAGTTTTAATCATCAACAAAAAAAACTTAGACCCTTAGTAACTCAGAACCTTAGAACCTAAAAAAAAGAAATCATGACCAAAATTATTACAATAACTATCTTATTTATCTGCAGCTTAATGTCTGCTCAAAATGTAAAATTAACTGTTGCCGTTTCAGGTTTAAAAAATGATACAGGCGTTGTTAAAGTAGGATTATACAATTCAGACGGAACTTTCCTTAAAACAACTTACAAAAGTTTGGCTTCGGAAATTAAAGACAATAAAGCGGTTGTAACATTTGAAAACCTTCCTGCGGGAGAATATGCAATTTCAACGTATCATGATGAGAACATCAACGGAAAGCTTGACAGAAATTCAATGGGAATGCCAATAGAAGAATACGCGGCTTCAAACAATGCAAAAGGATTTATGGGGCCTCCTTTGTATAGTGATGCTAAATTTAATGTCACTAAAGATTCAAAAGTCGAAATTGTATTCTAATAAACAAATAACTAATCCATATAAACAAACCATTAAATAACTTATAAAATGAAAAAAATCATCACATTAATAGCATTATTAGTAGTCGGAATAAGTTCAGCTCAAACACAATTTGAACAAGGAATGAACAAAGCATTCGGACTTTGGAAAGAAGGAAAAAATACTGAAGCTTCTGCATTGTTTGAAAGAATCGCCGCGGCAGAAAAAAACAGTTATTTGCCAAATTATTATGTAGCCTTAATTAATGCAACTGCTGTTTTTACAGAAAAAGACAAAACAAAAATTGATTTGTTATTGACAAAAGCACAAGACGCCTTAGATCTTGAAATGATAAAAGATCAAGCCAATTCAGAATTGTATGTAATGCAGGCTTTAATTTATACAGGATACGTTGTGGCTGACCCAATGACAAACGGAATGAAATATTCTAGTAAAGTGATGGAAGCTTACGCGAAAGCTAAAGCATTAGATCCAAATAATCCAAGAGCAGTTTTTGGTGAAGCAGATTATCAGTTAGGAGGAGCAAAATGGACAGGAGTTGATACTAAACCTTTGTGCGCACAAGTTGATAAATCTATTGAACTTTTTAATACTTTTAAACCAGCTACGCCTTATGCTCCAAAATGGGGATTGGATAGAGCATTAGAAATTCAAAAAACTTGTAAATAATTCAGTAGTTTATATAATATGATGATATTAAAACCTAATTTGTTAAAAGCATGCTTAGTTGGAGGAATAGTATTTTTGTTCTCTTTTCTAATTCGGTTTGCTTCTTTAGGAACAGCAGTTTTTAACAAGAACCTTTCTATTTATTTCTTGTACTGCATGCTTTACAGTGTGGTTTTGTATATCGTAAACGTCGTTCTTTTTGATTTTTTAGATAGGGTATTCAGAGAAAATCCATATTCAGTAAAGAGAATATTAATAGGTTTTGTAAGTTCTTTTTTTGTGTCGATGATTATCATTGTTGTATTGCGTTTGTTTACGAGCGTAATAATCGACAACAAGACAATTATAGGTTTTCTGGCAAATGAGAAGGTAGAAAATTATATAGAATCTGCAGTTATGACCTTTATTGTCCTATTGTTTTTTCACGGACTTAATTTTTATAAACTTTATCAGGAAAACAAAGTTACCCAGCAAAAGATTATCGCAGGTACGGCAAATGCCAAATTCGAAAGTTTAAAAAACCAGATTGACCCGCATTTTCTTTTTAACAGCTTAAATGTTCTTAGTTCTTTAATAGAAGAAAATCCAGATAATGCACAGCGTTTTACTACTTCTCTTTCTAAAATTTACAGATATGTTTTAGAGCAGAAAGACAAAGAATTGGTTTCGGTTGAAGACGAATTATCATTTGCAAAAACTTATATGAATTTGCTGAAAATGCGTTTTGAAAATAGTTTGTTTTACGAATTGCCAACAGAAAACATTAACCCAGAAGCCAAAGTGGTGCCGCTTTCTTTACAGCTTTTATTGGAGAATACCGTAAAGCATAATGTGGTAAGTGAGCAAAAACCGCTTCATATTAGAATTTTTATTGATCGAGATTATCTGGCCATTCAGAATGATCTTCAGAAAAAAGAGGTTTTGCAGGACAGGCAAGGCGTTGGATTACAAAATATTGTAAACAGATACGGAATTGTAACGGATAGAAAAGTGAAGGTTGAGGAAGATGGAAAGAATTTCACTGTTAGGATTCCAATTTTAACCAAACAAATTACGGTTATGGAAATGAGTGCAGAATATACCGATGAAGCAAAAGCTTATTATAGAGCCAAAAAGAGAGTAGAAGAATTAAAAGGATTTTACGGAAATATAATTTCATATTGCTGTGTGATTCCGTTTTTGATCTTTATTAATTTAAAATTTTCGCCAGGATTTCAATGGTTTTGGTTTTCGGCTCTAGGCTGGGGATTTGGAGTTGCTATGCATGCTTTTAAAGTTTTTGGATACAGCTCAGATTGGGAAGAAAGAAAAATTCGTGAGATTTTAGAGAAAGATAACAAACAAAAAACGTGGAAATAATGGAAAAAAACTTCACAGAAGCAGATCGTTATTATGATGCTCAGAAAAAAGTAAAAGAAATAAGAGGATTTTACGAGCATTTGACCGTTTATGTTTTGTGTAATCCAATTGCGATTGTGGTTAACTTAATGACTTGTCCAGAATATTTATGGTGTATATGGTCTGTAATGGGTTGGGGTGTTGCAATTATTTTACACGGATTAAAAGTTTTTAGTCTGCCGCCCTTCTTCAATAAGAAATGGGAAGAGAAAAAAATAAGAGAAATTCTAGAAAAAGAAAATCAGCAACGTTTAGAAAATAGTCATGGAAACAGATTTGAATAACGATCAGGAAGAAACCATCTTGAAAGATTTGGCGACCAAAAAAGTAATTCAGTTAAAATATTTTTACAAACACTTATTTGTTTATGCTATTGCAATGATACTTTTTCTTTTGAAAGAATATACGGATTTACCATTGCAGTTTTTTCCAATTAGATATTTAAATTGGGTAGTTGTAATTATTTGGTCGGCTATTGTAGTAGGCTCTGCAATTGATTTGTTTGCTTCTTATAAGATTTTTGGACAAGAATGGGAAGAGCAAAAACTAAGAAGCATTTTAGAAAAGAAATATAAAAAACAAAAATGGGAATAATTATGGAAAGGAATTTAAGTGACGAGGAAAAATATATCCAAGCCAAAAAGAAAGTTGAAAACATTAAAGGATTTTACGGAAATCTTCTAGCGTACATTTTAGTAAATGCAATTTTAATCTTTATCAATTTATATACATCGCCTCAATACTTATGGTTTTTCTGGCCATTGTTATGGTGGGGAGTAGGAGTCGTTTTTCACGGATTAAAGGTCTTTGAAGTTTTTCCAGGAATGGGCAAAGAATGGGAGGAAAGAAAAATCAAAGAGTTTATGGAGAAGGAAAAACAGAATAAAAACAAGTGGAAATAATTAAAATATAGTTATGGGACGTTTTAGAAGAGAAATGTACGAAGATTATGCAAGACATCATTTTGGAGAGTATTCAGACGATCCAAATTACAATGCAGCTTATAGAAGAGTAAAAAGGCTTAAAAGATTTTACTCGCATTTGAAAATTTTCATTATTGTAAATATTATCATCATTGTATCAAGTTTGACTCGAGATAAATCTGCTGGTCTACTGGTAATGGATTTAAGTGGTTTAACAGAATGGCACACTTATTCTACCGCTTTTTTTTGGGGAATTGGTCTATTAGCGCACGCATTATCTGTTTTTGGTACTGATTGGTTTTTTGGAGCAGATTGGGAGAAAAGAAAAATCCAAAAATACATGGAAAAAGATGCTGCAAATAAAAATAAATGGGAGTAACTTTGAATTCATATTTTTTTCAAATTTCACATTATAGTAAATGATCACATTAATTATAGAAGACGAAAAACCAGCGGCGAGATTGCTGCAAAGAAAACTTGAAAAGTTAGATGTAACCGTAGAAACCATGCTTCATTCCGTTGAAGAATCGGTTCAGTGGTTTGAAAATAATCCACATCCCGATTTAATTTTTCTGGATATTCAGTTGTCAGATGGTTTATCTTTTGAGATTTTTGAAAAAATAGATATTAAAAGTGCTATTATTTTTACAACGGCATATGATGAGTATGCTTTAAAAGCTTTTAAATTAAATAGTATCGATTATCTTCTAAAACCAATTGACGAAGATGATTTGGAAACTGCTGTTTCAAAATTCAAATCCAGACTTCCAAAAGCTGCAGAATCTTCAAATAGGCAATTAGATTTTGAACAGATTCGACAAATGTTATCCAATCCTTTTGAGAAAACGTATAAAAAGAGATTTACAGTTAAAATCGGACAGCATTTAAAAGTGATTACCACAGAAGAAATTGAATGTTTTTTCAGCGAAAACAAAGGAACTTATATTCATACCTATGACAATCGCGATTACCTAATAGATTCGACCTTAGAAATCTTAGAACAGGAATTGGATAAAAAGGATTTCTTTCGCGTAAGCAGAAAATTTATTGTTCCTTTAAAAGCAATCAAGGAAATTCAAGTTTATACCAATTCAAGATTAAAAGTTATTTTGCCAAGCTATAAAGAGGATGAGGTCATTGTAAGCCGAGAAAAAGTACAAGATTTTAAAGCTTGGCTGGGATAAAATTATATTTTTAAAAGTAGAAAGTAAGCAGATTTTAATTCAGTAAAACCCCAGCGGGGTGAAATATTTACAGAATTACAATAAACAATTAAAATAAGCTCCGGAGGAGCGGCATATATTGAAACTGAAAAAAATAAATATGTCGCTCCTCCGGAGCTTTTTATATTGGAGAGATTTATCTTTTGCTATAAATATTTTGCTTCTCTGAAGCTTATAAAAAAAGCTGTCCTTTTGAGACAGCTTTTTTTTATGTTTTAATATATTTCAATCTTATTTGCTTAATCTATGCAATGTATATGTCATAGCACTCAAAAGGAAAAAAGCCATAATTTGGTGAATCAATCCTAAAGCCAAAGGAACACTGTATAATAAAGTGAAAACTCCCAATAAAAATTGAATGAAAACAAAAACGACTAAAGTCTTGATTCCGTTTGCTTGAGTATGCGTAAGTGTATATTTTTTGCTTTTAAAGAAAAGGAAAAGAATAATGGCTACCACGACATAAGCAAAAGTTCTGTGTACGAACTGAACACCGCTTTTTCCTTCAATTAAATTTTTTACTAAAGAAGACTGCTCAATAAAAACCGATTCGTGGATAAATTCTCCATCGCTCATTAAAGGCCAGTGATTGTGAATTAATCCAGCATTTAATCCTGCTACAAATCCGCCGTAAATGATTTGGATTAATAAAGCCACCAAAGCATAACGAGCAATATTTCTTAAAGGTAAAATCTTGTTGATATTTCGTTCTGGATAAATCAAATCAAGCGCTACCCAAAGTGTATATGCGAAAGTAATGAATGCAAAAGTCAAGTGTAATGAAAGTCTGAAGTGGCTTACATCTGGATTATCGATTAATCCGCTTCTTACCATAAACCATCCTAAAAATCCTTGGAAAGCTCCCATTGCCAAAAGAACGATGCATTTTTTGATTGTGTCTGTATCTAGTTTCTTTTTGGCTAAAAAGTAAACAAACGGCACAAAGAAAACCAAACCAATAATACGTCCGATGAAACGGTGAAACCATTCCCAGAAATAAATGAATTTATAATCGGCTAATTGAAAATCGTTGTGAATATTGATTTTTTGATATTCAGGAAACTTTTTATATTCATCAAAAGCGGCTTGCCATTTAGCATCTGTTAAAGGTGGAAATGTGTCGGTTACCAAATGCCAGTCGGTCATAGATAAACCTGAATTGGTTAAACGGGTGATTCCGCCTACAACAACCATTAAAAATAATAAAACACAACCTGATAGTAACCAAATGATTACTGATTTATTCTCTTTTTTCATTTTATTAAATAATACTTATTTCTCAACTTTTTTTAAGCCTAATTTTTCAGCTCGTTTAATCACAAAATCATAAGCAGGTTGATATTCATTTGGAATAATACCTTCTAAAATGGCTTCCTTAACTGCTTCTTTCAAAATTCCGATTTCGCGTGAAGGTTTTAAATCAAACATTTCCATAATTTCTTCACCTGTAATTGGTGGCTGAAAATTACGAACATGATCGCGTTCTTCTACTTCTACAATCTTTTTACGTACGAGTTCAAAATTTTTATGATATTTCTTGAATTTCGATGGATTTTTGGTTGTGATATCTGCCTCGCATAATGTCATTAAATTTTCTACATCTTCTCCAGCATCAAAAACCAAGCGGCGAACTGCGCTGTCAGTTACAATATCTTGAGCCAAAACAATCGGACGCGAACTCATAATAACCATTTTCTGAACGAATTTCATTTTATGGTTCAAAGGCATATGCAAACGTTCGAAGATTTTCTTAGCCATTTTTCCACCTAAAAATTCATGTCCGTGAAAAGTCCAACCTTGTTTTTTTGTAAAACGTTTAGTTGGTGCTTTTCCAATATCGTGTAATAATGCCGACCAGCGTAGCCAAACATCATCTGTATTTGGGCAAATATTATCGACAACTTCAAGCGTATGGTAAAAATTGTTTTTATGAGTATGACCTTCAATTTCTTCCACCTGATTCAACGCTGTTAATTCGGGTAAGATTAAATCTAAAAGTCCTGTTTTGTATAAAAGTAAAAATCCTGTTGAAGGTTTATCGGTCATGAGAATTTTGTTTAACTCATCAACGATTCTTTCGCCAGAAATAATTTTAATGCGTTCAGCATTTTTGGTGATAGCATTCAGTGAATTTTCTTCAATTTCAAAATTCAGTTGAGTTGCAAAACGAATCGCACGAAGCATTCGCAATGGATCGTCAGAATAAGTAATATCTGGATCCAAAGGCGTTTTGATTGTTTTGTTTTCTAAATCGGTTAGTCCATCAAACGGATCTAAAAGATCTCCAAAATTATTTTGGTTTAATGATAAAGCTAATGCGTTAATCGTAAAGTCACGACGATTTTGATCATCTTGTAAAGTTCCGTTTTCCACAATCGGATTTCGGCTGTCTCTAGTATAAGATTCTTTTCGAGCGCCAACAAATTCGATATCCGTATCTTCAAAACGAAGCATAGCAGTTCCATACGTTTTAAAAACTTGAACTTTTGGTTTGTTCGGAAGTAACTCTGAAACTTTAAGTGCCAGTTCTATGCCGCTTCCAACAGCAACTACATCAATGTCTTTTTTAGAACCACGATTTAAAAGCAAATCACGAACAAATCCTCCTATTACATAAGAGTCAACTTTTAATTCCTGAGAAGCTTTCGAAATGATATCGAAGATTTTGTTTTGTAAAGCAGTTTTATAGTTTGTTTGTATCGCCACGAATTCAATTTTTGAATAAAAAACACATTTCAAATTTCGATCGAAATAAAATGCATGCAAATTTACAACATAGAAAATGCCTATTACAATCTAGAGCTCACTTTTTTGAACAATTTCACATTTTGTAGTGCAGAATTTTATTAAAAATGGGAAAGGTTGCCACGAATTGCACGAATTCTCACGAATTTATTTTTTAGCCACAGATTAAAAGGATTAAAAGGATTTTTAATTAGTGAAAATTTGTGCAATTGCTTCGCCTGTTCGCTATCGCTCGGGTCGTGGCAGAATAAAAATAGCAATAGATTAAGATAATCTGTGTAAATCATTTTAATCTGTGGCAAAAAAAATGTAGAGAGAATTCGTGGAAATTCGTGTAATTCGTGGCGAAAAAAATATACCACAATAAAACAAATCAATCATGATAATCTATTTTTAGAAATGCAATTTGTATTTTTGAATCATAGAAAAAAGCACACATGAAAATTGTTATATCTCCAGCGAAATCATTGAATTTCGAAAAAGAATTACCAACATCTCAATATACAGAACCTTCATTCTTAAAAGAAGCAAGAGTGGTTCATAAAGTAGTAAAAACCAAAAAGCCAGCTGAATTATCAGATCTAATGTCGATTTCAGACAAGCTAGCCGATTTAAACTGGAAACGTAATCAAGAATGGAAAACACCATTCACAGCAGAAAATGCGCGCCCAGCAGTTTATACTTTCGATGGTGATGTGTATACAGGTTTAGATGCTTATACCATTCCGTTAGAGAAATTAGATGTTCTTCAGGATAAATTGAGAATTTTATCTGGCCTTTACGGTCTTTTAAAACCGCTTGATTTAATGCAGGCTTATCGTTTGGAAATGGGAACTAAAATGCCAGTTGGTGAATCTAAAAACCTTCATGAATTCTGGAAACCAATAGTAACCAAAGCTTTAAATAAAGAATTAAAAAAAGATGAATTATTCGTGAATTTAGCGAGTAATGAATATTTTTCTGCTGTTGATGTAAAAGCTTTAAAAGTTCCTGTAATCACTCCGGATTTCAAAGATTACAAAGACGGAAAATTAAAAATGATTAGCTTCTTTGCCAAAAAGGCTAGAGGTATGATGGTGCGTTATATTATTGATACCAACGCTGAAACTATAGATGACTTAAAAGGGTTTAATTATGAAGGATATCAGTTTGATGCCAATCTTTCTAAAGGAAATCATTTGGTTTTTACAAGGTAAATTTTAAGGGACAAAGGTTCAAAGTTGCAAAGGCTCAAAGTTTATTTTACAAATGAATTTAAAAATAAACGCCGAATTCTAAATGATGAATTCGGCGTTTCTGCGGTATTATAAACTTATTATTATTAATGCATTGCGTCGGCTGCACTAATTTTGTTCTTCCCTTTTTTAATAAAGAGAATAATCGGTATGCAACATAAAAACATAATTCCTAGATAAAGGAAAATATCCATATAAGCCATTACAGTACTTTGCTTCATTATTGAATATTCTATGGCTTGATATGCTTTTTTCAAAGCAACATCAGCGCTATATCCTTTTGCCATGAAGGCGTGCTGCATTCCTGCAATACGTTGCTGCACATCAAATTTAGCTGGATCTAGGTTATTAATTAAATCTACACGGTGCGACTGGCTGAAACGTGTGATAAAAGTGGTAATAATTGCGATACCAAAAGATCCGCCTAACTGACGCATCATTCCAGTAAATGCTGCTCCTTCACCAATTTGTTTTCCTTTTAATGTTGAAAGAGAAAGAGTTGTAATAGGAACGAAAAGCAATCCTAAACCAATTCCTCTTAAAATTAAAGGCCAATACATATGTTCAACTCCCGTGTCAGGAGTCATACGGCTGTACATCATAAAGGTAAAGAAGAAGAAAATTAAAAATCCTACTCCAACCATATATCCTTGAGGCACACCTTTCTGAATCATATTACCCACAAAAGGCATCATAATCGCCGTGGTTATAGATCCCGGAATTAATAATAATCCTGCATCAGTTGCTGTCCATCCTAAAATCGACTGCGTATAAATTGGGATAATTAATGTTGAACCGTAAAGACCAAATCCAAGAATAAAACACATTATGGTTCCAATTCTTAAGTTTCCGTCTTTTAAAACGCTTAGGTTTACAATTGGATATTCGTAGGTAAGCTCTCTCCAAATAAAGAGAACCAATCCAAGAACAGTAACAACACTCAAGGTTATAATTGTAGAGTCATTAAACCAGTCGTCTTGCTGTCCGTGTTCTAATACGAACTGTAAAGAACCGATAAATGCAGTCAACAATATAATTCCCCACCAGTCAACTTGATTTGCTTTTAATTTTTCTCCATATTTCGGGCTTCTAACAAAAGTTAAAGCCAAAATAGTAGCAATAATCCCCAACGGAATATTGATATAGAAAATATATGGCCAAGAATAATTATCTACCAAATATCCTCCCAATGGCGGACCTAATGTTGGTCCTACAATTACACCCATTCCGTAAATAGCTTGCGCCATTCCACGTTTTGCTACCGGGTAACTCTCTGTAATAATCGTTTGGGCTGTTACTAGTAATGCTCCACCACCCATACCTTGTACGAAACGGAAGGCTACAAGTTCCCAAATATTGGTGGCATTACCACACAAAAAAGAACAGACCGTAAATATTATAATGGAAGCCACAAAATAATTACGTCTTCCAAATTGCTGTGATAGCCAGCTCGTCATCGGAATTACAATAACATTCGCAATTGCGTATGCTGTAATTACCCATGCCACATCAGTCAAGGTAGCACCAAGACTTCCGCGCATGTCAGTCAGCGCTACGTTTACAATCGTCGTATCAACAATTTCCAGCAGTGCACAAAGTACTGCTGTAATCGTAATGATAACGCGTCTGAAACCGTATTCTACTAAATCGTCGTCTTGTATTGCTGTTGCCATTTATTTTATTTCAAATGTACATCTACGTCAACGTTCATACCTGGTCTTAAAAGTTTTACTTTTTCAGGATCGTTTGATTCGTCTATTGTAATTTTTACTGGTAATCTCTGAATTGTTTTTACGAAGTTTCCTGTTGCGTTATCAGGAGGCAATAATGAAAAACGAGATCCTGTTGCAGGAGAGAAAGAAGATACAGTTCCTTTAAACTCATAGTTTGGATAAGCATCAACTTTTAAGCTTACTTTTTGACCCACAACCATTTTGTTCAATTGTGTTTCTTTGAAGTTAGCTACAACCCAAGCTTCATTATTGTTGATGATGTAAAATAAAGATTGTCCTGGCTGAACCAATTGTCCTGGCTGAATATCAACTTTAGAAACTTGACCATCAATTGCAGCTGTAACTACAGTATAAGAAAGGTTTAAGTGAGCAACATCCAACATTGTTTTTGCTTTTTTGATGTTTGCAGCAGCAACTTCAGTTTGTTTATCAGAAACTTTAGATTTTGACTGAATAACCGATTTTTGGTAAGAACTAGCTTTTTGCTGTTGTTCTAAAACACGTACTTGATTTTCAGCTTCTTCTTTTGCCGTTAAAGCCTGCTCGTATTGCTGTTTTGTAATAGTATGAGTTTTGTACAAGTTATTGTAACGGTTATAATCGTTTGTAAGCTGTCTCAATCTAATTTTTGCACTTTCTATAGAACCTGTTGCAGACCTCATTTGAGCATCAGAAACAGAGATGCTTGCGTAAGCACTTCCAATATCTGCTTTTGCAGCTTCAAATTGTCCTTCAGCTCCTAATAATGCAGCGTTAGCTTCATCAATCTTTAATTGATAATCTCTCTTGTCAATTGTAAATAAAGTATCTCCTTTTTTTACGTAATCATTATCTTTCACATAAACTTTGCTGATATATCCTGAAACTCTTGGGATAATCGGATTCATTCTTTTCTCGATCTGAGCATCATCTGTTTCTTCGTGAGCTTGACCATGTAGGTATTTAGATATTCCGTAAGTTCCGCCTCCTAAAATCAGAACTGCAAGTATGATGATGAATTTTTTATTTGTTTTTTTCTTTTCCATGAGAGCTATCGATTATATTTTAGAAAGATTGAATGATTGTGATAATTGTCCTGATACTGATAGTAATTCGTAATATTTTTGAATAATGGTTGCTTTAGATAAAGCAGTTTGAATTTTGGCATTTAAATGCTCTACATCTGCTTCTACCAAATCATTAGTGTCAGATAAACCATTGTCAAATTTATCTTTTACTAATCTATAGTTTTCTGCTGCTTGCTGAAGCGCTTCTTCATAAACCACACTTTGATTAATTGCTAGGTCATAATCTTCAATAGATTTTTGAACTTCAACTTTGATGCGATCTGTCATAATTGCTTCAGTATTTTTTACTTCCAAAGCTCTGCTTTCTGCTTCTTTTACGTGAACATTGTTTTTCAGAATTCCTGATAAATCATAAGATAATCCGATTCCAAAGTTCATTGCATATTTTACAGTCACAATGTCTTTTAAGTCAAATGCAGTATAACCACCTAAAAGCGAAATAGAAGGATAATATCCAGCTTTTGCAATCTTTACATTAGCTTCAGAAGCTTTGCTTTGCAATCTTATTGCTTCTAAATCTTTTCTGCTTTCAAGTGCAACAGCATCAGATGTTATAGAATTGCTTGTTTTTAGATTAAAGAAATCTTCTTCATTTACCTGAATTTTTACATTCGGATCTAATTTCAGTAAAGTAGTAAGATAGAAGTTGATATTATTGATGTTATTAGTAGCTTCATCAATAGATAATTGAGTTTTGGAAACTAATAATTGCGCTTTCAATAAATCATTTCTCGGAATAATTCCGTTTTTCTCCAACTCTGTAAAATCAGTAACACGTTGTTTTGCGCTTTTTTGATTTTCGTTTAAAACGTCTAAAGTTTTTTGAGCTTTGTACAATGCTGTGTAATAAGTAATTGCTTTTAAAGCTACATCTTCTTTAGTTTTTGCAGCATTAGCAGTTTCTGCTTCGTACATTCCTTCATAGGCATCAATGCTGTTTTGAATTTTAAATCCAGCAAAAATAGGAAGGCTTAAATTTGCCATTCCAAGCATTGCGCGGTCTGGAGAAGCCAGTGAAGCACTTTCACCTTGATTAGGCATATCAATCGATGCTTTTGTAAGACGCTGATATTGCCCCGAAACTTTAAGGTCAGGGTATTGATTATTTTTTACGGTTTTTAATTCGTATTTTTTTGTGTTTACCTTAGTGTTGGCAAGCGTAACTTCGTTACTCTTTTCCCAAGCCATTTGCACGGCCTCGCCCAAGGTTAAACTTGTTTTTTCTTGTGCTTCCATTGAAGATATTCCGATAAAGAAAACTCCAAAGAGCATTAATTGACTAATTTTCATAAACAAGTAGCGCTTTTATAGTTTGTTGAATGTGCTTTGTAAGATCGTTTTTAATGTAATTGTTAAACATTTCTTCGGTTTTTAAATCAAATAATTCTTCGAAGAAAGAGCGATTCATGTGAAAGTGAAAAAAGGTTCCGATAATCGTAGGTGTAATAAGTTGGATATTAACATCTTTTCTAAAAACTCCTTGGGCTTGACCTTGTTTGATAATGCTTTCAACCGATTTTAAATTTCCTTTTTTAAGTTCAGTAAAAGTTTGAAGGCTTTTTTCTCTCTTTTTGTTATAAAGTTCAAAATGTAAAACCCTGTAAATCCCTTTATTAAGGCAAATTCTATTGATGTAAATTTCGATTAATTTATTGACTTTTTCAAGAGGTTCTATGTCTTCTTGTAATAAATTTTCGAGTTGTAGTTTTAAATCAACGGTCTTGTGAAAAATAAGAGCTTCCAAAAGTCTTTCTTTTGACCCAAAATAATAAGAGACCATGGCAATGTTAATTTTGGCCTCTTTGGAGATATCCCGTATCGATGTACCCTCAAATCCTTTTTCAGAAAAAAGCCTTTCTGCAACATTAAGAATCTGAATTTTTTTATCGTTCAATTCGATGTGTGAC
Source organism: Flavobacterium sp. UW10123 (assembly GCF_040538975.1). Lineage (NCBI taxonomy): Bacteria > Pseudomonadati > Bacteroidota > Flavobacteriia > Flavobacteriales > Flavobacteriaceae > Flavobacterium > Flavobacterium sp. UW10123. The sequence continues at coordinate 18,117 of NZ_JBEWQE010000002.1, forward strand.
ATGGTATTGTTTCTAATCGGATGCAAAATTAAACACTTGTTTAATTTAAACGCTTGTTTAATTTTATTTTAACACAATATTAACATAAAGCGTTTTCGATAATTTATGTTAATTTGTTCTTTAATTAGTTAAAATAAAAAAGCTGAAATACTTTGGTATTTCAGCTTTTATCAAATTTTGACGCTCTCAGATTATCTTTTGTACTCTCGATATGAGAGATAAAGAATAAAAAAACCAGCAATTAATCCAATATATAAAAGATTGCCTTCTTTCTGTTCGTATTCACTTTTATTAATTATAATCTTTCCATCTTTCTCAAGTTGAATTAGATCAATATTTATCTTTTCATCTTCATTAGAATTTGCTTGATAATAGACTTTAACCTTGTCTCCAATGTTTACTTTTTGCAGTAAATCATTATAGTCTTTAGACATTCTGTAAACCCCTAAATCTTCATCTAGATTTTTTAAGGATATAAAAAATACATCTGATTTTTGTCCCTTACTTCCATAATGAATATCGATTCCTTTATCGATTATTATACTTTCAAATTGATCTTGTTTTGATAAGTCAATGTTTCTTTTTTCGTAACCTATATAAGCTAGAAAGAAAAATAATGTGGAAAATAATCCTGCAGTAATTGAGTTTATCAGCCGTTTAGTTTTCTTATTCATGAAAGATGTATTTATCGAATCTCTCCAACAAATTCAGAAATTTTCCCGCTTCCGCTTTCACTTAAATGTTTAATAAAAGCACTTCCAATAATTGCACCTTTTGCATATTTAGTAGCTTGATTGAAAGTTTCTTTATTCGAAATTCCGAAACCTACAATTTGAGGATTTTTTAAATTCAGATTAGAGATTCTTTCAAAATAGCTTTCCTGAACATCTCCAAAACCAGATTGAGATCCTGTAACACTTGCAGAACTTACCATATAAATAAATCCGTTAGAAACGCTGTCAATAAAACGAATACGTTCGTCTGAAGTTTGAGGTGTAATCAAGAATACATTGATCAAACCGTATTTTTCGAAAATTGCTTTGTATTCCTCCGCATATACATCCACTGGAAGATCCGGAATAATTAAACCGTCAATCCCGATTTCAGCACATTTTTGACAGAAAGCTTCAACGCCATATTGCAACATAGGATTAAAATATCCCATAATGATCAATGGAATTTTTACGCTTTCGCGAATGTTTTTCAGCTGATCAAAAAGAATTTGAGTTGTCATTCCGTTATGAAGCGCCTGAGTAGAACTCGCCTGAATTGTTGGTCCATCTGCTAAAGGATCACTAAAAGGAAGTCCGATTTCGATTAAATCAACTCCGTTTTTTTCTAAATCCTGAATAATCTGCACAGTATCATTTAAGTTAGGATAACCTGCAGAAAAATAGATCGAAAGGATCTTTTTATTTTCTTGTAATTTTTGAGTTATTCTGTTCATTTTAATATATTTTTTTACCTAAGAAGTTTTAAAAACTTGTTAGATATTTCCTCGCTGTGGTTTTGTCTGTGCCGCTGCTAAGATCATTTTCTAATTATTTATTTTCGGTATAAACCCAAGCAACTGTTCCAGATTTTAATTTGACCTGCACTCTTCTATATGAATTAGATTCGAATAAATCGACTTTTGCTAAATCTGCACTGGTAACATTAAAGACAACACCATGTATATTTTCTTCCGCGTTTTCACTTGCAATTGCAACCACGTAATCTGCCATACCGAATTCTTCTTCGATTTGCAAACTTTTTAGTTTATAACCTAAGAGCTGATCTGGAGTTCCAACTAGTACTTTTTTAAAAATTTGCATTTGAACTTGTTTCGATCTTAATGTTCCGTATGAGAATAACTTTTCCATAATTATATTTTCTCGTTAATAGTTGCGATTAGAGACGTGCAAATTAATACTTTTATTACAATTTAAAGTAATCAATGTAATTATCTAAATCTTTATCACCACGACCAGAAAGACTGATGACCACAACATCTGTGGGCTTGAATTTCTTTTGATCCAAAACTGCAAAAGCGTGAGCGCTTTCTATTGCAGGAATAATTCCTTCTAATTTTGTCAATTGCAAACCAGCATTCATAGCATCATCATCAGTTACAGAGAAAAATTCACCACGTCCGCTTTGCGCTAAATGTGCGTGCAATGGGCCAACTCCCGGATAATCTAATCCTGCTGAAATTGAGTAAGGTTCTGTAATCTGCCCATCAGGAGTTTGCATTAAAAGTGTTTTGCAACCATGGATAACACCAACTTTTCCTAATTTACTTGTTGCAGCACTGTGACCGCTATCAACTCCTTTTCCAGCTGCTTCAACAGCAATGATTCCAACTTCGGGTTCGTGTAAAAAGTGATAATATGTTCCTGCTGCATTACTTCCTCCACCAATGCAAGCCACAACGTAATCAGGATTTTCACGTCCTTCTTTTTCTTTCAATTGCCATTTAATTTCTTCTGAAATAATACTCTGAAAACGAGTCACCATGTCTGGATAAGGATGCGGACCAATTGCCGATCCGATAATATAATGTGTGTCTACAGGATTATTGATCCAATCGCGAATTGCTTCGTTTGTTGCATCTTTTAAAGTGCGTGAACCTGAAAGTGCTGGACGAACTTCTGCGCCTAACATTTTCATACGCGCTACGTTTGGTGCCTGACGTGCAATGTCAATTTCGCCCATGTAAACGATACATTCAATTCCCATTAAAGCGCAAACTGTTGCAGTCGCAACACCATGCTGACCAGCTCCAGTTTCGGCAATAATTCTTTTTTTGCCCAAACGTTTTGCTAGTAAGATTTGCCCAATTGTATTGTTTACTTTGTGCGCGCCGGTATGGTTTAAGTCTTCTCTTTTTAGATAAACTTTGGTGTTGTATTTTTCAGATAAACGTTTTGCAAAATACAACGGACTAGGGCGCCCAACGTAATCTTTAAGCAATTGATTGAACTCTGCTTTAAAATCTGGTTCATCCATTATGCTTAAATATTTCTGGCGTAGTTCTTCTACATTTGGATATAACATTTCCGGAATATAAGCTCCTCCAAATTCTCCGTAATATCCTTTTTCGTTAACGTTAAAACTCATTTTTTTAAATTTTAAAAGTTGGCAACATCAAATTTGCGTTTGAAATTGCTAAATAAATTTCTGTTTTTTAGCCCTGGTTCAATTTCAAATTTACTATTTACATCGACAGCGTAGATTGGTAAATTGGTTTTTGAAATTTCTTCAATAGCTTTTAATTCCTTCATTCCGATTCCTCCGCTTAAAAAGAAAGGTTTTTTGGAATTGTATTTTTTTAATATTGTCCAGTCGAAAGTTGTTCCGTTTCCTCCTGGAAGTTTTCCTTTGGTGTCAAACAAAAAATAATCGCTGACTGGCTCAAAAGGTTTTATAACTTCAAAATCAAAATTTTCATCGGCAGAAAAAACTTTTATGATTTCGACTTTTTTAGGCAATTGTTCTTTTAGTTCTGATAAAAATTCAACGGATTCATTTCCGTGTAATTGAACGGCTTGTAAATTGTATTTTGCGACTTTTTCCAGAATTTCTTCCTGACTCTGATCTACAAAAACGCCTACTTTTTTGACTGTTTTTATAAGTTCAGGAATTGTTCCGTTAAAATATCGTGCGGATTTTTCCCAGAAAATAAATCCCATATAGTCGGGCAAAAGAGCGCCTACTTCGAGGATATTTTCAGGATATTTCATACCGCATATTTTGAGTTTCATTTTCGTTGTGTGTTTTTTAACGCAAAGTGCGCTAAGGTTTTTTGTTTTGTATTGTGTTTAAAATGCGAAAAAGTTCGCAAAGCTTTGTTTTTTTTTGCCACAAATTGCACGAATTTCCACTAATTAAATTCGTGTTAATTGGTGTAATTGCTTCGCCTGTTCGCTATCGCTCGAGTCGTGGTAAACCAAAATTATATTCTACTAATAAATTCTGATGCAGCCTTACCTGCGTCGTCAGTTTTCATGAAGTTCTCCCCAATTAAGAAACCTTTGTAACCGTATGGTTTTAGTTCTTGGATTGCTTCGATTGATGAAATTCCGCTTTCAGAAACTTTTACAAAATCGTTTGGAATTTGTGATGCTAATTCTTTACTAAAATCTAAACTTACTTCGAATGTTTTTAGGTTTCTGTTGTTCACGCCAATCATGTCTAAACTTGGCATAATTGATTTTTCTAATTCTTCTTGATTATGTACTTCAAGCAAAACTTCTAAATCTAGTTTTTTTGCAAATTCAGATAAAGATTTAATTTCTTCGCGGGTTAAAACTGCAGCGATTAATAAAATCAAATCGGCTCCGTGGGCTTTTGCTTCAAGAATTTGGTATTCGTCTACAATAAATTCTTTTCGCAAAAGCGGAATATTTACCGAAGCTCGAGCCAAAAGTAAATCGTCTAAAGATCCGCCGAAATATTTTCCGTCGGTTAAAACTGAGATTCCGCAGGCTCCAGCATTTTCGTAACCTTTCACCACTTCTTCGACAGTAAAATTATTGTTGATAATTGATTTTGAAGGAGAACGACGTTTGTGTTCTGCAATAATTCCAGAATTACTTTCTTTTAATTTCTGACTAAGAGAAATCGTCTGTTTTCCAAAAAACACAGAAGCTTCCAATTGAGAAGTCGGAATAATCGATTTCTTCAAAATGACTTCTCTTTTTTTGTCTATTATTATTTTATCTAAAATGTTCATTGTTGTTGTTTTGCCACGAAGTCACAAAGGCGCAAATTTATTAGCGCTAATTTGTGAAATTTGTGTTTGTTTTTATTTACTTAATTCTTGTAATTTCTGTAATGCTTTTAATCCTTTTCCTGACAATAGACTTTCTTTTGCGATTTCAAAACCTTCTTTTGGAGAACATTTTGTAACCGTTGCGATTGCCATTGCAGCATTGGCACAAACTACATTGTTTTGAGCTTTGTTTCCTTTTCCAGAAATGATATTGGTGAAAATTTCAGCTGATTCTTCAATGGTTTTTCCGCCTTCAATTTCGGTTTGCGATAAAAGATGAACTCCAAAATCTTCTGGATTTAACATTCCTTCCATATGGTTAGTAATCGTTTTGGTTGGACCAGTTAACGAAATTTCATCATATCCGTCAAGCGAATGTAGAATGGTAAAATTCACATCGGTATTTTGATATAAATAAGCGTACATTCTTGCCAATTCTAAGTTGAAAACACCAACTAGTTGATTTTGTGGAAACGACGGATTTACCATTGGGCCCAACATATTGAAAAAGGTTTTTACACCCAATTCTTTTCTGATAGGTCCAACATTTTTCATAGCTGGGTGAAATAGGGGAGCGTGTAAAACACAAATTCCTGCTTGATCAATACATTTTTCTAAAAACGAAGGATCGTTGCTAAATTTTATTCCCATTTTTTCCATTACGTTGCTTGATCCAGAAATAGATGAAACTCCGTAATTTCCATGTTTTGCTACTTTTATTCCGGCTCCAGCCGATACAAAAGAAGCAAGAGTCGAAATGTTGAAAGTATCTTTCCCATCACCGCCCGTTCCGCATAAATCGATTGTGTTATAGGCTGATAAATCGACACGAATACATAAGTCTAATAAAGCTTCACGAAAGCCCGAAAGTTCATCGATTGTAATGCTTCGCATCATAAATACAGTCAAAAATGCCGAAATCTGACTCGGATTATACTGACCGCTTGAAATATTAATCAATACTTGTTTCGCTTCTTCTTTAGAAAGCACTTCGTGGTTGATTAATTTATTTAATATAGTTTTCATTTTTTTAAGATTCTAAGTTGCTGAGATGCTAAGGTTCTAAGTTTTTTACTGTGACTGCTTTAATGTTCATTTCCTTGATAAATCCACATTGGTTCCGTTTTTCCAGCTCTTTCGAAACCATTTTTTTTATAAAAATCAACTGATTTTCCATCGGCAGTGAGCATTTGCATATGAAAATGTCGGTATTTCTCTTGCAGTTTATCCAAAATTAACTTCCCAATTCCTTTTCCTTGATATTCTGGAAGCACCAATAAATGTGGATAATAAACTGTTAGAGATCCATCTGAAATTGCATTTCCAAGTCCAACGAGCTTTTTTTCTTCCCAAGCGGTTATTAAAGTTTCAGAATTTAATAAGCCATTATATAATTCATTTGGCTTACTTGCAGAACTCCATTCGTTTGCTTTGTACAAAACTAAAATGTCCTCAATGTTGATTTCTCGGGTTTCTAAAATTGTTATTTCCATTTTTTTTGAGATTCTGGGTTACTGAGATATTAAGGTTCTAAGTTTTTTTATTGTCACTGATTACTGAGACTAAAAACTAACTCTTAATCCAGTTCTCTAAAATCTTTTTCCCATTTGGTGTCAAAACGCTTTCTGGATGAAATTGAACGCCTCTTACATCATAATTTTTATGACGCAAAGACATGATTTGTCCGTTTTCATCAACCGAAGTTGCTTCTAAATCTTCAGGTAAATTGCTGTCAACTACCCAAGAATGGTATCTTCCGACTTCGAATTCTTTTCCTAAACCTTCAAAAAGAATTTCATCATCTACTACTGTTTTTACATTTGTAGCCACTCCGTGATACACTTTATCAAGATTTGAAAGCGTTCCTCCAAAAACTTCGCCGATTGCTTGTTGTCCTAAGCAAACGCCAAGTATGCTTTTTGTTGGACTGTATTTTTCGATAACTGCTTTTAATAAACCTGCTTCATCTGGAATTCCAGGTCCTGGTGAAAGTAATATTTTCTCAAAAGATGCAATTTCATCAATATCAAATTCGTCGTTTCTGTAAACGGTAACTTCGCAGTTTAAATCTTCTAAATAGTGCACTAAGTTGTAAGTGAAACTATCGTAATTGTCTATAACTAAAATCTTTTTCATTGTGTTGTGTTTTTTGTTTCAGGTTTTCTTTGTTTCAGGTTTCAAGTTGGTTGGAACGTGAAACTTGAAACTTTAAACCTGAAACCAAATTTTCTTATTTCTCTCGAACGTATTTCTCTACGATAACACGATCTACTCCTAATTTTTCTACTTTTTCTATTCCTTTTTGAATTAGAGTGTCGTTTTGAACTTTCACTACAAATTCAAATTTGTTGTCTTCCCAATCGCGGTTGTTGAAAAACTCTAAATGCTCTGTATAAATACTGTCTTTTAAAGTATATTTTCCGCCTCCGCCAAAGAATAATGCCGCTGTTGTATCTTTTCCGTGTTTTAAATCATGATTAAAAAAAGCAAAATGTGTATCGTTAATAATTTTAATCATTTTTGTTTTTGAATTGAAAGTTGAAAAAGTCGAATCTTTCTCAGTCGTTTCTGCTGATATAAGACGCCAGGTTCCTTCAATCGGATTTTGTTTTTTTTCTGAATTGCAAGAAGTCAGAGTAATGATTAAAACTAAAATTGTTACTGCTTTTTTCATAGTTTGTGGTTTTTATGGTTTGTTTTTTAATTGTTTCAAGTTTAAGGTTTCACGTTATGCGACTGATAACCGCGACTGAATACTAAATATTTTCTGCCATTTCTAGTGCTGTATTTAATGCTCTTAATTTATTGTAAACTTCCTGCATTTCACTTTCTTCATCAGAGCTTGCTACAATTCCAGCTCCTGCCTGACAATGCAATTGATGGTTTTTAGAAAGGAAAGTTCGAATCATAATGGCGTGATTAAAGTTTCCGTCAAAATCCATAACACCAATTGCGCCTCCGTAGAAGTTACGATTTGTTTTTTCGCATTCTTCAATTAATTGCATGGCTCTGTGTTTTGGAGCACCGCTTAAAGTTCCCGCTGGAAAAGTATCAGCTACGACTTGCATGGTTGTTGCTTTATCGTGTAAATGCCCTGTCACTTTAGAAACTAAGTGAATTACGTGAGAGAAAAACTGAACTTCTCTATATTTTTCTACATTTACATCGTGACCGTTTCTGCTTAAATCATTTCTAGCTAAGTCAACCAACATAACATGTTCGCTGTTTTCTTTTTTATCTTCAGAAAGTTCTTTTGCTAAAAGCGCATCACGTTCGTCGTTTCCGGTTCTTTTGAAAGTTCCTGCAATTGGGTGAATTTCAGCTTTTCTGTTTTTTACGATAATTTGAGCTTCTGGAGAAGAACCAAATATTTTGAAATCGCCATAATCAAAAAAGAATAAATAGGGAGAAGGGTTAATGCTTCTTAAAGCTCTATACACATTAAATTCGTCTCCTTTGAAACCTTGAGTAAATCGACGTGATAAAACCAATTGAAAAACATCTCCGCGGTAACAATGTTTTTTGGCTAAAGCTACATTTGTTTTAAATTCTTCATCTGTTAAGTTTGAAAATCCTTCTCCTTCTTTTGAAAATTTATAAGAAGCAATATTTCTTGATTGCAATAATTGCTCGATTTCTACAATATTATTTTTGTTATCTACGCTGTGGCAAAAAATATAAGCTTCGTTTTTGAAGTGATTAATTGCAATAATGTTTTGATAAACAGCATAAAAAACATCTGGAATTGAAGTCGCATTGTCTTTTTTTGCAATTGAAACTTTTTCGAAGTAACGAACGGCATCATAAGAAATGTAGCCAAATAATCCGTTGTTGATGAATTTAAAATCGTTTTTTTCTGCTTTAAACTGACTTGAAAATTCTTGAATTACCTGAGGGATATTTGTTGAAGCATCGATAGCTATTTTTTCTGAAGTTCCATCAGGAAAAGTTTTTGAGATAACTTCATTTTCGATTTTTATAGTAGCGATCGGATTACAGCAGATGTAAGAGAAACTGTTGTCATTTCCGTGATAATCACTACTTTCCAATAATAAACTGTTTGGGAATTTATCTCTGATTTTGAAATAAATACTTACTGGCGTAACCGTATCTGCCAGAATTTGTTTGTAATGTGTATTAAGAATAAAAGGTTTCAAAATATATAGTTTTATGTTGTTCGATAATTTGTTTTCAATTGGATCAAAAAAAAAGGGCTTGTCGTGATGACAAGCCCTTTATATTTTATATTTTTTTACAATACCATAGGAAGCTTCGTTCACGACGTCTGACGTAAATTGCTCCACCACCAAGTATTGTTTAAAATTGTTCTCATTTCTTTATTTTGATATGGCAAAGATATAAATGTAATTTTAATTAGAGTACATAAAATTTGAAAAAAATCTTTTCGAATCTGTAAAATTTGTTAAATTTTAATTTAAAATCCTTCTGTAACTCCTTAATTTCCACTTGCTATCGTGTTGTTTACATTTAATCTAAAATCTGGATTTCCTTTGATATTTGGAATCGAAAATAACTCGTTCAATTTCATTTTAGTATATTCTATTCCAAAAGCTGGATTGCCATAATAGTTTTTTATGCCCGGAGTATTGCTGCCAGATTCACTTTCGATTTCACCTGTACAATTGTTTGCCACAACATTTTTGAAGCTAATTTTAGATAAATTGGCTTCACCGTTTCCGATATTCCCTTCCAATAAAATAAAAGGAGCAAAGCCCGAAACCACACTATTAGTTAAGTTGAAAAATGTATTTTCTTTAATGTAAGCAGACTCTCTAACCAAACCTTGATTATTTTCCTCTAAATTAACCAATGTAATGTTGCTAGCATTTATTTTAGTCATCTTTTTGGTCATATCTGTAGAAGCAACTTTTTCATATGAATCTACTTCAAAACATCTTGATCCTGAAATATCTGAAGAAAATGGATGACGAATTGCAATACTGTTTGAGATATTAATTTGAGCACCTTGCGTAAAATCAAAATCATCGTCGGTTGTTCTGTATGATACTAAATTGCTTAAATTCAAATCTCCGCCATAACATTCAAAAGAATCATCATTTGAGTAACTAATTTGGACATGGCTAATAGTAGTTTTTCTTCCAACACCAGCAAGAGAAAGGCCGTTTAATTCTTTAGAAGCACTTAATTTTCTTCCAGCATATTCGATTCTCACATATTTCATAATCCCTGAATTATCTTCTGGATCTTGTCCTCCGTAATGATTTAAAGTTGGATCTAAATCAAAAGGTAAAGTGTGAATTCCTCCTAAAGAATTTATAGGAGCTTTTCCTAAAACTATAATTCCACCCCAGTCACCTGGTTTTCTGTTATTTATTTCATTTTCTGATGTAAAAATAATTGGGTCAGTTTCAAGACCTTCTGCCATAATTTTTGCGCCATTAGTGATAACAAGAGTTCCGCAGGTTTTATCATCGCCACGGATAACAGTTCCGGGTTCGATAGTTAAAGTAGCATTATTGGTAACATACACAACGCCAACTAAATGGTAGATGTTGCGTTTCGTTAATCTTGTGTCTTTATCGATTGTTCCTGCAATTATGTTTGTTGCTTCGCCATAGTCATTGCCAGCAGGTTTAAAACTCGTCCAGTTGGTCATCCAGTTAGAAGTGCCAATAATTCCTTTTGGCTGTTGCTGAGCCTGTGCGAAAAAGCTGATAATGAAGATTGTACATGCAATATGTAATTTTGTTTTCATAACTATGATTTTAATTTCTAGTTTTTGATTTTTTTAATTGTCCCAAAAATAGAAGCCGTATGTTAATCAAAGTCCTGATGCTTATTACGAAAGCGTTACTATAGTATTAAGAATGTTAAGTTTTTGAAAAGAGTTAAAGCCTTTTTTTATTGTAAAAGTCTATTTTAAAATTATTTGCAATTAAATTTCATTTAAAGATAATTTGTAACTTTGATAAAAATAAAAAAAATGGATTTAGATACTCGAAAAGTGATTTTTATTAGAGACTTTCTTAAACTTGAAAGTGAGAAGGCAATTTCTCAGTTTGAAAAATTGTTAAAAAAAGAAATTAAAGAAGATTTAGAATTAAAACCAATGTCTATCGCTGAATTTCATAAAAGAATTGATGACTCTTTAGATGATTCTAAAAATGAAAGAATGACAGATGTTGATGAGTTAATTTCTGAGATTGAGAAATGGAGTTGAAAATTTATTGGACTGATTTTGCTAAAACTGAATTAAAAAAGATTTTTGATTATTATAAGAAAGAAGCAAGCCTAACTGTTGCGAAAAAGATTGTACTTGGGATTACCAAAGAAACTCTAAAATTAAAACCAAAGCCAACAAATGCAATAGGACAAAGAGAAGAACTTTTAGAAAGCTACTCTGAAGAAATACGATATTTGGTCTACAAAAATTATAAAATTATTTATTGGATTAATTTAAAGAGAAATTCAATTGAAATTTTGGATGTTTTTGATACAAGACAAAATCCAATAAAAATTAAAAGAAGTACTTAAAAATAAACCCCAACAGTATAAAACTGCTGGGGTTTATTGTATTTCTGAATTAGTAAGACTTAAATATTAGAATTTTAAAGCTACAGCCAATTCGAATTCGTCATTGATAGTTTTATCTCCTAAACCGTCGAAGAAACTACCTGAACCATATTTAATGTCATATTTAGTTCTGTCAACTTTGAAAGCAGTTGTAGCAGTGTTTCCTTTTACAGTGATATCAAAAGTTACAGGTTTAGTGATTCCTTTGATAGTTAAGTCTGCAGTTACAGTGTAAACGTCAGCAGATTTTGCACCGATAGTTTTGAAAACTAATTTTGAAGTTGGGAATTTGTCAGTTCCGAAGAAATCGTCAGCTTTTAAGTGACCGTTTAATTTTCCTTGGTACTCTCCAGTTAAATCTGTAGAAGTTAATGAAGTCATGTCAACTGTAAAGTTACCACCAGCTAATTTTTTTCCTTTGAAAATAACAGCTCCATCTTTGAAGTTTACAGTTCCAGAGTGTTCTCCAGTTACTTTTTTTCCTACCCATTTAATAGTAGATGCTTTTACGTCGATTTTTTTAGTTTGAGCGTTTACTGAGATTCCAGCTGCTGCTACGAATAATGCTATTGCAATAGTTTTTAAATTTTTCATGTTTTTAAAATTAAATTTGAATTTGATTAATAAATAATTAATTATATAGTGATAAATAATTCCTCGTGTGATTTTCTAACTTTTTTCTGGTGCTGAGATTTGTCGTCGTCATGTCTGTAACCTACAGTTGCAATAACTGAAGCATTTAAACCTAATTTATCGAAACCTAAGATTTCATTAAACTGAGCTGCGTTAAAACCTTCCATAGGAGTAGCATCAATTTTTAAATCGGCAGCTGCATTTAACAAGTTTCCTAAAGCTAAATACGTTTGTTTTGCAGTCCAGATATGTTTTGCATCTTCAGATAAATTTGCAATAACATTTTTCATCATGTCGCTAAATCCGCCTAAAGCTTCTGCAGGAACACCTCTTACTTCGCTGATATTGTTGATGTATTTGTCAACAGAACCTGCATCAAGTTTTAAGTCATTTGCAAAAATGAATAGGTGAGAAGCGTCTGTAATTTGAGTTTGTCCCCAAGCTGCACCTTTTAATTTTTCTCTTAATTCTGGATTTTCAACAAGAATAACTTTATAAGGTTGTAATCCGTATGAAGAAGCACTTAATCTAACGGCTTCTTTTAATGTATTTAAATCAGCATCTGATATCTTTTTTGAAGCATCAAATTGTTTGGTTGCGTATCTCCAATTTTGATTTTCTAAGAAATTGCTCATAGTTTATATTATTTTTTATTTGTTGGTTCTATATTTTTCTAATAATTGATTCAGGAAAACCAGTTCTTCTGGTTTTAAATTGTTTGCAAACGTTTGCTCATGCTCATCTACTTTAGGATCTAATTCTTTTAAAACATCCAGTCCTTTTTGCGTAATCGAAACTTCAATTTTTCTTCGATTATCAGGACAAACATTTCGAGTTACAAAATCCTTCAATAATAATTTGTCAACCAAACGTGTTGTATTACTTGTTTTAGCAAGCATTCGTTCTTGTATCACGCACATATTAGCAGGCTTTCCTTTTTGTCCTCTTAATATACGTAACACATTATACTGTTCTCCAGATAAATCATACGGTTTGATCAACTCGTTGAAATGATCCTGAATCACATTTTGCGTGTACATGATATTCAGAATAACTTTTTTCGCATTATCCATCTTAACCGTACTCTTAATAACCTCTTCAATTGTCATAGTCGTAAGTGTATAATTTGTATATACAAATGTATAACTTTTAATAGTTGTATATACAAGTGTTGTGTTAATTTTTTGTTAATCTGTTTAGGCGCACTTTTCTAAAGAACTGAATTGATGGTTTTATACAATAAAATTAAACTAATTTATTATTGTTAACACATTGGTATATTGATATTTAATAATTTTTTAAAATCAAAAGATAATTTTGCTTGAAAAACAATTATGCAGCAGTTTTTGTAAGATAATTTTAAGCTGAAAGATTCTCAAAATTAGCTAGATTTGCCTTTTATTGGAATTCGGATAGCAGAAACCCTTTCGCAATTTGCTTGAAATTGGCAACTTCATTGTTTATCCAAGCTTCATCATGACCAAGTTCTTTGGCAATTACTCTAGCTGTTTTCTCCGAAACTTCAATTGCAGCTTTGGCATCTAAGAACAATAACCGAACTCGTCTCGCCAAAATATCATCCACAGTTCTTGCCATTTCGTAGCGAATTGCCCAAACGACTTCTGCCATTGTAAATTCGTGATTTGGATGCAGTTTTTCTTTTAATGCCGGTTCGCTTTCTTGCAACTCGATTATTTTTGCAATATCAGTACCATATATATAGAAGTGATTTTCTCTATCAAGTGAAGTAGTAGGTTGGCTTCCGTGAATAGGAAGATGTTCTGTTGTACAGGTTCTTTTTGGTAGTTTGCCTGTTTTGATGGCTTTGTCAATTATATCTTCAGCAATTTTTCGGTAAGTGGTCCATTTTCCTCCAGTAATCGTAATAAGGCCAGTTTCTGAAACTATAATTTTATGGCTTCTAGAAACTTCTTTGGTGCTTTTACCTTCTTCTTTAGGTGCAGCCAAAGGGCGTAATCCTGCAAAAACAGCTAATACATCTTTTCTTTCGGGTTTTTTGGCTAGGAATCGCTGGGCTGTTTCAAGTACAAATTGAATTTCGCTTTCTAAAGCAATTGGTTCTAAACTTTGTTTCTTTATTAAAGTATCAGTCGTACCAACTACAACACGATTATGCCAAGGAACTGCAAATAAAACTCTTCCATCTTTTGTTTTCGGAATCATTAAGGCATGATCTCCAGGCAGAAATGATTTATCAAAAACCAAATGAATTCCCTGACTCGGAACAATATATTTTTTGTAAACGTTATCATTGAGCTTCATGATGGCATTTGTAAAAACTCCTGTAGCATTTATAATGGCAGAACCTTTTAAGTCGTATTTAATTCCGCTTTCTTGATCCTGAACCTGAACTCCGATTACTTGATTGTTATTATCCTTTAATAAATTAACAACCTTAGTATAATTTAAAATACAAGCTCCGTTTTCTACCGCGGTTTGAGCAAGATTGACAGCAAGACGAGAATCGTCAAATTGTCCATCGTGATAAATCACGCCATTTACCAAACCATTTTCTTCTACGTTAGGAAGCATTTCAATAGTTCTCTTTTTCGAAAGATATTTTGAACTTCCCAAACTCAGACCGCCAGATAAAAGATCATAAATTTTTAATCCGATGGTATAAAAGTAACCGCTTAACCAATGATAATTCGGAATAATAAAAGATTGATTTTTTACCAAATGACTTGCATTTTGTGCCAATAAGCCTCGTTCTTTTAATGCTTCTCTAACTAAATGTACATCTCCTTGCGCCAAATAGCGTACTCCGCCATGAACCAGTTTAGTGCTTCGGCTGGAAGTTCCTTTTGCGAAATCAACAGCTTCAAATAAAATGGTTTTGTAACCGCGACTTGCCGCATCAATTGCAGTTCCTAGTCCGCTTGCACCTCCGCCAATAATTATTACGTCCCAATTTTCTGTATTTTGTAGTTTTAATAACTGCTCTGAGCGATTCATATTTTTTTACGGGACTTTTTGTTTAAAGCAAACTTAACGAAATGAAATTAAAAATTGATGAAGAAATATTCCGTAGGAATATCTGATCGGTAGTAGAAAAAAAATATCGTTGTGTATTGTGTCCTGTAGGGACACCTGTTTATGATGTATTTGTAAATCAATCAAACGTTCCTACGGAACGTAAAAATGGAATCCAAATTCAATTCTACTACCAATGAGACATTCCTACGGAATGAATTGCTTCTTAAAAAAAACAAAACCCGACAGATTCATAGAACCAGTCGGGTTATTAATTTTATATATTGTTTATTTAGATCAATCGTTTTTCAAATGCTTTTCTTGCAGAGCCTCTAAAATAGACTTCTCCGCAATACGTATATTTTAATCTATCTAAAATTTTCAACATCGGAGTATTATCGAAGTTTGTGTCTACTTTTATACTGTAAATTTTATTTTCGACAGATAAACCTTCGATGCTTTCAAATAGTTTTGTTGCAATCCCTTTTCCTTTTGCCAATTTCGAAACGGCTACACGATGCACAACAGTATAATCGTCATCGGTAAGCCATTTGCCTTCGATATTTTCGTAAGCAGGTTCATTGTCAAAAATAATTGCCGCATAAGCTAGAATCGATTCGTCTTCTGTAAAAACATATCCGTAACCATTTTCGATATCGCTTTTAATAGAAAGCTCGTTCGGATAGCCATCTTGCCACTGCGTGCTTCCGTCTAATCGTCTTTGTTCAATTGCATCTTGAAGGATTTCCCAGATTTGAGGTATTTCTGAAAGATTTGCTTTTCTTAGAGATGGCTTTTCTGTTGTATTCATTTTTTAATGAGGCAATTTATCTTTAATCAAACCATAAACCCAAGTTCCAGCAATTGCACTAACTAAAGTAACTACAATTACAGTTGCGCCAGTTCCAATTTGAGCAAAAAGCGGACCTGGACAAGCTCCTGTGATGGCCCATCCGAAACCGAATAACAATCCGCCATAGATTTGTCCTTTATTGAAAGTCTTTGGCTGGATTTCGATTTTTTCGCCATCAAGGGTTTTGATGTTGAATTTTTTAATCAATTGAACTGAGATCAATCCAACTGCAACAGCGCATCCAATCACGCCATACATGTGAAATGATTCCAGATTGAACATTTCTTGAATACGGAACCAGCTGATGATTTCTGCTTTTACGAATACAATTCCGAAAAAGATTCCAACGATTAAATATTTTAAGTTTCCTATTGCAGTTTCTTTTTTCTGGCTTGCGTTGATTCCTTCGCCGTCGATATTTTTATTTTCTAAACTCATTTTTGAAATTTTAAAGTGAAAGAATATAAGGTAAAATCAAAAGTGCCATTACAAAACCGCCAATCATAAAACAGATTGTAGCTACCAAAGATGGCCATTGTAAGTTTGATAATCCCATAATCGCATGACCGCTCGTACATCCGCCGGCATAACGAGTTCCGAAACCTACTAAGAATCCGCCAACCACAATCATGATAAATCCGCGAAGCGTTAATAAACTTTCCCAAGAAAATAATTGTGCAGGAACCAAACCGCTATGATCTGTGATTCCGTAAGTCGCTAATTTCTCTGATAATTCAGGAGCAATTTCCACCGGATTAGGATTCGAAAGAAAATGAGTAGCAATAAAACCTCCGAAGAATATTCCAAGAACAAAGAATAAATTCCAGCTTTCTTTTTTCCAGTCGTATTTAAAAAATGAAATATTTGCAGGAATACAAGCCGCACAAATATGACGAAGTGAAGAACTAATCCCGAAAGATTTATTTCCGATAATTAATAAAATTGGAACAGTTAATCCAATCAAAGGGCCTGCAACGTACCAAGGCCATGGTTCTCTTATTATTTCTAATAAACTCATTTGCTAGTTTTTTTGCCACAGATTTCACAGATTAAAAGGATTTTTTTCTTTGTAATCTGTCAATCTGCTAGCTAATTATATATTAAATTTATAATCTGTGTTAATCATTTTAATCTGTGGCAAAAATCTAATTGAGAGTTTTGCTTTGGCATACGAAATCTGATTTTGGCACATTAGTTTTAGAAATTGCTCCAAAACCGCCTTCAACTTCAGAGAAATTTCTGAAACCTCTTGCTTGAAGTATAGAAGCTGCAATCATACTTCTGTAACCACCAGCACAATGTAAATAAAAATGCTCATTTGGATTAATGTCTTTTACCCAGTCATTTATATAAGCCAAAGGTTTGCTGTAAGCATCATCTATATGTTCTGCTGCGTATTCTGTTTCTTTACGAATATCGACAACTTTATCTTCTCCGAATTTAAACTCGTTTGCAAACTGTTCTGCAGTGATTCTATTTACAGTGTCAATTTCAAAACCTGCATTTTGCCAAGCTTCAAAACCGCCTTCTAGATGTCCGATAATCGTGTCAAAACCAACACGGCTTAAACGAGTTACGGTTTCTTCTTCCATTCCCGCTGCAGTAACCAATATAATTGGCTGTTTTACATCGGCAATTAAAGTTCCAACCCACGGAGCAAAATCACCGTTGATTCCGATATTGATAGACTGCGGAATAAATCCTTTGCTGAAATCTGCTGCGCTTCTTGTATCTAAAATTAAAGCGCCAGTTTCTTCGGCTACAGCTTCAAATTCTTTTACGTTTATGGCTCTCATTCCGTTGTTTAGAACTGTTTCAAAGCTTTCGTAACCGCCTTTATTCATAGCCACGTTCATGCTGAAATAAGCAGGAGGAGGCAATAAACCATCCGTTACTTCTTTGATAAACTCTTCTTCGGTCATATTGGCGCGCAAAGCATAATTGGTAGCTTTTTGGTTTCCAATAGTCGAAACCGTTTCTTTGCTCATGTTTTTTCCGCAAGCGCTTCCAGCACCGTGTGCAGGATAAACAATCACGTCATCAGCCAAAGTCATGATTTTATCTCTTAACGAATGAAATAAAATTCCAGCCAATTGATCTTGTGTCATTCCAGCTGCTTTTTGAGCTAAATCAGGACGTCCGACATCACCAATAAATAAAGTGTCGCCAGAGAAAATCGCATGGTCTTTTCCGTTTTCATCAATTAATAAAAAAGTACTGCTTTCCATTGTATGACCTGGAGTGTGTAAAACTTTAATTGTCACTTTTCCGATTTTGAATTCCTGTCCGTCTTTTGCAGAAATGCAATCAAATTCGCAAGCAGCATTTGGTCCGTAAACAATTGGAGCTCCTGTTTCTTTGCTTAAATCAACGTGGCCAGAAACGAAATCGGCGTGAAAATGCGTTTCAAAAATGTATTTCAGTTTCACTCCGTCGCGCTCTAAACGATCCAGATAAGGCTGAATTTCTCTAAGCGGATCAATAATGGCCGCTTCGCCATTTGAAGTGATATAATATGCACCTTGAGCGAGGCATCCGGTGTAAATTTGTTCTATTTTCATGATAGGTATTGTAAAATGATGGGTTACAAAGGTAACTTTGTTTTTTAAAAAAATAGGTGACTAATGTTACAGAAATTAGGTTTTTGTGTAAAAAAATGTGGTGTTTGTGATATTCAGTTGAGATAAATTAATTTTAAGTTGAGCAATTACGCTTTAAGCTTTAATTTTGCATATGACGAATGTCATTTCAAAACAAAAATAAAATGAACACACAACAATTATTTGATCAAATTGCTTTTATAAAAGAAATTGATAAAGTAAAATACATTCAGCGCAAGACAAAATTATTCAACAGCGACCGATGCGAAAATGATGCAGAACACAGCTGGCATTTGGCTTTAATGGCAATTGTTTTAGCAGAACATTCCAACGAACCAATTGATGTTTTGAAAGTCGTGAAAATGGTTTTGATACACGATATCGTTGAAATTGATGCGGGAGACGTTTTTATTTACGATACTGTAAAAAATCATTCGAACACAGATGAAGAACGTTTGGCCGCAAACAGAATCTTTGGTTTGCTTCCTGAAAAACAAAAAGAAGAATTTATCGCCATTTGGGAAGAATTTGAAGCAGGAGAAACCAACGAAGCTAAATTTGCAAAATCTATGGACAGACTTGAACCGTTATTGCAAAACACATCTAACAATGGCGGAACTTGGAAAGAGTTTGGAGTAAAATACTATAAAGTTTACGAGAAGAAAAGCGTTATCAAGGAAGGCTCAAAATCAATCTGGAATTATGCCGAAGGTTTGATTAATGAAAGTGTAGAAAAAGGGATTTTGGAGAAATAATCAATAAAAGCCACGCAATCAAAATCAAACATAGCCTGCGGTTTCAACCGCAGGAAACGTATCGGATATGCATTGTGTCCCCGTGGTTGAAACCACGGGTTATGTTTTTGATCATGTAAATCTATACGCAATCTTGTCATTTCGACGAAGGAGAAATCTTCGTACGAAGCTCGACAAAGAAAGGCTTCTCGTTGCGGAGTTACTTGCGGAGATTTATCCTTCGTCGAATGACAAAACAATACGCAAAAAATAAATACGAAGAAACTTTGTCAAAGTTTCAAACTTTGACAAAGTTGTTGTAGAATACAAGTGTGAAAAGCACTTTTAAATTGTTGAAAAGTTTAACAAATATCGGGGCGATAAACTTTTTTTAAAAGGCGTTAATTCGGGTTCTAATGGTTAAATTTGTGAAACTTCATAAACAAATTACCATTATGGAAGAAATGCTCTTTTATGATCGAATGCAATTTGCCTTCACGATCACTTTTCATTATCTTTTTCCGCAACTTACAATGGGTCTTTCGTTGATCATTGTGTACTTCAAGTGGAAATATCTCAAAACTAAAGACGAACAATACAATCACGCCACCCATTTCTGGATGAAAATCTTCGCCCTCAATTTTGCAATGGGCGTTGTAACGGGAATTCCGATGGAGTTTCAATTTGGAACCAACTGGGCTAAGTTCTCCGAATTGACAGGAGGAATCATCGGTCAAACATTGGCAATGGAAGGAATGTTTTCTTTCTTTCTCGAATCTTCTTTCCTGGGTTTATTTTTATTTGGAGAAAAACTTCTGGGACATAAATGGCATTTTGTGACGGGATTATTAATTATGATTGGTTCTTGGGCCAGCGGATTTTTAATCATTGCTACACATTCTTGGATGCAGAATCCTGTGGGTTATGAAATTCTGGAAAACGGAAAATTTGTGTTGAATAACTTTCAAGCATTATTCTTAAATCCTTGGCTTTGGCCTTCTTATTTACACAATCAAGCCGCTTCGTTGGTGACAAGCTCTTTTGTTGTTGCCGGAATTGGAGCTTTCTATATTTTAAGCAAAAAGAATGTTTCTTTCGGGAAATTGTTCTTGAAAACAGGAGTAATCTTCGGATTGACTTCGAGCATTATTGTAGCAGTTCCAACGGGAGATTTAGCAGCTAAAAATGTGGTGAAGTACCAACCCGTAACTTTTGCCGCAATGGAAGGAATTTTTCATACCGAAAAGAAAGGTTCAGAGATTGTCTTAATCGGTCAGCCAGACGTAAAAGACAAAAAATTGGATAACAAAATTGCCGTTCCAAATATTCTGAGTTTCTTGACTTACGGAAATTGGGATCAGGAAATTCAAGGCTTAGATCAGTTTGAAGAAGATCTTCATCCGACTAATATTTCAGGATTGTATTATGCTTATCATATTATGGTCGGGCTCGGAACTGTTTTTATTGGCTTGATGGTAATTTCTCTTTTCCAATTAATAAGAGGGAAACTTTTTGAAACCAAATGGCTTTTATGGTCGCTCATGTTTATGATGCCATTTCCGTACATCGCCAATACAACAGGCTGGTACACGGCCGAATTAGGAAGACAGCCTTGGCTGGTTTATAATTTAATGCGAACAGCGGCTGGAGCTTCGCCAACAGTTTCTTCTGGAAATACGTTATTTACATTGTTGGGTTTTATAGGTTTGTACCTTTTGCTAGGAATGCTGTTTTTGCTTTTGGTTGGAAAAATTATCAATAAAGGGCCGCATCATGTGGAACTTTCAACAGAAAAAATATAAGTATGGAATTTTTTTGGTACGTAGTTTTAATGGGAATTCTGGCTGTTTATCTGGTTTTAGACGGCTATGATTTTGGTGCAGGAATTATTCATTTATTTTTTGCCGATACAGAAAAAGATAAAAAAGCAATTACAAACGCAATCGGTCCGTTTTGGGATGCCAATGAAGTTTGGCTTATTGCAGCTGGAGGCGTTTTGTTTTTTGCTTTTCCAACTTTATATGCTTCTTCTTTCAGCGGTTTTTATCTGCCTCTGATTATGATTTTATGGCTTCTGATTTTCCGTGCCATCGGACTCGAAATGCGTGGACAAATTCATAATCATATGTGGGAAGCGATTTGGGATAAAGCTTTCGGAATTGCAAGTTTGCTTTTGGCTCTTTTCTTCGGAATTGCTCTTGGAAATATCGTTCGTGGTGTCAATCTCGGAATGGTTCAAAATGGCGTTTCAACGCAAGAAGCGCATTATTTCTTTCTGCCTTTATGGAATCCGACTTTTAGTCCGCAGGCTAATGAATTGGGAATTATCGACTGGTTTACGCTTTTTCTAGGTGTTGTGAGTGTTGTCGCTTTGACAATTCATGGCGCAAATTGGATTATTTATAAAACGAATTCGGCGCTGAATCCGAAATTGAAAAATGTAGTTTTTAGACTGAATTTTGTTTTGCTGGTTTTGGTATTTATCTCTTTGGGAATTTGGCACTTTATTGAGCCGAAACCATTTCACAATTTTGTTGAAAATCCGATTCTTTGGTTTTTTCCTTTAATGACTTTTGTTGGAATTGCTGGATTATTCAAAGTTCGTTCCTTTAAAAAAGACGGTCACGGATTTCTGTTTTCGACTTTGTTTTTAGTTGGAGGATTTGCTTCTACAGCAGTTTCGATTTTCCCAAATGTTTTGCCTTCAACCAATAAAGTAAATCCGTCTTTAACCATCTACAATACTGCCGCTCACGAATACGGATTAAACGCTGGTTTGAGCTGGTTTTTTATCGCTTTGTTTCTGGTGATTATCTATTTTATTATTCAATATCGAGTTTTCAGCGGGAAAATGGATGATGTTGGGTATGGAGAACATTAGTTTTTTTTGTTTGCCACTAATTACACGAATTTTCACGAATTGAATTTACTGTCGATATATATGAATTGCCTCCAGCTTTAGCTGGAGGTTTTTGTTGAGATTTGAATTGGGCTTTAGCCAAACTTTGCGGTTTTGGCTAAAGCCTTTTTTGTATACATTTGTTTACCTCCAGCTAAAGCTGGAGGCAATTCAGAAAACAGCTATGAAAAAACAAATACTAACGATACTTATTTTATTATTTGTATCTGTAAAAGCAATTGCTTGCAGTTGTGATATACCTAAACCAATATTAGAATTTTATGCATCAAAACATGTATTTAAGGGAATAATTACAAATAAAACCATTAGTAAAGATTCAGCAACTTATACTATTAAATTTAAGGTGCTTGAAAGTTATAAGAATGGTAAGATTCCGAAAGAAATGTCATTTACATTTGAATATCAAAAAGAAGGTATGTGGGATTCGTGTTATACAGAAGCATATCTAAATCAAGAATGGCTTGTTTTTGCACATGGAAAAGGCAGAAAATTATATTTTGGTATAATTTGTTCCAATTCGCAAGTTATTCGGGAAAGAGGAATTGATCCTCTCTTGCAAAAAGTGTTGGATCATGGCAACGAATTTAAATTAGACAACTACATCTATGATCTTGACTATGCTGTGAACAATGAATTTAATCCCACAAAACCGATTACAAATTTGGACTCCATTTTTAAAACTGCCAAAAATATAAAATCAGATAAGCCATCTGGATTTTTTGCATTGTACATTAATAAAAAAGGAGAATTAGTTTCTGTTTTTAATTTTTTTGATTGGTATAAATCTTCTGAGGATTTTAAAATTGATCCGAATTTTGGTTTAATGAAAGAATTTAATGTAAAAAGTAGAAGACCTATAACGGAATTTGAAATTTATAGTATAGAATTGCTGAAAAAAATAAAGAGTTGGGAAATAAAAAGAAGTAAAGTAACACAAATAGCCGTTGATTACATGGCTTATATTTCTGTAGATTTTGATGAGAAGACGTCAAAATGGACTTATGAATTGAGATAAAGTTTTTATTTTAATGTCAATTTGGCTTTTTGCATTAGTACGAAAAACTTGTATTTTTACGAATCAAATAATTTCTCAAGAATTTTAAATATCTTTGAATTATGAGTGCAACAGCAAAACCAAAACATATAGGAAGAAACATAAGCCGAATTAGAGAGCTTAAAGGAATGAAGCAGGAAGCTTTGGCAATTGCGATTGGTTTAAGCCAGCAAACTGTTTCGAATATTGAATCAAGTGAAACGATCGATAAAGAAAAATTGACAGAAATAGCAAAAGCACTTGGTGTTACTATCGAAGCAATTGAAAATTTCTCAGAAGAATCTGTTTTCAATTTCTTTAATAACTTTTATGATAATAGTTCAAGTCAAGGAAATAGCTTTAATCAAGGAATGTATGCGACTTTTAATCCTTTAGATAAAGTGGTAGAACTTTATGAACGACTGGTTCAGGCTGAAAAAGCATTAGTTCAAGCAGAAAAAGAAAAAGTAGAATATTTAGAAAAGCTTCTTAAAAAGTAAAATTTTAAAAATAAAAACGTAAATCCGTTTGTTCTCTATGAATAAACGGATTTTTTAATTGAAGAATATTTTGTTATAAAACCATAAGGCAATTTTTACAAAAGATTTAATTACAACCAATAGTTATATTCTATAAGTTGTGTTGTAAGAAAAAAAAGCAGTTAATGCTTAATATTGTGTTTCTAAGAATTTTTTCCCCCTAAAAAATTTTTAGAAACGATTTTACTAAAATCTTAAATCTATTTTTACCTACTAAATTTATGCCATTAACAATTTTTTCCGACAAGGTTAGATTTCGTTACAAATCTAAGAATTGGCAGTATCGGTTTGATGAAATTAAAGAACTCGGACTGCTTAAAAAAAAGAAAAAGTATTTTCTAGAAAATGCCACGTTTATTACTGTAACTGCTTTTGCATATTATTGTATGCTGTTTTCTAATATAACAGATCTGCATTATGTTATTCCTGCAGTTTTGTGTTATGCCTTAGTTGTGGTTTTGTGGTCTAGCGATAAGGCCGAATTTGTATATTTTATTTTTGTTAAAGATATTTACCAAAATGAAATAAGAACCAAAATTGCGTCAAAAGATCGCGCATTGGTTGGTAAGCAGATCGATTATTATTTAGATCTTCAATTTGAACGCAGTATACAAAAAACTGCCTAAGAAAAAATCAGAAATGTTTGTATTTGATATTTTCCGTTATGATACTTTTTTCATAATGGCAGCATTGATATATGGTTGTTTGATCATCAAAAAAAGAAAATTAACAAAACGCTAATTCATGGTATTCCTAATAGTGAAATAGTTTTACCCAAAATCTGTATAGTTAAGCCGTTGTAATTTGACGGCTGGCTATTTTAACTATACATGATCCCAAATCAGAATAAAAATTATGGCCACAACAATTAAAAACAAGATTAGAAACATTAGAGAGTTAAAAAACTACACTCAAGAATATATGGCAGAAAGATTAGGTGTAACTCAGGCGGGTTACAGTAAAATTGAGAAAGGAAAAACTTCTTTGAGTTATGAAAAACTGGTTGAAATAGGAAAGATTTTAGATGTCAGTGTAGAAGATATAATTAGTTTTGAGTACGACAAATACTTTAATAGTTTCAATAAAATAACTGGAAATAATAATGGAAGTATTTTAATCAATGCCGATAATACTTCAATTATAAAAGAATTATATGAAGACAAAATTCAGTTATTAGAAAAATTGCTTTCCAGAACCGAAATTGAATTGGAACGCTATAAAGATAAATTTGGAGAGATTTGAAGGTTTTTAGTTTCATCTTTGTCAAAGTTTAATGCTTTGACAAAGATTACTCTACAAGTGAAACTAAATAAAACTTTTTGAAATTGCTCTTAGAATAAGACTTCTTTAGCAATAATATAAAATCCCATTACGAGGACAAACCATCCGAAGAGTGGTTTTAATTTTGTGCCATCAATTTTCTTAGAAAGCTGACTTCCAATAAACATTCCGATTAAAGCCATTGCTGAAACGCTCAATAAAAAAGTATAGTTTATTGGTGTTCCGATGTATAAATCGCCTGCAAAACCTATTGAGGAATTAATGGTAATTATTAACAATGAAGTTCCAACTGCTTGTTTCATAGGAAGTTTTGCGAAAAAGAGCAGGGCAGGAATAATTAAGAATCCGCCGCCAGCACCTAGAAAACCCGTTACAATTCCGACCAAAAAGCCAATAAAGCTAAGCTGCGGATAATTGGTTTCTGCTGCTGTTATTTCGGGCTGATTCTTTTTAATCATAGAAATAGCTGCAGTAATCATCAGGATCGAAAAGATAATCATAATCAGAAAATCTTTTGAAACGGTATAAGAAGCTACAGAAAATAAGGTAGAAGCAATTTGCGGGAAAATAACTTCGCGGATGATCAGAATCGAAATAACCGAAGGAATTGCAAAATATAAGGCAGATTTCAGTCTCAAATTACCCATTTTATAATGGCTGTAACTTCCAAATAAAGCGGTTAATCCGACAATAAATAAAGAATAAGAAGTCGCCTGATCGGGATTTACTTTAAAAAGATAAACTAAAATTGGAATAGTAAGTATAGACCCGCCTCCGCCGATTAAACCCAGCGAGATTCCGATTATGATTGAAGCAAAATAGCCTAAATATTCCATTGCATTTTATTTTAATGCAAAGTTGCTTCGGAAATTAGAATCTTACAGTAACATTTATCACAGAAGATTTTTTTTCGCCACGAATTACACAAATTTTCGCGAATTTTCTTTTTGCCACAGATTAAAAGGATTAAAAAGATTTCTTTTTGTTTGGATGTTGCCTTTGGCAGTTTGAGTGAAGTCTAAATACTTTGTAGAGCTTCGACTTCGCTCAGCTTGACAAGAGGAGATGTTTTTGCCACAGATTAAAAGGATTATTAGGATTTCTTTTTATTTAAGAATAGAAAAATCCATCTAATCCTTTTAATCTGTGGCAGAAAAAAAAATTATTTCAATAACTCAATCTGGTTTCTGTTGAGTTTGACTAGACCGCGCTGTTCCATTTTTTTGAGTAATCTAGAAACCACTTCGCGAGAAGTATTCAATTCGGTTGCAATTTCTTGATGTGAAAGATTTACCTCAGAACAGCCACAAGCATCAGAATGTCTTTTTAAATAAAATTCTAATCTTTCATCCATAGAGCGGAAAGCAATATTATCGACCACTTCTAAAACTTCTTCAAAACGGCTTCGGTAAGTTTCAATAACAAATTCATACCAAGAGCGGTGTTCCATCATCCATTTGTCCATCAATTGCAGCGGAATCATCATCACAGTAACATCTTCAACTACTTTTGCCATAATTTGGCTTTTTTCGCTTTTAGCAGTGCAGATCATCGAGATAGCGCAGGCTTGTCCTGGCTGTAAATAATACATTAAGAACTCTCCGCCATCTTCACCTTCGCGATAGATTTTGATTTTACCTTTAATAATCAAAACGGTATTTTTTATATACTGCCCGGTTCGCATTAAAATGGTACCGGCTTTAAAATCTTGAAGGCTTCCGTTTTCTTCAATTGTAGCGATAAGCTCGTTGGAGAAATTAGGGAATATGGTTTTTAATGAATGTTGCATTGTGTATTTTTTTTGCCACGAATTGCACCAATTTTCACAAATAAATTAGTGCCAATTTGTGCAATTCGTGGCTGATATATTTATCAAAATCGAATTAAAAAATGTATTTGTTTGCAAAGATAATGGTTTGAAATGGGAATAATTATCAGAAAATCAGATTTAAGATGAATTTTATATAAATGAAAAAATCCTATTTTCTATCGATTTTGTAGGCTGAATTTTTAAAAATAGTAACTAAATTTGTAATTCACTGATTATAATACTTTCTCTAAAACGTTTTCTGAGAATAATAATCGAAATCGCATTTGGTACGTTTTTTATATATAGAAACGTCGTAATTTTACAAAAACACATTTTATTATGAATTTATCACAAGAAGATTGGGTTGCTCAGTTAGAAGCTGACGAAAATGCAGTTATACTTGATGTAAGAACTGAAGACGAATTTAATGACGGCTACATTGAGAATGCTCTTAATATTGATATCAATAAAGGGCAGGCATTTATCTATGAAATCGAAGAATTAGACAAAAATAAAAACTATTACGTATACTGCCGTTCTGGAGCTAGAAGTGCAAAAGCATGCCAGATTATGAACGAGTTAGGTATAGAAAACGCTTACAATCTGCTTGGAGGAATCCTAGATTGGGAAGGTGAAACAGTACAACCATAAAAGAAGAAGAGGCAATAAAAAAGCCTCTTTTTTCTTTTGAAAATAGAATTACCAGACCATTAAATAACCAAATTATGAGTTTTATACCAGAAGAATATCAGATTAATGCACTGATAAACCAAGATACTTATCTTGTAAATGGAGAATTGAAACAATGGACAGGGCAAACCACACCTGTGTTTTCTACTATTTCTTCAACTGAAAAATATACGCCGACTTTATTAGGATCTATTCCTTTTATGGGAGAAAAAGAAGCAGCAGAAGTTGTCGAAGCTGCTACCAATGCATACGATATGGGACAAGGTTTATGGCCGACTATGAAAGTAGTGGATCGTATTAAATGCATGGAAAAATTTGTGAAGCAAATGAAAGAAACCCGCGAAGAAGTAGTGAAATACTTAATGTGGGAAATTGGAAAATCATTAGGAGATTCGCAAAAAGAATTCGACAGAACAGTAGAGTATATTTACGACACTATTGCAAGCTACAAAGAATTAAACGGACGCAGTTCGCATTTCGAAAAAGTTCAGGGAGTAAACGCAATGATTCGTCGTGGACCTCTTGGAGTGGTTTTATGTCTCGGGCCATATAATTATCCGCTTAATGAAACTTTCTCATTATTGATTCCAGCTTTGATTATGGGAAATACCGTAATCTTCAAACCTGCTAAACACGGTGTTTTATGTATTTCTCCATTGTTGGAAGCTTTTAGAAGCAGTTTTCCAAAAGGGGTAATTAATATCGTTTACGGTAGAGGACGCGAAGTAGCTTCTCCGATTATGAAATCTGGAAAAATTGATGTTTTG
This sequence comes from Flavobacterium sp. UW10123, assembly GCF_040538975.1. Lineage (NCBI taxonomy): Bacteria > Pseudomonadati > Bacteroidota > Flavobacteriia > Flavobacteriales > Flavobacteriaceae > Flavobacterium > Flavobacterium sp. UW10123. The sequence continues at coordinate 46,279 of NZ_JBEWQE010000002.1, forward strand.
GCATTAATTGGAAACAGTAAATCGGCGATTGCTTTACAAGATCAGCATCCAAACAAAAACAGATTGCGTCTTATTTTAGGTTTAGAAGCCAAAAATCCAGCGATTATTCTTCCAGATGCCGATTTAGATTTGGCTATTCAAGAATGTATTACAGGAAGTTTGTCTTTTAACGGACAGCGTTGTACGGCTTTAAAAGTGTTATACGTTCACGAATCTATTAGAGAAGAATTCAATAAACGTTTTGCTGAAAAAGTAGATAGTTTGGTTTTTGGAAATCCGTGGGAAAAAGGAGTTTCATTGACACCGCTTCCAGAGACAGATAAACCAAAATATATTCAAGGCTTAATTGATGACGCTGTTCATAAAGGTGCTAAAATTATCAATGAAAAAGGAGGTAAGCATACTGATAATTATATTTTCCCAGCAGTTCTTTACCCAGTAAACAAAGAAATGCGCGTTTATCATGAAGAGCAGTTTGGTCCAGTTGTTCCTGTACTTTCTTTCAAAGATATTAAAGAACCATTGAAAGATATGGCAGAATCAAATTACGGACAGCAAGTAAGTTTGTTTGGTAAAGACATCAAAACATTGGCACCGCTTATTGATGCTTTGGTTAACTTAGTTTGTCGCGTAAACTTAAACAGCTCTTGCCAAAGAGGGCCAGATGCTTTCCCTTTCACAGGAAGAAAAGATTCTGCTGTAGGAACTTTGAGTATTCCAGATGCTTTACGTTCTTTCTCAATCCGTACGTTTGTAGCTTCAAAAGATATCGATTATAATAATGAGATTCTGCAGGAATTGCTTAACAGCAAAGAATCGAATTTTATTAATACCGATTATATTTTGTAGTAATCAAGGTTATATATTAATTGTAGATGCCGTCTGTTGCTTTAGGTGATAGACGGTTTTTCTTTTAAAGATGCTAAGGTTCTGAGATGCTTAGTTTTTTAAATTAAAAATTAAAAATTAAAAAGCACCATTAACCAACAACCATCCACTACAAACCATCAACCATTAACAATTAATAATTAAATTTGTAACATTGTTTTAAAATAACAGTCTTATATACTATAACAATTTAAAGACCTAAGAATCATTTATGAAAAAGAGATTTTTGCAATTTGCATTAATAGCATTTGTTCTTTTTGTCCAAAATACTATTGCTCAAGAGCTTTATATGCCGCGAAATATAAAAAAAGCGTATGAAAACGGAACGCGTTCTAAAGATGGCAAGCCAGGCATAAACTATTGGCAAAACCGCGGAAAATATAATATGGAAATTTCTGTTGACCCTAAAACCAGATTGGTAAGCGGTACAGAAACCATTATTTACGAAAACAATAGCAAAGACACTTTAAGAAATTTAGTGATCCGTTTTGTAAATAATCTTCATAAACCTACCTCATCTCGCGGAAGTGATGTAAGCAACGATTTTTTAAGTGACGGATTAACAATTACCTCATTGAAAGTCGAAAACGAAGTGTACAAAGAAGACGCTAAAAATTGGGGAACTGTTGGAAATGTGAAATTGCAAAAACCAATTTTGCCGAATTCAAAAACCATTATAAATATTCAATGGAATTATCCTCTGTCTAAAGAGAGTGGGCGAGAAGGTCAGATTGACGAAACTACTTTCTTTGTAGCTTATAGTTACCCAAGAGTTTCAGTTTTTGATGATTATAATGGTTGGGATAGACTACCACATACAGATCGTCAGGAATTTTATAATGATTTTAATGACTATGTTTTTTCTGTAAAAGCACCAAAAAATTATGTGGTTTACGCGACAGGTGATTTATTAAACCCAGATGAGGTATTGCAACCTGAATTTGCTTCACGTTTGAAAAAATCATACACAACAGACGAAATCCTACATATTGCTAATGAACAAGAAATGAAAAGCGGTATTGTAACCAAACAATACGATTGGAATGTCTGGAAATTTGAAGCTAAAAATATCACAGATGTTTGTTTCGGATTAAGCGACCATTATTTATGGGATGCCAGTAGTGTTGTGGTAGATAAGAAAACAAACCGTCGTGTAAGCGTTCAGGCAGCTTATGACATTAAAGGGGCAGATTTCGTAAATTCTGTAAAAAACAATCAATATGCTTTAGATTGGTTTTCTAACAATTGGCCGGGAGTTCCATATCCGTTTTCTAAAATGACAGCTTTTCAAGGTTTTGCCGATATGGAATATCCTATGATGTGTAATGACTCTGAAATGGGAGATCCTATTTTTGCGCAATTAGTGCAAGACCACGAAGTAGCGCATACTTATTTTCCTTTCTATATGGGAATTAATGAAACACGTTATGCTTTTATGGATGAAGGTTGGGCAACCACTTTTGAATACTTAATCGGAATTGCTGAACACGGCAAAGAAGCTGCAGATAAATTTTACAAAGAATTTAGAGTAAAACATTATATTAATGATCGATCTGCAGAACAAGATCAGCCTATCATAACAATGTCTACACAAGTTTCTGGTGCAGGTTACGGAAATAACTCTTATGGTAAAGCTTCTCTTTCTTATTTAGCTTTGAAAGATATGTTGGGAGACGATTTGTTCAAAAAAGCATTGCACGATTATATGGATATTTGGAACGGAAAACACCCAATTCCATGGGATTATTTTAATTCATTTAATACGGCAACGGGTAAGAATTTAAATTGGTTTTTTAATAATTGGTTCTTTACCAACAATTATATAGATCTTGCAGTAAAAGGGATTTCTGCAGACAAGAAAATTATAACAGTAGAAAACATTGGAGGTTTTGCAATTCCGTTTGATGTTGTAATTACTTATGCTGATAAAACGAAAGTAATCTTACATCAGACACCAGCGATTTGGGAGAAGAATCAAAAAACGGTCAAAATAATCTTGAAAAGTTCAAAAAAAATAACTCAGATTCAGCTTGATGGAGGAATTTTTATGGACGCGACTCCAGAAAATAATGTTTTACTTGTTAAATAGATTGAATTATTTTTAATGAATTAGTTAATAATGTTGTTTTATTTTTAGGAAGATACTATTATTTGTTTAGAATAATTAACAAAAAACAAAAATACGGAAAACCGTAAAGATTTTTCTTAAAAAAAACATTAAGTTTGTGAGGTAATAAAAAACCTACATATTTTAATGAAAAATACATTTGTATTGATTGTATTATTTAGTACATTTCAGTTCTTTGGACAGAATGATCAAAAAAAAGTATTTCAAAAAAGCAAATACGAACTCGCTATCTCTTACTACAAAAAAGCTGATTTTGTAAAGGCAATCGATTTATTTTTTCTAGTAGCCAAGATTGAGCCTGGCAATGAAATTGGAAAAGATGCAGTTAATAAAGTAGATACTTTGCGAGTTATTTTGAGAAAAGAAATTTTAAATAATGCTATTGGCACTTGGAAACGAGCAGGAAATCAACCAGTTTGGTCTTCTGCATCAGCAAACAATAATCAGTCTGATTTTGATGCATTTATCGAAATCAAAGAAAATGAAATATTGTTTTATGAAGTGAACAAAAAAACAAAAGTAAAGAAACTTACAAGGACAGAAAATTTGATTTATAATGATACAAATAATACTGGATCTGTATTTTCAGAAATTATCCTTTCAGATGGAACAATTTGGAACTGTAGTCTTAATGAAAAATCAAATATTCTACGTGTTGTTAATGTAGCGATCAAAACAGAAACAGGAATAGAAAAGATAAAGAATGATAACGAAGAAAGTTATTATATTAAGATCTAAAAACAATAAAAAAGAGAATCAATTGATTCCCTTTTTTATTGTTTTATAAAAATTTAAATCCAAGTGAAAGGCTGGTTACGCCAGTTTTAATTTCGCCGTCAGAAGCATCTATATCAGTTAACCCGGCAAGATATCTTACATCAAAAGTAAGTCTCCAAACATCAACTCCAACACCTCCTAGCACACTGTGGTTATTTCTTTCAAATGCTATAGCATTAAGATTATTGCTGTTGCTTATATCTGAATAATTCTTCCAATTGTACCCAGCAAAGACTCTTACATTTCCTATTTTTCCAAGCGGAATAATTTTAAAACCGGCGATTAAAGTCGCATCAGTACCAGACAATTTAAATTCGGTTTCTCCAACTCCATCTTGAAAAACGCTGAAATTAGTTTGAGCATAACCAAATTCGCCCTGCGCATAAAAAACAGTAAGGTTTACTCGAGCAAAGGCGGCGAAACCAATTCCTGTATTGGTATGGTCGGAGCTAAAGTTTTTTGCATCAACAGAAGTAATATTGGTCGAAAACTGCGGTCCAACTTGTATTAATTGCGCAAATCCATTTACACAAAAACATAAAAATGCTGCTAAAAAGAATTTTTTCATAAGGATCTTATTTGATTTTGGTAGCATAAAAATAAACATAATTGATTAGAATTGAACGATTTGTCTGATTTATTTTCTTGTAAAGTTTTGATGGCTAGATCTGTTCGTTTTTTGAGTTTGCTTTCCTAATCAGATTAAAATGAGTTATTTTTGAAAAGATTTTATAAAAGTTATGGAAATTAGAACAATAAAAGCATCCGATACCTGGCAAATTAGGCATGAAGTAATGTGGCCCGACCAGCCTTTTGAATTTGTACAGCTAGAAGAAGACGATTCAGGATTTCATTTTGGTGTTTTTGAAGAAGATAAATTAGTTTCTATAGTTTCTTGTTTTATTGAAGGAAAAGAAATGCAGTTTAGAAAACTTGCGACTTTAGAAGAGTATCAAGGAAAAGGAATTGCTACTTCTCTTTTAAAACATATTCTGAAATTTGCAAAAAGTAAAGATTTGCAAAAAGTTTGGTGTAATGCTAGAAGCAATAAAAAATCTTTTTATGAAAAAATGGGACTTATGGATACTCATAAAACATTTGTAAAAGCTGGTAAAGAATTTACTGTAATGGAAATTAAGATATAAAAATCGAATTTATTTTTTTATGTAAATAATTGTTTTGTAGTTGTTTATGTTATTGGTTTTGAGTTGTATAATGCTTTTCTTCATCTCTTCTTCATATAAAAAGTTACAGAAAACGTTTTCGTTTTACCGAACTGTTAAACCTTGTTAAAAATTCTTTTTTTGTTTTAATTCTTTTATTACTTTCGCACCGAAATGAGAAAGTTAATAGTATTTTTAGTATTCATGAATATGCTTCTGTTTGGCGGAGGCCAATATTTGAATGCAAATACTTTTGGTCCTCATAATCACCATCATCTGCAAAAACACAGAGTTAAATTTACTAATCAAGATCGTGGAACTTCAACAATTGAAGAAGCTACAGATATTGATTTAGAAGAGGATCTTCTTGGTGGTGATGATACTAATTTACTAACGAACAAGTATTTTACGGCTTCGTATAGTTTGGTAGACACTTTGTATCTGGCACTTTCAGATCAGTCTGCAGCGAATGATTCCAATCGTTTAAAAATTTCTACGCCCGTATTTGGGCATTCAAATCCCATCTATATTACTCAACGAGTATTAAGAATTTGATTCTAAAGTATACATCGGTTACCTGAGTTTTGATCTCTGCGTATCTTGCTGTTGTATATTTTTTCTACTTCCGCTTATATGAAAGTTATGGTCTAGACTAAGGCTGACTGGTGCATTTTAACATCCAAAAGGAATTTTCATTCCAAAGCATTCAATCGCTTAATTTCCAAACTAAATCATGAAAAAAATCATTGTTTTCACAGGCTTAATGGCCTTGGTGTGCTTAACGAGCTGTACATCTAAAAAAGAAGAAAAAGAAGAAGTAGAAAAATTTACGGTTACTAACCCGGTTAGAATTGACACTTCATTTACTAAAGAATACGTTTCACAAATAAGATCGGTTCGTAATATCGAACTTCGCGCCCAAGAAAAAGGGTTTTTACAAAATATATATGTTGACGAAGGACAGTTTGTAAAAAAAGGACAACTGTTGTTTAAAATTATGCCAAATATGTATCAGGCAGAATTATTAAAAGCGCAGTCAGAACAAAAATCTGCAGAAATCGAATTGCAGAACTCTAAATTATTGGCAGACAAAAATATCGTTTCTAAAAACGAATTAAGTGTTGCTCAAGCAAAACTACAATCTGCAAAAGCTGAAGTATCGTTAGCAAAACTTCATTTATCATTTACAGAAATCAGAGCTCCGTTTGACGGAACAATCGACCGTATTCCTTTAAAATTAGGAAGTTTAATTGACGAAGGCGAATTATTGACAAGTCTTTCAGACAACAGTCAGATGTTTGCTTACTTCAATGTTTCGGAGCCAGAATATATTAGTTACGAGACTAATATTAAAGAACGTGCAGATAACAAAGTAAACTTAGTTTTGGCTAACGGAGATATTTTTAAAGAAAAAGGAAATGTTGAAGTAATCGAAAGTGAATTCAACAACGAAACAGGAAATATCGCTTTCAGAGCAAGATTCCCAAATTCTGGAAAATTACTTAGAAATGGTGAGACAGGGCAAGTTCAAATGAATGTTCCTCTTAAAAATGCCGTTGTAATTCCGCAAAAAGCAACTTACGAAATTCAGGATAAAAAATATGTTTTTGTAGTAGGCAAGGACGACAAAGTCAGTTCTAGAGAAATTACAATTACAGGTGAAATTCCTGATTTGTACATGATTAAAAGCGGTATTACAGAAAATGATAGAATTTTACTTGAAGGAGTTCAGAAAGTAAAAGAAAACGACAAGATTAAATTTGACTACAAATCTCCTAAAGAAGTAATCAATCATTTACGCTTAAAAGCAGAATAGTTTTTTGTTTAATAGTTTCAAGTTTCAGGTTTCAAGTTACGTACTGAACCAAAAACTTGAAACCTGAAACTTGAAACCTGAAACTTGAAACATTTTAAACTTCAATAAGTTTAATCATTTAAAAAATATAAAAATGTTTAATAAATTTATTCAAAGACCTGTTCTTTCGATCGTAATATCGTTGATTATTGTCTTTTTAGGGGTATTGTCGGTTTTAAATTTACCAATTACACAATTCCCTACAATTTCGCCTCCAATGGTGAATGTTACCGCAGATTATCCTGGATCTAACGGTGAGCTGATGGTTAAGGCAGTGGTTATTCCTTTGGAAAGAGCCTTAAACGGTGTTCCAGGGATGAAATATATGGCTTCTGATGCAGGAAACGACGGTGAAGCTACAATTAAAGTTGTTTTTAACTTAGGTACAGATCCTAACCAAGCAGCAATTAACGTACAGAACCGTGTGGCTTCTGTTACTAATAAACTTCCTCCTTTAGTAATTCGTGAAGGTATTAAAATTACAAGAGAGGTGCCAAGTATGTTGATGTACGTGAACCTTTACAGTACAGACAAAAATACCGACATGAAGTTCTTATATAACTATGCCGATATCAACGTACTTTCTGAATTAAAAAGGGTAAATGGTATTGGTTCTGGAGATATCTTAGGGACACGTGAATATGCAATGCGTATTTGGCTAAAACCAGATCGTATGTTGGCTTATAAAATTTCTGCTGATGAAATAATGGAAGCATTATCTAGTCAGAGTTTGGAGGCTTCTCCGGGTAAAACGGGAGAAAGTTCTGGTAAACGTTCGCAAGCATTTGAATATGTATTGAAATATTCAGGACGTTTTACAACAAAAGAACAATACGAGAATATTGTAGTAAAAGCAAATGCGAACGGAGAGCTTTTGAGATTGAAAGATGTTGCTAAGGTTGAATTTGGAAGCTCGATGTATGATATCTATTCTAATTTGAATGGAAGACCATCTGCGGCGATTGTATTGAAACAATCTTTTGGAAGTAACGCGAATCAGGTTATTGAAGAAGTTAAAGCCAAATTGGAAAAAATCAAACAAAGATTTCCAAAAGGAATGGATTATGAAATTTCATATGACGTTTCTAAGTTCCTTGATGCTTCTATCGAAAAAGTAATCCACACGCTTGTTGAAGCCTTTATTCTGGTAGGTTTAGTAGTTTTCCTTTTCTTAGGAGACTGGCGTTCTACAGTTATTCCGGCAATTGCGGTACCTGTATCGCTGGTAGGAACTTTTGTGTTCATGACTTTCTTCGATATTTCATTGAACTTAATCACATTATTTGCCTTAGTATTAGCAATTGGAGTCGTCGTCGATGACGCGATTGTGGTTATCGAGGCCGTTCACGCCAAGATGGAAGAAGAACATCTCTCACCATTTAAAGCGACTAAACAAGCTATGCACGAGATCGCAGGAGCAATTATTGCGATTACATTCTTAATGGCGGCGGTATTTATTCCAGTAGCGTTTATGTCTGGTCCTGTTGGAGTTTTCTATAGACAGTTCTCTGTAACTATGGCAACGGCGATTATCCTTTCTGGTATCGTGGCTTTGACATTGACTCCAGCACTTTGTGCAATGATGTTAAAAAATAATCACGGACAACCTAAAAAGCCAACGCCTGCCAATAGATTTATTGATGCTTTCAACGAAAAATTTAATCTAGCTCAAGGTAAATACCAAAATCTATTAGGTAAAATTGTTGATAGAAGAGTGGTTACGATTGTAGCGCTTGTTGGTTTCTGTATCGGAACATTTTTGATAAGCAGTTCAGTTCCTTCAGGATTTATTCCGAATGAGGATCAGGGAATGTTTTATGCTGTTATTCAGACGCCTCCAGGTTCATCATTAGAAAGAACAAATAATATTGCAGAAAGAGTTCAGAAAATTGCTGAAGATATTGATGGAGTAAAATCAGTTTCTTCATTGGCAGGTTATGAGATTCTTTCTGAAGGTACAGGTGCCAACTCAGGAACTTGTTTGGTGAACTTGAAAGACTGGAGCGACAGAAAGGAATCTGTTCTAGAGATTATGCATGAAATGGAGGAAAAATGTAAAGATATTACAGGTGCTAATATCGAGTTTTTCCAACCACCAGCTGTACCTGGATATGGAGCTGCAGGAGGATTTGAGCTTCGTTTGCTAGACAAAACTGGTTCTGTTGATTATAAGAGAATGGAACAGGTAAACAACGACTTTGTTGCTGAATTGAACAAACAGCCAGAATTGTCAAACGTATTTAGTTTTTATAGCTCTAGCTTCCCTCAATACATGATGAAAGTCGATAACGACTTAGCACAGCAAAAAGGAGTTTCTATTGAAAATGCGATGAATACGTTATCAACTCTTGTAGGAAGTAACTATGAGATCAGTTTTATTAAATTCGGTATCAACTACAAAGTAATTGTTCAGGCTTCACCAGAATATCGTGCACAGCCAGATGATATCTTGAAATTGTATGTGAAAAACGATCGTGATGAAATGGTGCCATATTCTGCTTTCATGAAATTAGAAAAAGTGTACGGACTTTCAGAAATTACGCGTCATAATATGTATACCTCAACACAGATCAGTGGTTCTCCAGCTGCGGGTTATAGTTCTGGTACAGCGATTAAAGTAATTCAGAGAATTGCAGCTGAAAAATTGCCAAGAGGATATGACATTGACTGGGCAGGTATCTCTGCTGATGAGGTAGCGCAAGGTAATCAAGCAATTTGGGTATTCTTAATCTGTTTAGGATTCGTTTACTTAGTATTAGCTGCACAATATGAAAGTTTTATTTTGCCATTATCAGTAATTCTTTCGTTGCCAGCAGGTATTTTTGGAGCTTTCCTTTTATTGAAATTAACAGGATTAGAAAACAATATTTACGCTCAGGTTGCCATGGTAATGCTTATTGGATTATTAGGTAAAAATGCCGTACTGATTGTAGAGTTTGCAATACAAAGGCACACTGCAGGATTATCCGTTTTACAATCAGCAATGGAAGGAGCAAAAGCAAGGTTCCGTCCAATTTTGATGACTTCATTTGCTTTTATTGCGGGGTTATTACCACTTGCATTTGCAACAGGTCCAGGTAAAATTGGTAACCGAACAATTGGTACTGCAGCCGCTGGAGGTATGCTTATCGGAACCATTTGCGGTGTATTTGTAATTCCGGGCTTGTATTTCATTTTTGCGAAAATTGCAGAAAAATATAAACTGGTAAAACATGAAGAAGAGAATCCATTAACAGAAGAAATTGATAACAATCATGTATAAAGTTAAATCATATCAATATAGTATTGCATTGGCTGTATGTCTAGCAGTTGCAGGGTGTAAAACCCCTGCACCTGAGGCAGCAGTAACAACCAGTACACCAGTTCCTGAATCGTTTGGCGCAACAGCACAGACTCAGGACGCAAACAATAATACAGCAGCATTAAACTGGAAAGATTATTTTAAAGATCAGAATCTAGTAGATTTAATCGATGCTGCATTAAAAAACAATCAGGAACTGAATATCACTTTGCAGGAAATCGAAATTGCAAAGAATGATATTCGTGTAAAAAAAGGACTTTTATTGCCAACAGCAGGTTTGCGTGCAGGGGCAGGAGTAGAAAAAGTGGGTAGATATACCAGTCAAGGTGCGGGTGATGCTACAACAGAGATCAAACCGGGTGTTGAGACACCAGATCCGCTAGGAGATTTTACCATTGCAGCTTATGCAAACTGGGAGGTAGATATCTGGAAAAAATTGCGTAATTCTAAAAAAGCAGCTTTAAACAGATATTTGGCTACGGTAGAAGGTAAAAACTTTGTTATTACAAACCTCATCGCAGAAGTTGCCGATTCTTATTACGAATTATTGGCTCTAGACAATCAGTTGGATATTGTAAAACAGACAATAAAATTGCAGACTAACGCTTTAGAAATTGTAAAAGTTCAAAAACAAGCGGCAAGAGCAACAGAATTGGGAGTTAAGAAATTTGAAGCAGAGGTTTTAACTTCACAAAGTTTAGAGTTTGATATTTTACAAAAAATAAAAGAAAACGAAAACAAAATTAACTTCTTGCTAGGAAGATATCCTCAAGAAATTAAAAGAACAAGTAGTACTAACTTTTTAAGTTTATTGCCAGCTGTTGTAAGTTCTGGAATTCCATCTCAATTGTTACAGAATCGTCCAGATGTTAAACAAGCAGAATTGGAATTGGTTGCAGCAAAATTAGATGTAAAAGTAGCTCGTGCTGAGTTTTATCCTTCTTTGGATATTACAGCTGCAATTGGAGTAAACGCTTTTAAACCTTCTTATTTGTTCACTATGCCAGAATCACTTTTATATTCATTGGCTGGAGACCTTGTTGCGCCATTGATTAACAGAAATGCAATCAAAGCGGAGTTTGCAAGTGCCAATGCAAGACAGCTTCAGGCATTATACAATTACGATCGTACGGTTTTAAATGCTTATTTAGAAGTTTCAAACCAAATGTCTAAGATTGAGAACCTTCAAAAAGGATACGATCTTAAATCGAAACAAGTTGACGCTTTAAATACTTCTATTGATGTTTCAAACGATTTGTTTAAATCGGCTAGAGTAGATTATTTCGAAGTTTTAATGACGCAAAGAGATGCATTAGAAGCTAAACTGGAATTAATTGATACTAAAAAAGAACAATTAAATGCTGCAGTTCATGTTTATAGAGACTTGGGCGGCGGATGGAAATAATTTTGCCAATTAATTTGTAGTAGAAAAGCCTTTCGGAAGTAAAATTCTGAAAGGCTTTTTTTTGTAAGAAAATTATTCTATATTTACAATTCACTATTCCGAAAAAAGTGACCATAAACCTCGGGAGCTATTTATTAGTTCTTGGGGTTTTTTTATGCTTTTTAATTTTCTGCCTATTCTTAAATTTAATACTTTTCTTACTTATTTAAAACTATTTATTATATTTACAATACAATTATGTAATATTTTATTTACTTAAATACCACTTCTCATTTATTGATTAAGGTTATAAAATCTACAAAAGCCTGTACAATAATCAATACCCTTTAAATATGAGCTTTTTAGCAAAATTAGAATTAGACAATGAAGTGTTTAATGTTTTAGAATTTGACGTTCATTTTACCCAGAATGTCGATAACAACGGAAAACCTGCCAACAAAACAAAAGGCGGACAGATAAAACTTGTAATAGAAAGCACGCAGACAGACCTGTTTTCAGATTGGATGGTATCTCAGACCAGCGTAAAAGACGGGAAAGTCATTTTCTATCGCAGAGACGCGATGAGCACCATGAAAAATGTAACCTTCAAAAAAGGCTACTGCATATCGTTCCATAAAAGTTTTAGAAGCGAAGGATCAGTTCCTATGGTTACTGAGATTTTAATTTCATCAAATGAAGTAAAAATCGGAAACACGCTTTTTGAAAATAATTGGAAAAACTCATAGACCTTCTAAATGACTAATTATGGCATTACAGACAATCACAAATATTAAAATTGGCGAGATCAGAATTACCAATTTCAACAAATTAGAAGTTTTTCAGACCATTCACGACCACCACACTTTCTCATTTGAAGTAAGACAGGATTTATTGGTGGAAGAGTTTAAAAGCGTTATGCCTTTTTCCCAGAAATTATATGGAGAAAAAATAAGCATAGAGATAAAACCTATAGATGGACTTGAAGACCTTATTATTGGAGCAGATCCTAAAGATTATATTATGCAGTTTTATGGTATTGTGACCGAAGTCAAACTGCAGAAATCACGAATCAAAGACATAGAGGAAACCATTGTGATAAAAGGGAAAAGTTCTACGATAGTTCTAGAAAACGGCCCCGAATGCAATTCTTTTACCAATATGTCTTTGAGCGATATTGTAAGCAGAGTAAAATCGGGCTGTGATATCGATATGGATGTCAGACCTTTTTATTTAGACAATCTGCCTTATACAGTGCAGTATAACGAAAGCAATTTCTCTTTTTTAAACCGTTTGGCAAAAAGAAACGGACACTGGCTATATTATAATGGGCGAACGACCATTTTTGGAAGTCCCGGAGGTGTTGGCGGACAGCCAAAATTAATCTACGGAATAAACATGCAGGATTTTGATTATACCATTAAGCTTCTGCCAGCCCAATTTAAAGTAATAGAAAATGACAATAATGGCGGCGAGTATAGAACCGACGAAACTTTAAGATACAGAAAAGAAGCCGACGGATTCCATCAAAATTTTTTAAACAGATCTAATGAAGTTTTTAACAAAGAAACCGTAATACAGCTTAACCAGACTCCCGTTGGCGGATCTGGAAGAAAATCTTCTGAGGAATATGCAAAAAACAAAATGCGCGCTGTTTTAAGCAGTTTGGTAGAAATGAAAGCATCGAGCGAAGTTCCGGGAATTACCGTAGGAAACGAAGTGCGCGTTTTGGGTGTCGACATGCAGTTGGAGAGCTCTTACCGCGTAACTCAGATTACACACATTTGCGATGACGGCGGCGGTTACGAAAACCACTTTACAGCCATAAATTTTAACGGTTCTGTATTCTCACCAGAAACAGATCCAGATTTAGTGCCTTACTGCAAAAGCCAGACCGCCATTGTAACTGCCAATGCAGATCCTGACGGACTCAGCTGTATACAGGTACAGATGCCATGGCAGGAAGCAAAAGGCGAAACTACGCCTTACATTCCTTTAGTGCAGAATTACGGAGGTGATGCCAGAGGAACCCATGTCATACCTGAAATTGGCGACACCGTTTTTGTAGACTTTCAGGGCAATAATGCCGAACTGCCTATTGTAATGGGAACCATGACCAGCAGAAAAGAGAAATCAGATTTCTCAACACCCGACAATCGAATAAAGGGTTGGAAATTTAGGTTTGGGCAATTATTAAAATTTATAGAAAAAGTGGGCATCTGGCTTTCTGACCCAAGTGGAAATGAGATTCATTTGGATGAAGAAGGCAAAAATATGACATTGACAACTCTAGGTACTTTGACCCTTAATTGCAAAGATCTTATTATAAATGTGGGCAACAATATGGATACTAATGTTACAATAAATAAAACAGACATAGTCGGAATAAATCATAGTGAAAGCATTGGCGGATTTAAAGAAATTGGAGTCGCTGGAGATTTTAATGCTGTAGTAGATGGAAAATATTCTGAACATATTAAGGGAAATCTTGAATCTAAAACTGATAAAGAGAGACATGAGGTAGGAAAAGAAGGTTTTCATAATAATACAGAAGGCAATTTGAGTAAAAATGCTCAAAAAGAAATAAATAACAATAGCGGAGAGCAGACTACACAAAACTAGATTATGAGCAGAATAAGAATTGTTGGTGGTACTATTACTAAAAATACAAGCGGAAATCATTATATGTATTCCGATGGGAACATAACATTTAATGCTACAGGTTTTATTCATGAAACGGCAGAGAGTCATACTTATGGCTTCCCTATAAATGCTCCAAAACCAGAACTGCCAGCAAAATGCATTGTACATTTTAGACCAAAAAAGAATTGGCTAGGAGAAGATTATGGCTTTGACTGGATGAGAATTGGTGACATTAATTTAATAAATGGACAGACTACTTTTGGAGATAACAACTATAAAAACATTGTAGCAAAACAATATACCGATAACACATTTGGAACATTAGTTACGGACAGAAACGAATGTTATGGTATTTTTAAGAACGACCAGATATTATACAATAAACTCACAAACATCTACGATGCCCACAACATACCGTGGAAAGAAATTGATGACGGCACAGGAAACTGTATTCCCGAACAATATTATTGTTCTTGGCTATCTATGTATCCAAATACAAAAGCAACTATTAGTTTGATTGTAGATATCGAAGAAGAGCCAGATTTATTACGTTTTGAAGACAATAAATTTTTTACAATTACACCAAAAGAAATTGTCATAAAAGGTAAAGGAAAAAAGGCACTTGCGAATCATATAACAATAGAATGTTTGCAAGAGTTCAACAGCGACCAAACCATTATTACAAATGCTATAAAAGAAGATGAAAACTGCATAGAGCAAAAATTGCAGGCAGGTAAATTAAATGTTTGGGCAAATAATAGTGCTAAACAAAAAAAAGCTAAAGTTTTGTTAGTGGAAGTTAAAACTCCAGAAATTGTTCCAGCAAAAGGCTCAAATACAGGATCATCGCACGGACAAAAAGAATTATTCGAAAATTATCTGAAACAAGCTTTAATTGAAACAAATATTAATAGTGAAACAATAGATTTATCTTCTGATATTAAATTTCAATCTGGAGGACATTATGTGTTAAATGGCCAAATAGTATCACATTATCCGAATGGAGCCTATCCATCAGGTTTCATAACACTAGAAGATCACATGTATAATAAACTAAAAGAGAACCTAAAAACTATAAACCCATCAGATGAAAATAAATATGACGATTATTTTAAAGCTTTTTATCTTGGGGAAGGTGGAGGACAACTCAAAGCTGATGGTAGAATTTCTGGATTAAATGGTTACTCTTCTGGTAAAAATGTAGTTTTATTCCCAACCAAAAATGATCAGACTGCAGCTCATGAATTTTTGCATTCATTCAATTTGCCACATTCTTTCACGAATGAAGAAGCAGATTCAGATGCAATTTTCACTTACAGATATGCAACAACCGAAAATATTTTAGACTATTCTCACCATCTACCTCAAACTAGGTATTCTTTATGGAAATGGCAATGGGACAAAGCAAATAAATCATTATTGTAATATGAGAAAAATAATTTTGTTATTTCTGTTAACAGGAATATTAAGTAATTGTACAGCACAAAATACTACTAAGTCAAAAGAAAAAAAAATAAGTAAAGAAATGATACCAACAATAGATAAAAATTTTGAAGTATTTGATTCACAAAAATTTAACAATTCTAAAAAAGAGAATCCATATGTATTAAGGGAATTTTTATCAGATGGTAATTATCTCGAATTAGACCAAGGTAGTTATGGCAAAGGATATAAGTTAACACCCAAGAATTCTTTCTATCAAATTTTAAAATTATATTATAAAAACGGAAATATAAAAATCAAAGGCGTAGGATTTAATGGTAATGGTTTTCATGTTGGAACTTGGTATGAGTTTGACGAATCAGGAAATGTAATCAAGGAAACAGACTATGATAAGCCCTACCAATTTACTTTTGAAGAAATTGTAAAATTCTGTGAAAACGAAAAAATTCCATTGCAAAAAGGTCCCATTTTGCAGAGTACAGGATATCATACTGTAATAAGAAGAAACTTTAATTCTGAAGGCTCATGGTGGCAGATAGAATGGCTTAAAAAGCCTAACACTATAGAAATAATTACACTTGACGGTAATACAGGAAAAGTTTTAAAACGTCAGGAGGCAGAGTACACTAATAATTAATTCTCCCTTGCTAGCGCGAGCGTCTCGCTCGTGAACACAAGTTTTTTTAACCAAGTTAATACTTAAGTGCACGAGCGAGACGCTCGCGCCATCGGGGCTACAGTCCATGTTTACAGAGATTTGGGCGGCGGATGGAAATAATTTTGCCAATTAATTTGTAGTAGAGAAGCCTTTCGGAAGTAAAGTTCTGAAAGGCTTTTTTTGTTTCAAAGAAGCAAATTATTTTGCTTCGCGATTACTGCTAAAAGAATCTCTAAACATTTTCCAGCCTTTAGGAGTTTTTTTCCAAAGAACAAGAAATTTGCCATCGTCCATAAGTTCGCCTTTAGCATTTAAGGATTGCCATAAACCTTCTTCGGTAACATATTCTACGCCATCACCATAAACTGCTGTCGTAATAAATTTACCGCCTCTTAGACCATATTCGTCATAGGCTTTTCTGAAGAATTTGGCTGCGCCTTCTTTTCCATAAATTTGTGGCGCATTTGGAAGTAATATTGAAGCATCATCAGCATAACGATCTATAAAAATGGACGGATCATTATTTTTGAATGAATTAAAGTAAATCGCGTTGCTTTCCTGAATTGCTTTTTTTGCTTCGTCTAAATTGACCGTTTCTTTTTTTGATGCCGAATTACAGCTGTTTAATAATATAGCAAATACAATTAGTTTTAAGATTGTACCAAGAGTGTAATTTTTCATAACGTTAGTTTTTAATTAAAAGGATAAATTGATATTATTTTAATCAAAGGTATTACGCTTGAAAACTTTAAAATTGTACAAATCGGAACAGTTTTTTCGAGATTCTAAGATTCTGAGTTTTTAAGTTGCTAAGAAGTTGTGCGAATATTGATTTTATATAATTAAGTTATTTATTGGAGATAGGTTTTCTAAGTAAGAAGTAGGCGTAGTCCCTGTAAATGCTTTAAAATCTCTTATAAAATGCGATTGGTCAAAGTAACCAGAATCGTAAGCAATTGAAGTTAGTGGAGAATCGTTGTTGGCAATCAATTTTAAACTGCGCTGAAAACGGATAATCTTATTAAAGGATTTTGGAGCCAGACCTGTGTGCTGAAAAACCAATTTATGAAGATAACGAGGAGTCATTCCGTATTTGGCAGCAATAGTATTGATTTCGTTGCCCGATGGATCTTGGACTAAACTCGACAGTATATGAGCCACTTTTTGAATTTTCTGCGACTTGTTATCGTTCGTTATCAATTTCTTGATTAAGAAAGATTCGATAAGTTCAATTCGCTTTTGAATTTCTGGAGTTTCTAAAAGCTGTAAATGGAGTGTTGTTATGGGTTTACCAATAACATCTTCTAAATTTAAAATCTGATCATTAAAGATTCCGACTTCATCATTAAAAAAATAAGCTGCAGAGTGTGTATAAAACCGAATGCCAAGCATAGTGTGTCTGCCTTTTGATTTTATGGCAAGCGGTTTTGTTATTTGTCCCCACAATTCAATTTTTGGAGTTTTATGAAATTTTTCATCAATTAGAGATTCCCAAATACCATCGCCGAGATTAAAAATCATTTCCATTTCGCCGCTTGGAAAAACAGTATCTTGAAATTCTATATCAGAATCTGATTCAAAAATATAATAATGTTTTATATAAGGTTTCAGAATTTCTGATGGTAGAAAATATTGGAATTCCATTGCGTCAGATTAATGTTAATTCATTGTCTAGACCAAAGTTATGAAATTAAAGAATAGTCAAACCAGTATTTTTATACGGTTTTAAAATTTCATCTTCGGGAGAAACATTGGTCACCAAAACATCGATGTCTTTTATTGGGCAAACAAAGTAAGATTCGGCAGTTTCAACTTTTTCGATAGAACTTAAAGCAATAACAAAGTTGGAGTTTTTAATCATATTTTTTTTCAGCACAGAATCGTCGTATAAGATTCCCGTAATACCGCGTTCGTGATGGATACTGCAAATTCCTAAAATGAACACGTCTGCTCTGAAATTCCTAAAGAAGTCAATTGTTTCAATACTCGAAGTTGCAAAAGAAGTTTTGCACATTTTTCCGCCAGCAAAAATCAGATCAATATTAGGTAAATCTTCAACCAATGAAGCAATGGGAAAACTATTGGTAATAACCGTTAATTTTAAATCGTAAGGAAAACTCGCAACCAAAGCCAAAGAAGTAGTTCCTCCATCAATAAAAACCACTTGTCCATCTTTCAAATAAGAAATAGCTTTCTGAGCAATAATCTTTTTGTTTTCAATATCGTGTTTTTCTCTTTTGCGATAATGAAGCGGAATCGGAGAAGGAGCAACTGCACCGCCACGAACCGCCTTCAAAAGTCCTTGATCTGAAAGTTCTTTTAAATCACGTCGAATTGTATCTTCTGAAACGCTCAAATATTCACTTAATTCGATAGAGCTAACACGATGTTCCTTAGATAAATATTCTAAAATTGCCTTTTGGCGTTCTTCCTTCTTCATTTTGTTTGCGGTTTTGTATTGCAAAAATAAGTTAAAAATTGCAATATTCTGCAATTTTTGCATAATTTTACCGCAAAATAAAATTATCATGAGAAAGAAAACCATTGCAGTCGATATGGATGGGGTACTAGCCGATATAGAATCCCAATTGATTGAAGAATACAATAAAGAATACGGAATGAACCTTTCGAAAGAGGAAATTCAGGGATTAAGTGAAGAAGAAGCTTTTAAGGAAAGAGCGCTTTTGCACGGAATTTTAAATAAAGGCAATTTTTTTAGAAACCTGCCTGTAATGCCAGATGCAGTTGAAAGTCTGCAGGAACTCCAAAAGAATTTTGAGATTTTTATTGTTTCGGCAGCAACAGAATTTCCAATCTCACTTGCTGAAAAAGTAGCTTGGCTTGGTGAACATTTTCCTTTTATAAAATGGGAAAATATAGTTTTATGCGGCAGCAAAAGAATCATCAATACCGATTACTTGATAGACGACCATTGCAAAAATCTCGATTACTGTATGGGCAAACCTATTATGTTTACTGCATTTCATAACATAAACAAAACACACCATTTACGAGTAAACAACTGGAAAGAAGCGGTGGCTGTTTTAAACGAAACATTATAAGCTAGTAAAGGTTATAATACTATTGTTTTTGAAGAGAAAAGCCTTTCAGATAAATACTGAAAGGTTTTTTAATACGCGAATTTTTCTTTTAACTTAATCTGGGTTTGTTCTGGCATGGATATTTTTACTTTAAATCCTTTGTCAGGTTCTGTTTCAATATCAAATGTACCCTTAACAGCTAGAACTCGATTTGACATGTTTTGAAGGCCATTTTTCACAACCATACTTTTTTCGCAGCCTTTACCATTATCTCTATAGTTTATTGAAATTGATTTTTGGTCACTTTCAAATCGTATTACAACAATGCTTGCTTCACTGTGCTTTTTCATGTTTACCATTAATTCCTGTAAAATTCGGCTGATGGTGATTTTTTTAATATCATCAATATTTTCCCAATTTATATTTTCTAGATTAGTAACCATGATATTTCTCTCTCTTGTATTATAAGCAGAAAGCATTTCTTTTATGCTTCTAGTAAAATTTGCACCAGTATCGATACTATTGTTTTCTCTTGAAATTCCCCTTACGCGACTATAAATATCATCTAATTTTTGTAGTAGATTTTCTTTGGTGTTTTCTACAGATAATGGCTGAGATTCTGCAAAAGCAATCACTTGAAATACATCGTTTGCCAATTCATCATGAATCTTTTTAGCAATTCGAGTTTCTGTGTTGTACGAAGTTTTAAATTCGATGGCTTTGTTTTTATTTTTATAATAGCGTATTAAAATGAATATTAAAATGACCAGAAAAGCAAAAACAATTACGGATACGATTTTTAGATATTTGGCTCTTTGAAGCGACAATTGATTCTCTGCCTTTTCTAAGCGAAGTTTTTCGTTTTCGTCTTTTTCCTTTTTGGCGTCGTACTTAATTTTCGCAGACTTATTTTTAAAATTATTTCGAACTTTAATAATGCTGTCATTTAATGTAAAGTACTTTTGAGTGTATTTGGAGGTATTAGAACTATTATCATTTGAGATTAATATTTGCAGGGCTTCTAATCTTTCATCAATACTATTTAACTTTGTAGAAATATTATATGCTGCAAGAGCGTTTTTATCTGATTTTTGAAGATTCTGTTTAGAGTAATAGTCTGCAAGGTGCAGATAACTTTCGATACTTCCGTATGTATCTTTAATTTCAATTCTAGTCTGGAGTGCTTTGTCCATTAAATGAAATCCTTTTTCATCCATTCCAATTTTAAAATAAGCATAACCTAAATTGTCTTGTATTCTTCCTATGGAACGAGCATTAGATTTTTCGTTTAGCAATCTTTGACTTAAAATTGACTCTAAAAGTCTAATTGCTTTATCATATTTTTTTTGAAGAATATATACAACGGCAATATTACTTAAAGGAGGGAATTTCTCCTGAAAACTGTCTGAATCTTTAACCGATTCTTCATAGTAAAATATAGCATCTTGGTAAAGCGAAAGTTCTTTATCAGCAATTCCTAATGCATTATTTATGCAACTTTTATGGTTTTTGTTTTTTTTAGCATAAGGTAAGGCTTCAGTTACGGTTTCTTTACTGCCATAATAATCTCCATTGATCTGCTGAATAGCGGCCATTTGGATAAGGACATAAGAAATATTGGTACTATCTTTTAAAGTTTCAAAAAGATCTTTTGATTTGTTAAATTCATAAAAAGCGGTATTAAAGTTTTCTTTTACATAATTTTCGTCTGCCGTATCTCGTAAATTAAGTGCTCGTTTTCGAATTAATTCTACATCAGGATGAGTGATGCTTTCTTCTTTACAAGAAAAAAGAAAAATAAGTAGAATAAAATAAAAAAACGGGGACCGTAACATATAAATTTACTTTCCCCGAAAATAGTAATTAATTAGATACTAAAATAAATTTATTAGTATTATGATTTTACAGGTGGTTTTGGTTCATCACCAGGACCATCAGGTTTATCATTACCAGCGTGACCGTCTATTTTTTCAATTTTCTTTACTGGTTGTGTCTCATACTCTTCAGCGGTACAAGAAAATATCGTGAATAATACCGCAAAAGCGATAAATAGTATTAGTTTTTTCATTTTGTTTATTTTTAAGAAATTAGACATAGGTATTGCTGTCCGGAATCATCCAGAGGCTTTCTGTGGCAATACCAACATTGGTTTTGGGAAGTGAAGTGTGTAGAACAGTAAGACGTTATTTATACTTCCCGAATAAACTCGGTCTTACAGTTTTTTTTACACTCTTAATTAGAACTGGTTTTCATTATTGTTTTAGTCTGCAGACAAAACCTGAACTAATTTCTTGATGCAAAGTAAAGGCGCTTCTAGGCCTTAACTGGCAAGGGATTCCCGGAATTCCTGCGTTTTCCTGAGATTCCCGAGAATTCCCAGAAAAAGCATGCAAAAGTCTAGTTTGAATTGTTTAAGTTGAAACAAATCTCTATTATTATAGATGCAATAAGTCCGTCAAAAGTTGGTTGCGAACGGTTAAAAGATGCTGAAATAATATAGGATTGAAGTAAAGATTGAAAGTGCTTGTGACAATTTAATTGTCGAAGTCAAAAATAATGGCATATAAAAAAGTTTTGGTAAAAAATAAACATGAGGAGTCGAAAGAGATTCCTAAAAAAAGGAAGTCTTTTTATGAATTTGAAAGATCAATTTTCTAAAAGCGGAATTCAGAAAATAGATCTTCGCAAAATAAATACGATTATGGCTGAAACTCTTGTCCTAATATTTTCTGTCCGCTTACACTTTGGACAGAAAAAAGATTGGTAGAATTAATTTCGAGATGAAATTGGACTGCATTTTGAAAAATAAAATGCTTGAAGAAATAAAAAAAATAATTTTTTGAAGGGTAATTGAGGCATTTAGAAAGTTTGTTTTTTGGCATATATTTACTGTTATTTACACTATAAAGATAAGAAAAAAATATCGTTAAATCTAATAAAATCAATGAAATAAGTGGTTTTTTCATCTCTTTTTTTGATTTTTTTTTAATCCAAATTTTTGATTATAGAAGTAGTAAAACTTGATTTTTTGGATTAGCAGGATTGCCATAAAATTATCTATATTTATAAAAAAAAATAATAGATTTTTGAATTCTATTTAGTATCAGTTTAAAAAATATCTCTTATGAAAAAGCTATTATTACTAGTAATTATTTTATGCGCTGTGGGCTGTAAAAAATACGTTGTCTCGTTTGAACAGCCAACAAACATGAAATTGAACAACATAAAGCTGGAAGTTTTTCTAGATAAAGAGAAAGTTCAAGAAATTAATTTAAAAGCAACAGAAGCATTGCCTACTTACGAAACAGTAGGATTGTCAACATCTGGGGAAGGAAAACATGTGCTTCAAGTTAAAGCAAAAGATACAACCTTTAGTTTTGAGGTAAAATATCCCGAAGAGAAATATATCAGGATTATAACTAACTTAAAACCTAATGGGAAAATTCATGTTGGAATCTTAAAACAGAATTATAAATATAAGTCCTAATACTATTTGGGGCTAGCGTTTTAACCGCAAAGGCACAAAGATAAGCGCAAAGTTCGCAAAGCAATTTATACATAGCTTTGCGAACTTTGTTTTTAACTGAAAGTTATTTTAAAATACTTCGCGTACTTCGCGGTAAAATCAGGATAAGAAATCCTTAAACCATAATCCAGAGTTTTTAATGGTTCTTTTTTGCGTTTCAAAATCAACGTGAATTAATCCGAATCGGGCATTATATCCTTCGGCCCATTCAAAATTATCAGTTAAAGTCCATACAAAATAGCCGTCAACATTTAAACCATCATTTTTAGCTTTTAAAATTTGTTCTAAATTGTCCTGAATAAAATGAGTTCGTTTTATGTCATGAACTTTTCCGTTTTGTACGGTGTCTGGAAAAGCGGCTCCGTTTTCGGTGATGATTATTTTTTTGATTCCGTCATATTCGTTAAACTTTTTAAGAATATGATACATAGCAGGCGGATAAACTTCCCAGCCCATTTCGGTCGAGATTACATTTCTTTTTTCAGCACTTATTAATTCGGCACCAATGTATGGAGTTAAAATAGAATGTTTTACAACCTCTCGCGTATAACACTGCAATCCGATAAAATCAAAATCGAAACTGAGATTGTTTAAATCGTCTTGAAGAAAATAATTATTCAATTTTTTAAGAACCGGAAGATCTTTCTGCGGATAACCTAATCCTAAAATGGGTTCTATAAAAGTTCTGTTTAAAAGTGTATCTACACGTTTTGCAGCTTCAATATCTTTTGGGTTTTCTGTTGCAGGTTCAATATGCGTACAGGAGAATGTGGTTCCAATATGTGCATCGGGAATTCGTTCGCGTATAATTTTTCCGCCTGCAGCAGTTGCCAGCGTAACATGATGCATAGCTTTTAGATAATTGGTAATTCCTTTTTTTCCGGGCGCATGGATGCCTAAAAAATAACCCGCTCCAGTAAATACAGAAGGTTCGTTAATCACCATCCAGTTTTTGACACGATCGCCAAAATACTGTACACAGACTTCGACATATTCTTTAAACCAAGATACAGAATCTCTATTTGTCCAGCCTCCTTTTACTTCTAGTTCGTGCGGTAAATCCCAATGATAGAGCGTTATCCAAGGTTCTATTCCAGAAGCCAGAAGCGAATCTATAATTTTGTTATAATAATCTATTCCTGCTTGATTGATAGGATGAACGCCAGTCGGCATAATTCTAGGCCAGCTGATAGAAAACCTAAAATTCGGAATATTTAGTTCCCTAATTAAATTAATATCATCCTGATAGGAGTTGTAAAAATCACAAGCAGTTATGGCATGATGTCCGTTTTTGATTTTTCCTTTTTGAGAAGTAAAAACATCCCAGATAGAAGAACCTTTACCGTCGGCGTCATGCGCGCCTTCAATTTGGAAAGCGGCGGTAGAAATACCCCACAAGAAGTCGTTACCAAATTGGTTTTTGTTCAAAAATGAGCTTTCAATTTTATTCATTCAATAGTACTTTCCTTTGTTTATAATGGTTTATTAATGCAGGAAAGAAGATTGCATTGCTCTTAAAAAAAGCCATTCTTTGAATGATACCAGGAATTTTAGATTAAAAAGTTTCATAACGATTAGTTTTATATCAAATTAAGAAAACTAATGTGAAATTATTGTAAAGTGATTATTATCAAATGATTAAATAAAATTATGGTGGTGGAAATAAAGAAAATAATAATTAAAAAGAAAAATGGAGTATCCAAAGATTACTCCATTTTTTAGCTTAATGATTAAAATTAATTATCTTCTGGAGGGGGAGGTGGTGGAGGAGTATCCCCAGGACCATCTGCTTGTGCGCCCGTTAGAGTTGTTTCTTTTGCGACTTTTGTTTTTGCCCCTGTCGCTTCCGAATCATCGGCGGTACAGGAATAAGTGGCGAAACTTAATAAGTTAAGCAGGCCAAATAGTAGTTGTTTTTTCATTTTTTATAAAATTAAATAGGTTATGAATATTTTTTCTAAAGTAATAATTATGCAAGCCATAATAAATATACTTCAATGTTGCAATTTAATTTATCGAACATCGTCGTAGAATCGTCAATTTTTTTAATAGGAGCATTCTTTAAATGAGAGTATCCTAAAGGACACTCTCATTTAAATTCAATTACTTTTTTGGTGGTGGTGGAACAACAACAGGATCATCATCTGGACCAGTTGCGATCGCAGCATCTGTTGGTGTTGTATTTTTTTTAATTTCCGATTTGGAGTTGTTAGTTTCTGAATCATCTGCAGAACAGGAGTAAGTTGTAAAACTTAACGCAAAAATGCTAAATAAAAGAAATTTTTTCATTGCTAAAATAGTTTTGGTTAAACAATTGTAATCTGAATTATTTTTTTGGAGGATTAATATTGGTTGGATCATCACCAGGCCCATCTGGTTCGCTTGCTTGTCCTTCAGAAAGCACTCTTTCTTTTTTGGCTTCAGTTTTTACTCCGTTTGTTTCTGTTTCGTCAGCAGTACAAGAAAAAGCTGTAAAGCTAAACAATGCAAAAAGGCTGAATGCGATTAGTTTTTTCATTTTCTATAAAATTAAATAAGTTATTAAAATATCTAAAATACACTTAATTTGTTATTTGTGTAAAAAAAATGTTTCTTAATGCTAAAATGCGATTTATGTAAGATATTCATTAAATCATGAAATTTTTTGTAAGTATATACTTTTAATTTAGCATTATTGAATTAAATTAATAAAAAACAAAGAAATCATGAAAAATAGAAACTTTTTATTCGTATTAGCCTTAAGCGCGGGAATGTTCGTAATCTCTTGTAGTAACGACGATAATGAAGGAGAAACAATTGTTCCAATTCAAGGGAAATATAATCTAAGCAAAACAGGAACAATTGTTAATGGTCAAGAAGTTTTAGTCGATGCTCCGCAAAACCAAAGTGGATGCCCTGGAGATTATTTAGACTTAAGATTAAGTAATGCAGCAGTTATTGGTGATTATAATGGAAGTGAGTGTGCATTAACGGAAACTACTGGTACCTATGTAAGATCTCACAATGATTTAACTCTTACTGTTGGAAATATTAGTTCGACAAGTGATATCATGAATCTTACTAACAAGGAGTTAAAAATTAAAGATAAAACAACCGGTGTAATTACTGTTTACACTAGATAATTTTAATTTGTTTTGAACCGAAATTGAAAACGGAAATAGCTTTAAAGTTATTTCCGTTTTTTTATTGAATTTGAAATTTTTACTTTATAGGAATATAAATATCAAAAGATGCTCCTTTATTTTGAATACCCGAAGCTGTGATGATTCCGTTGTGGTTTTCGATAATTTTTTTCACAATCGCCAATCCAATTCCGGTTCCGTTGTAACGATCCCTACCATGAAGGCGCTGGAAAACTTCGAATATTTTTTTACTATACTGCGCTTCAAAGCCAATTCCGTTGTCTGAAACTTCTATATGGCAATATTTTTTAGCAGGAATCAGTTTTTCATTTTCTAAATCTCTTCCTAATGCAATTTTACTTCTGATTTTAATTACAATTGGAATATCAGGATTCGAGAACTTTAATGAATTACTGATGAGGTTATAAAGTAATTGTTTGAATTGAAACGGAATAATATCAACTTCAACGCTTTGTTCAATTTCAATTACAGCACTTTTCTGATCTAGCTCCTCTTTTAAATCTTCTTTTACTTCATTTATAATCTGGGCAAGATCTGTTTTTATAAAAATACGTTCCTGAATATTTGTTCTCGAATAAGCTAATAAATCATTAATTAAAGTCTGCATTCGCTGTGCGGCGTTCTGCATTCTTTTAAATTTATCTTTTCCGTTTTCTGATAAATGTTCAGCTTCTTTTTCTATAATCTGAGAAGCAAAAGTCTGAATTTTTCTAAGAGGTTCCTGTAAATCATGACTCGAAATATAAGCAAAAGACTGGAGTTCTTTATTCATTTCTTCCAGCTCATTGTTTTTCTGAGCCAGTTCTAATGAATTCATTCTGAGCTTGTCTTCGTCTTTCTTTTTTTCGGTTAAATCGTGTGTTACTTTAGAGAAACCAATAACTTCTTTCTGTTTGTTATGAACGGCCGTGATTACAACACTTGCCCAAAATAGACTTCCGTCTTTGCGCGCACGCCAGCCTTCATGAATCACTTTTCCTTTCTCTCTAGCAATTTGAAGCAGTTTCTGAGGAAGATTGTTTTTCTGGTCTTTTTCGGTATAAAACACAGCAAAATATTTTCCGATAATTTCTTCTGCTTTATAGCCTTTTATTTTTTCGGCACCAGCATTCCAGTTTTCAATAATACCATTGCTATTTAAATATAAAATGGCATATTCCTGAACCTCTTCTACCATCAAATGATAGCGCTCTTCACTTTTTTGGAGCGATTCGTTAATTTGTATTAATTCTCTCGTTCTCGCTGTAACCTGTTGTTCAAGTTCATGTGTAAAGGCTTTTTCGGTATGAATATCCGTAAAAGCGCCGACCCATTTTATTATTTTGTTATCGAGTGCAAAAACGGGTTCGCCAATAACGGTGTGCCATCTGTATGAACCATCTTTTCTGCGCATTCTCACATCACAGCGATACATTTCTCCAGTTGCGAGCGCATGCTGCCAGATTTTGACATTTTCTTCAAAATCATCAGGATGAATCATTTTTTGCCATGAACCTTCTATTCCAGGTTCTATTCCAGTATATTCCAGCCATCTTCCCGAAGTAAAAAGAGCATTTCCGTAAGCATCGGTTTCCCAGATTAATTGCGGAATACTTTCGGTAAGCAGTCGGAATCTTTTCTCGCTTTCTTCGATTTTTTTTCTGGCTCCTACTTTTTCGGTAACATCAATAAGTGTTATTCTAATTCCAGAAATCGAATTGTCACTTTCGCGGAGCGGTGCAAATTCAAAATCAACATAAAATTGATTTCCACCTTTTTCATTATCAATAAAAAGTAAAGATTCAGATTCTGAATATACTTCTCCAGATTCGTAGACTTTCCTTAGTAATGTGGCATATTTTTGATTGCTGAGTTCTGGAAAAATGTCTAATATTTTTTTTCCTTCAACTTCAGTTTCTTCTTTTTTCCAGATATTATTCAGAAGTGCAAAATTGGCCATTTCGATTACAAAATCGGTACCGCGTAAAATAGCTTTCGGAACAGGCGATTGCATAATAAGATTACGAAGTTTCTTTTCGCTGTCTTCAATTTTCTGCTGATATTTTTTTTCTTCTGTGATATCTCTAATTGTTCCAATGAGTTTTTCCGGCTCATGATTTTCATCATAAAAAACTTTTCCTTTTCCTTCAATCCAATGTATAGATTGGTCTTTCCAAATTACACGGACTTCATAATTTAAAAATCCTGTATTTAAAGCTTCCTTAAAACCTTTATTTCTAATATGCAAATCATCGGGATGAAGATGAGCCAATAATTCTTCGTGAGTTAATACTATTTCTTCGGTATACCCGCCAAGAATTTCAAGATATCTTTGAGAATAAGTTGGAATTCTAGTTTTTACATTCAATTCCCATGTACCCAATTCGCTAGCTTCAACAACAATTTTAAGGCGGTCTTCGTTGAGCTCGATTTTTTTTCTGGCCTCAACTTTTTCGCTTACTTCTGTAACGGTTACTAAAATTCCAGAAATGTTTCCGTTTTCTTCTTTTAATGGATGGTAAAGAAAGTCAAAATAAGAAGTTTCTATTTTCCCATATCGGTTTAACGGAACAGGAACTTCGATTCCATGAAACGGAATTCCGGTATTTAAAACATTGTCTAATAAAGCGCTAACGGTTTCTTTAACTTCTGGAAGCGAATCATATAAAGGTCTGCCTACAAAAGTTTGTTCTTCTCGATCTACCAACTTAAGATAAGCCTCGTTTGCCATTTCAACCACATATTCTGGCCCACGAAGAATCGTGATGCCAACAGGAGCCTGCCTTACAGTATTCCGGAACCTTTTGTCGCTTTCTTCAATTCTCTGCTTGGCCAAGGATAAATCGGTAATATCTACTGCTGTATTCATTACACCGTAAATTTTTCCATTTAAGTCATACAAAGGAGTAAAGCTGTAATTGAAGTAAGATGTTTTTAAGACATTGTCTACTACAAGATCAATTCGCGTATTTTTAGAATGAAAAGATTTTCCAGTTTCATAAACGGTTTCGACTTGTTTAAAAATAGGCTCATCTTTTAATTCCGGAAGAATTTCGGTGTATGTTTTTCCAATCACGTCGGGACCTTTTCCCCAAACTTTAATTATGGAATCGTTTGCCAATTCAATGCGCATTTCTTTCCCGACATAAACGGCAATAGGAAAAGGCGCATTTTCAACCAGCTGTCTTATTTTTTGTTCGCTTTCTTCTACTTTTGTACGAGCCAAAACTTGGGCTGTAACTTCTGTTGCAATGGCGGCAACGCCAGAAATTGTGCCGTCGGTTTCTCTTAAGGCCTCGTAAACAAAATTAATATAGGTATTTTCGGTTTGTCCATTTCGATTTAATTGAACAAATAATTCGTCTGTGGTAATTTTTTTTCCGTCTGTAAAAACGTTGTGAAGAATTTCATCAAAGCCTTGTTTTTTTAATCCTGGCAAAGCTTCAAAAATAGGCTTATTAATTACGTTTGCGGCTTTTGTTTCCCAAAGCTGCAGCATTTGTTCGTTGGCAATTTCAACAACATGATTTTCACCTCTAAAAATACACATTGCTACAGGAGCCTGCATAATATTATTGACAAACCGTGCATTACTTTCCTGCAAAGCATCTGCAACAATTTTCTTTTCGGTAGTTTCGATAACGGTAACCAAAATTCCGCCAATAGAACCATCTTCTATTTTTATCGGACTATACGAAAAGTCAAAAAAGCAATCTTCTGTATATCCATTTCGATGAAGCGAAACTTTAAAATCAGGAAAACTTACTGCTTTTCCCTTCATAACATCGGCGAACATTGGTCCTATGGTATCCCAGATTTCGGCAAATGTATCTTTAGAACTTCCTCCTAAAGCTTCTGGATGCTTAGATGCGCCCAAAATAGGACGAAAGGCATCATTGTATATTTGAGTATAGTTTTTTCCCCATGCAATGTACATTCCAAACGGATTTCCGAGTAGCATTGCGGTCATTGTCTTTAAACTTTGTGGCCATTTTTCTGGATCACCCAATGGTGTTTGGCTCCAATCTGCAGAACGAATTAATTCTCCCATTTCTCCTCCTTCGGAAAGAAAATAATGTTCCTTTTTTTTGCGGTTCATTTCCAAAGAAGATTAAGGTTGCAGTATGAAATTGGCTCTTTCGGGCTGTTTAAATTTGTTTTCTGATGCAGTTGTCAGTGCTTTTTGGATTACACTTTTGAGCTTAGAAAATTCACCGGGTTTTCGAATATAATAAGAAGCTCCCTTTTGATAAAGTTTATTTACTATTTCGCTATCCAGCGAAGTAGAGAAAATAATTATAGGTAGGTTTTTTAGTTTTTCGTCATCTTTTATTTCATCCAAACATTCGATACCATTTTTTCGGGGCATATTTAAATCCAAAAAAAGAACTTCTGGAAGATTAGAAATATTGCTTTTTAAATAATCCATTAATTGTACGCCATCATGAACCGTTAAAAGATCGGTGCTGAGAACTATTTCGTCGAGAGCTTCTTTAAAGAAAAGGCAGTCGTCTTCGTCGTCATCAGCCAGTAAAAGATGGTAATGCTCTTTACTCATTTTATAGTCTCCTTAAAATTTAGGTTAAGTTTGTTTCGATAAATTTAACTTTTTTAAGTAAGATTTCCTGATTTTTTGGGAAGAATGTTTCTTTAGAAACGTAAAAAAAGTGTTTTCAATCTATTTTCTTTCTTTTGAACAATTTTATTTTAATAATGTCGTTTTATTAATTCTTCTCGTTTTTTTATTAGAAAATTTGTTTTTTGAGATTTATATATTTTTAAAATTAAGAGATGCAAAAGCGCTCGAAACCCTTTCTAAATCTCACTTTTTTTAATTCCAAATTCTATAATTTTAGTGTATACAGTATCCAAAAAGTGTGAAATATTTATACACTCTTTTTTGTGCCTGTTTTTCTAAATTGCTCTATACCAGTTCGAAATCGTGTTGGCACGCCACTTGCAAAATGTGTTAATGTCAAAATCTTTGATGTGTTTGTTTTTTTATTGTTTCTCAAATAAGAGTCGCAAATAATTAGAAAAGAAAAGATTTTACTAAAAGCCACATTAAGCAAATTAAAAAAGGAGTATAAGCATGGAAAGCGAAACAATTATCTCAGAACAATTTTACGCGAACAGCAGTTCGGCGATCAGCGAAAAAACAATAAACGGTTCTTTTTTCAGAACTAAACAAAAATCACAAAAAGTACATGTAGAAAGACCAACTAGTCCGTTTGGTTTAGCAGTTCTTATCGGAACTTTTTTATTACTATTAGCAGGAGTTGGAGTGGTATTTCTATTGCAGGATGATTTTGAGAAATTTCATTTTGAAAGAATTGCTTCGACTTGGGGGTTGCCATTTTTAATTATAACTACCATTTTGTTCTTTTATCAGGCGGGTGTTTTCCTGTATAGCTCTTATCTGTATTTAAGATATAAAGCAATTCCATCTGTATCAGACGATTTATTGCCAACTTGTACAATTATCGTTCCTGCTTATAATGAAGGAAAATTGGTTTGGGACACTTTATTGAGTCTTGCAGAAAGCGATTATCCAGCAGAAAAATTACAGCTTTTAGCAATTGACGATGGAAGTAAAGATGATACTTGGTATTGGATGCAGGAAGCAAAAGCAAAGTTAGGAGATCGTGTAACGATTTTTCAGCAGCCAAAAAATCAAGGAAAGCGTCAGGCATTATACAGAGGATTTAAATTAGGAACGGGAGAAATTTTTGTAACAGTAGATAGTGATTCTATTGTGAAAAAAGATACTTTAAGAAACTTAGTAAGTCCGTTTGTAGTAAACAAAAAATGTGGTGCAGTTGCAGGAAACGTTCAGGTTTTGAACAATAAAAAAGCGATTTTACCAAAAATGCTGAATGTAAGTTTTGTAATGAGTTTCGAATTTCAGCGTTCTGCAGAAAGCGAATTGGGTTCTGTGTTATGCACGCCAGGAGCTTTGGCAGCCTACAGAAGAGATGCTGTATTTAACTGTCTTCCAGAATGGATCAACCAGACTTTTATGGGAGAACCATCGGATATTGGAGAAGATCGCGCCTTGACCAATATGATTTTGAAACAAGGTTTTGAAGTAAAATTTCAAAGAAATGCAGTAGTATTGACAAATGTTCCTGAAGAATACAAAGGATTGTATAAAATGTTCATCAGATGGGCGAGAAGTAACGTTCGTGAAAACCTTATGATGGCTCAATATGTTTTTACAAATTTTAGAAAAGAATCAAAATTTGGAGCAAGAATGCTATTCTTAAACCAGTTCTTTAAAATTGCAATGACATATCCGTTTATATTATTTATGTTTTACTTTATTGCGGTTCATCCCGTATTGTTTTTAAGTTCAACATTAATGGCAATTTTAATTTTTTCAACTTTTTCTATGGCATTTTATGCAAAAAGATATACGCTTTCAGAATCATTCTGGGCTTATTCTTACAGTGTTTTTTACACTTTCAGTTTATTCTGGATCGCACCTTATGCTATCGCAACTGCCAACAAAAAAGGTTGGTTAACAAGAGGCTTATAAACAAGTACACTATTCATTCTATATATAAAACTCCACCCAAGAGAAATTACCCGTTGCGAGCATTTGCAGCGGGTTTTTTGATTTAAAAAAAGGTAACCAGTGAAACCACGTTCCGCTAGGAACGTGTCGTTGGTAAAAAATGCATGACAATCAAACGTTCCTACGGAACGTAAAACAATGATGTCAATCTAAATTTCTACCGATGAAATGTTCCTATGGAACATACAAATGAAACGTGAAGTTGAGTCGAAATTTTATGTGTTTTTATTTGAATCCAAAGCAGCAATAATCTGCTTTTTCATAGTAGTATTAATATAATCTAATGCCTCAGCATACGAAATGGCATAACGTCTTTCGATATTTTGGAAATGTTCTGGGAAACTGTTTAAAATTTTATCATAATAAATATTTAGCTGTTTTTCTGAAGGCATTTCATATTTCAAACGAAGCTGAAATCTTCTCAATAAAGCACTGTCAATTATTTCGTAATGATTGGTTGCACAAATCAATAAACTATCAGCAGGGAAATAATCAAAAAGCTGAATAATGGTGTTTACCAAACGTCTCATTTCGCCTACGTCTTTATCGTCGCTGTCTCGGCTTTTTCCTATTTGGTCAAATTCATCCAAAAATAAAACCGCTCTTTCTCTAATTGCTTTATCAAAAATGGCTTTTAAATTCTTAGAAGTTTCACCAATTCTAGAATCTACAACAGTGCTGAGGTTTACAATAATAATGTTTTTGCCTAACGTATTTGCAATAGCTTTTGCCGTTGTTGTTTTACCGCAGCCAGAACTTCCGTGCAATAAAATTTTATTGTCAACTTTAAGATTATACTTTTTTAATTCCTCGATATATTGATGTTCTTTGATAATCTGAAGTAAAGCGGCTTTATTCTCATCACTAAAAAATAAATCGTCTAAAGCAATTTTTTCAGTATCAATTACGGTAAGATCATTCAGGTTCATCTGCTCATTATTTGCTGCAAAATTAAGTTTTATTCTGTAATGTTTTCGTTCCAGATTTCTTTTCCTAAAAAACGGTTTCCGAATATTGAAGTACCAACTCGCACCATATTAGAACCTTCGGCAATGGCAAGTTCCAAATCCTGCGACATTCCCATAGAAAGTTTTAAATCGGTTAAACCTTCAATTCCTTCCGAATAA
Organism: Flavobacterium sp. UW10123; assembly: GCF_040538975.1. Classification (NCBI taxonomy): domain Bacteria; kingdom Pseudomonadati; phylum Bacteroidota; class Flavobacteriia; order Flavobacteriales; family Flavobacteriaceae; genus Flavobacterium; species Flavobacterium sp. UW10123. The sequence goes on from NZ_JBEWQE010000002.1 coordinate 79,909, forward strand.
ATTTCATCGCGAATAGTTCTTAAAAGCCTGAGAGACGGAATCATTTTTTCTTTTTCAACATCTAAAAGTCCGATAGTCATTAAGCCTTTAATATTCAAAGTATCATAAGTTTTTGTTTTTTTAATGAAAGACAAAACATCTTCTGGAGCTAAACCGAATTTGCTTTCCTCGTATGAAGTATTGACTTGAACAAAAACATCTAATTTTCTGTTTTGATTTTGAAGCTGTTTGTGCAATTCATCCGCCAAATTTATCCGATCCAAAGATTGAATGCAAGTCACATATTTCAAGACATCTTTTACTTTGTTGGTTTGAAGATGTCCGATAAAATGGCGTTCAACAGGGAGAATTTTCAAAACATCATTTTTATCTCGCAACTCCTGCATTTTGTTTTCGCCCATTAAAGTTTCGCCAGCTTCAATTGCAATTCGTATTTTTTCTGCAGGAACCGTTTTGGTTGCCAATAAAAGCTGAACATCAGCAGGATTTCTACTAGCCATTTTGCAGGCATTCTCGATACGCTGATGCACATTAATCAAATTAAAAATAATATCTTTTTTCATACTGTAAAATTATGTTCAAATAGCAAAATCTTGCTGGACCAGTATATTTTAAAAAATGAAAAAACTGGATGATTTGACACCACGAAAACCAATATAAATTTGCATAGAAAAAAAACTTAGAACCTTAGTAACTTAGAATCTTAGCACCTTAAAAAAAATGAAAATAGCAGTTTGGGATACTTATGTAACTCGCAAAGACGGAAAAATTATGCACTTTGATATTTTGGTTGATGAAAATATTAACGATGCAGAACAAGTATATGAATATGGTAAAATATACTTGAAAAGTGTAGCGCAGGAAGGACAGGCTTTATCTTCTAAAGAATGTCGTTTTTGCCATATTGATAAAGCGCCGGTTGAGATTGAAAATCAGATTCGGGCAAATGGGTTTTCTATTATAGAAATGGAAAACTGTAATTAATTTTTTTGAAAGATTGATAACTAGAAAGGCTTCGACTCCGCTCAGCCAGACAATCTCCATGTCACCTTGAGCGGACTCGAAGGGCTTTTATAACAGTTTCGAAAGCGCTTTAATTCCTTCTTCCATTTGTTTTTCTGAAAGAGAAGCATAACCCAAACGAAAACCTTTAATAGTTTCATCAAAACTAAATCGGTTCGGGCTCATAATCTGAATCCCTTGAGATTTCAGCTTTTCGAAAATTTCAAGAACATCAATTTCTTTTTTGGGCACAATCCAAAAAGCAAGTCCGCCTTCGGGTTTTGTGAAAGTGATTTTATCTTGGAGATATTGATTTAGCAAGCTCTCAAAATAATCTCTTTTGCTTTTGTAAACCAAATTAGTTTTTTTGAGATGACGCTTTATCTTGCCTTCGTTGATGAGGTTCAAAATCGCTTCTTCCATAATATTATCGCCCTGAACATCAATTATCTTTCTATGATTTCCGATCTTCTGAATATTTTCATGGGAGCTGGCTAAATATCCAATACGTAGAGCAGGTGCAACAATTTTGCTAAAAGTACCGATATAAATGTAATTTTTCAGAGCCGAATAACTGGAAATTGGAAGAATTGGGCGCTGTCCAAAATGAAATTCATTATCATAGTCGTCTTCGATAATCGTAAAATTATATTGATTAGAAAGTTCAATTAGTTTTAATCTCTTTTTTAAAGACAATGTTACTGTGGTTGGAAACTGATGATGAGGTGTAACATAAATGGCTTTTATATTTTTATGTTGCAGATATTTTTCGACCTGATCAATATCCAATCCGTCTGAATCTACATTTACAGGAAGTAAAGTTGCACCTGCATTTTCAAAAGTTTCCCACGCAGGTTTATAGCCGGGATTTTCGACCAAAACAAAATCTCCAGGTTTTAGAACACAATGCGAAGCAAGATACATAGCCATCTGACTTCCACGTGTAATACAGATTTGATCGTGCGAAATACTCATGCCGCGTTTAAAATTCAGCATTTGTGCAATCGATTTTCTAAACTCTAAATTTCCCAATTCGCTGGTGTAGCCCATAATCTGCCAGCGCGATTTTCGGTTGAACAACTCACGATATGCTCTTGCCAGATCATTCATTGGAGCCAGTCGGCTATCAGGTAGTCCGTCATCAAAAACCAGAAAACTTTTAGGTTCTTCAATTATAATTTCGGAAGCTATTTTATTTTCTAATGAATAATGGATTGACGGAAGTGAATCTGTTACAAATGTTCCTTTCCGATCGATTGTTACAAGCCAGCCTTCGGCAATCAAAACATCCAAAGCTTCTACAACCGTATTTCGGTTTACTTTCAGCAGTTCTGCAAGCTGTCTGCTTCCTGGCAATGCATTGCCATTAACCAATTTTCCAGTTTTTATGGCATCAATTACAGCATCGGCAATTTGCAGATAAATGGCTTTATCTGATTTTTTATCAAGCTGAATTTGCAATGGCCAAGGACGAAGCATCTGGACTGTTTGTTTTTGATAAATCCCGTTTTTTTAATAGTCCAAAGTTAATTTTTTTTGATGAAAAATCAGCATTGTTTGTGCTGAAAAAAAATCTTATTTTATTGTTTTTTAGACTTTTAGGAAGCATTTTTTTTAAACACTCATTTTAATTTTGTGTTGTCAATTAATTGATTTTTAATGTTTTAAAAAATGAAATGCAAAATGAAAATAGTAAACATGATTTTCCTAATAGCCAATTGTGTTTTAGGAAACCCAAAGCCCAATGATAAAAAAATAACCGATTCAGATGAAGTGCGTTTCAATCAACAAATTGAAACTGTAAAAGAAATGATAGCCTCAGGCGCTTATAACTCTAAAATTGCATTTTTTATTGATATGAGAATTAAATCGGGTAAAAACAGATTCTTTGTTTATGATCTGGAAAAGAATGTAGTAGTTGATGAAGGTTTAGTCGCAAACGGAGCAGGTTCTGAAACCGGTATAAAAGGAGAGTTGAAATTTAGCAATGAACCTAATTCGAAATGTACTTCGCTCGGACGTTATGCAATAGGTAAATCTTATAGAGGAATCTTTGGTAAAGCTTATGTCTTAAAGGGGCTAGATCAAACCAATAATAATGCAACCAAGCGAATGATTGTACTGCACTCATATTCTGCAGTTCCAGAAAATGAACAAGATCATTATATTGCTCTTAGTCACGGTTGTCCAATGGTTAGTGAAGTATTTTTTAAAAGACTCGAAAAGATAATTGATAGTTCGAAGTCGAATATTATCCTGAACATTTATTATTAATCGGAAAGAATGTTTTTCTATTTTTATATAAAAGAAAAGATGTAAAAATCGTCTATTATAAAAGAGAGAAATCATGAACGATCTGCTTCGAAAATTTCTAGAACAATTCAATAGGTTTGGGCCTTCAGATATTGATTTAATTATAGAAAACACAACAATCGAATTTTTTAGAAAAGGCGATTTTGTAGTTGCAGAAGGACAAATGAGCGATAAATGTTATCTGGTTTTAAAAGGCTGTTTGAGACAATTTAGAATGGTCGATGATGTCGAAAAAACTTCTGGCTTTTTTATCGAAGAAATGCCATTGGTAATTTATTCGAGTTACTTAAACGGAAAACCTTCTGAATTTAATATCCAATGTCTTGAAGATACCATTTTAGTTAGCGGGACTCGGGAGAAAGAATTAGAAATGCAGTTAAAAAGTCCGATTTTGGAGCATATAACTTCGTTAATAATGGTCTCAGATTATCGAAAGGCAGAAGGTTATATTGCTTTGTTAAATAATTACAATCCAGAAGAACGTTATCTGAAATTTATGAAATCGAATCCTAATTTTTTAAACCGAATACCGCTGGTTCATATTGCCAGTTATTTGAGCATTACACCCGAATCATTAAGCAGGATTAGGAAAAGGATAGTTCAGAAATAGCTTATTCTTTATGTTTCAAATAAAATCCTGTACATATAATTCCGATTACAATTTCGGATATCGCTGCATTTAGAATTGTTGGACTAGGAATTCCGTCTGCAATTATGGAGTATAAGCGTGAAAGGCCGTAAGCGAAATAGACTAAAATTGCCGTTTGCAGAGAAATTTTTGTAAATGAAGGCTTGAACGCGCCTAATACGATTACAGTTCCAAAAACAATTAGGGTTCCTCCCGAAGAACGGATTTCGCTTAATAAACTAAAGTCATTTTTGTTAAGATAAATACCTGCCGAAGCTTCAAAAACGATTGGGAAAAATAAAAGCGCAATACCAATTGAAAAGCCAATAAGACCTACAATAAAAAGCAAAATTTTAAGATAGATTGATGATTTCATAAACAGTAATTTGAGTTTTAGATTAATAATTCTCAAATGTAATGGCTATGAAAAAGTTATAACCTTGACTTAAGGTAAGAAATCACAACAGAGCCTTTTGTTTTCTAAATTAAATTGAATATAATTTTAAATAAAAAAGAGATTATCTCACTTTGGAAATATCTCTTTTTAGAGTCCTAAGAATATTAAGAAAGTATTGTGTCTGGCAGAACACTAGTTTTTTGAGTAAAATTTAAAGTTAATTGATCCAAATGTCCAAAGAAAAAGGTATCCAGAATCTCCTGAAAAATAGGATGCGCGTTTTCTACCTGAACAAATAAGCTCATTGACGAATGCAATTTTCGAGCATCGAGTTCGCCCAAAATACCTTCAGCAGATTTCTTTTTAAAAGTTAAAAGAAGTTTGGAGATTTCAATTAAATGCTTAGACAAAATCGGATGATTTAGAAATTCGGTTGCTTCCTTTAAATCGGCAACAGCATAATAATCAGAAATGGCACTTTTTCCTAAACCTTTAATCTGCGGAAAAATAAACCACATCCAATTGGTCTCTTTCTTTCCTTTTTTAATTTCAGATAAAGCAGTCAGATAAAGTTTATTCTGAGCATCTAAAAATCGGGTCAAATCATCTTTTGCGTAGATCATCTCTAGATTAGGTATTAAAGGGTTTCTAAATCGGGTTTCTGTAATTGGTAACACTGTATTATATCTTTATTAAACTTCGTCAAATTTTCGATACCCAAAAGTATTATGCCTATTTCTGAACGAGTTATAGAATTGCGGTTAGTAGTTACATAATTCCGATAGCTGTGTAAGAATGCCTTGTTAATATAATTTTAAAGTTTTGAATGGTTCTAAATTCTAATGTTATTTTAATGTTCTGCAAAAAAAATGGCTCTAACTTGCGCGCTCATAAAAATTACAGTAAACGCCTTAAATCACTGAGATTTTGATTCAAAAACGATGTGACTTAATTAAACTTTCAGCCTTTTAGAATTATGTTGAACAAAATTAAAAATAGCTTTTTATGTAAATGCCTTCAGGCATTACTAGTCGGCTATTTTCTAATTAGCAGTTTAAACATTTCTAACAGTGTGGGTCGAATCTTAAGCGATAACGCTGAAACTTATACAGTAAAAGGCATTACTTGCAACTTCTTGAAAAAAATCTTAAAATGTGACGGAATTCCAGAAGAACTGGATGACTACAAAACAAAAGATACAAAAACAGCCAAATTAGCTAAAGGAATTCCTTTGATGGAATATTTGGTTTCATCAGAATCACTGATGCCTAATTTTTATTTTTTAATAGAATCTGAAGGAAAAAAATATATTGACAATACGATCTTCTCGTTTGGTTTTCATGGTAAAATAGATATACCGCCTCCTCGGCTGAATTCATAAATACTTGTTTTTTAAGGATTATGATCAAAATCTTATTCCAATAATGCGGTTTTTGCCGTATATTTATTCTATGTAATAATCTTGTATTTATACTTTAAATTCATGACACCATTCAAACGATTTTACAACTTATTGCAGCTAGATAAGCGCGATGTATATCAAATTATCTTCTATGCTGCGTTTGCAGGGTTAGTAAATCTCTCTCTGCCTTTGGGAATCCAAGCAATTATTAATTTTATTCAAAGCGGACAGTTGAGCGTCTCGTGGATCGTTCTAGTAATTCTGGTTACGGTCGGAGTAGGCTTTGGCGGAGTTCTTACGATTTTGCAGCTGCGTATTGTAGAAAACCTACAGCAGCGAATTTTTGTTCGTTCTTCTTTTGAATTTGCTTATAGGATGCCCTTAATTAAATTTAAAGAAATGTACTCGGAGTATGCTCCAGAAAAAGCTAATCGCTTTTTTGATACTTTGATGGTACAGAAAGGAACTGCAAAACTATTGCTTGATTTCTGTACAGCGTTCCTTCAGGTTGGTCTGGGTATCATTTTATTAGTGCTTTACCATTCTTTCTTTATGGTAATCGGACTCCTTTTTATTGTCATACTATATGTCATTTTTAAATTTTCGTACAAAGACGGTTTAGAAACCAGTTTGAACGAATCGAAATTTAAATATAAAGTTGCAGCTTGGCTTCAGGAAATTGCGAGAAATAGAGAAAGCTTTCGCAGAAAAGGTGCTTTTGAATATGCCTTGGAAAGAAATGATGGTTACGTAACCAACTATGTTAATTACCGTGAAAAGCACTTTCAGGTAATGAAGAAACAATACATTCAGCTTACTATTTTTAAAGTAATTGTTACTGCTGCCTTATTATCGATCGGTGGTTTTCTGGTAATTCACCACCAAATGAACATAGGGCAGTTCGTAGCAGCTGAGATTGTAATTGTATTATTGATCAATTCGGTAGAAAAAATCATCTTCGGATTGGAATCTTTCTACGATGTATTGACTTCTGTCGAAAAAATTGGTCAGGTGACTGATATGGAAACTTCATGCATTCCTGAGACTTCAGACAAAACAGAAAAAGGAATCAATATTGAGACAGAAAGCGTTAGCTACCATTATCCACAACATAACAAGAAATCGCTTAAAAATATCAATTTGAAAATTTCTCAGGGAGAGAAAATCATTCTTACAGGAACAAATGGAGCAGGAAAAAGTACCTTGCTGCGACTTCTTTCAGGCGTGTTAGAACCAGAAAGTGGTGCAATGTATGTGACTGATAATTATATGAATCGTCTTAACGAAGACACTTATAGGGCACAATCGGGAACACTTTTGCAAGGCGATACACTTTTTGCGGGAACCATACGTGAGAATATTGTTTTTGGAAATGAAAAACTAAATAGTGATGATTTAAAATGGGCTTTAGATAATGTTGGACTGACACCGTACATCAAAACTTTCGAGAACGGACTGGAGAATCAAATCCATCCTGGTGGTCGTGAACTTTCTGCTTCTGATGTTCAAAAGATTCTTTTGGCAAGAAGTATTGTGGGTAAACCAAATATCTTATTCTTAGAAGATCCAGTCGATAAAATGGACGAAATTACTTCGAGTAAAATTGTTGATTTTTTACTTTCTGATGAAAATGACTGGACGGTTATTGTAACTTCTAAAAATGATGTTTGGAAAAGCAAATGCAGTCGTATGATTACGATTGATGACGGAAAAATTATTAACGACATAAAGCTTTAATCATGCTCAACCTATCTAAAGATAACAACGTACTTATAACGCCGGGCCAGTACAAATCGATTACAAGCGTTGCCCGAAGACCTCATTACGAAATTTTAAACAAAGTCATAATCGGATTTTTGATTTTTTGTGTTGCTTGTCTTTTTCTGCCTTGGACACAGAATATTTCGGGAACAGGTTCTGTTACGACTTTAAAACCTGATCAAAGACCGCAAACGGTTCATAATGCCATTGCTGGTAGAATCGAAAAATGGTTTGTAAAAGAAGGGGATTATGTGAAAAAAGGAGATACCATACTTTATATTTCGGAGATTAAAGAAGATTATCTAGATCCGAATTTGGTCGACAATACCAAACAGCAGGTAGATGCCAAAAAAATGGCTGTAGAATCTTATGGCGATAAAGTAAATTCTCTTGATGTTCAGGCTCAGTCTTTAAACACAGAAAGACAATTGAAACTGCAGCAGGCTCAAAACAAAATTCGTCAGTCACAGCTTAAAATAAAAAGCGACAGTATGGATTTGGTTGCGGTAAAAACACAGCTTCGAATTGCAAAAACACAATTTGATCGTTCGACTGCTTTGAACAAAGAAGGTTTAAAACCAATGACAGATGTCGAACAGAAAAGATTAAAACTGCAAGAAGCCGAAGCGTATGTGATTACACAGGAAAATAAACTGTTGAGCAGTAAAAACGAATTGATAAATGCAAAAGTAGAAATCAGTAGAATCACTGCTGAATATGCTGAAAAAATCTCAAAATCGAGAAGCGATAAGTTTACTGCTTTAAGCACGCAATACGACACAGAAGCTCAGGTTAACAAACTAGAAAATCAATATACCAATTACAGGCTTAGAAATGGTTTGTATTATATTACAGCGCCACAGAGCGGTTATGTAAACCGTGCTTTATTGGCTGGTCTTGGAGAAACAATTAAAGAGGGAACTCCTGTTGTAAGTATCATGCCGTCTAAATATGATATTGCGGTAGAAACGTATGTAGATCCAATCGATTTGCCGCTTGTGCATAAAGGTGCAAAAGTGCGTGTTTGGTTTGACGGTTGGCCGAGAATTGTATTCTCAGGATGGCCAGGATTGTCTTACGGAACCTACGGCGGAAAAGTTGTAGCGATTGAAAACTTCATTAGCCCGAACGGGAAATACAGAATTTTAGTTTCGCCGGATGGAGAAGATCGCCATTGGCCAAAAGAACTGAGTATTGGTGCTGGAGCACAAAGTATTGCGTTGTTAGAAACCGTTTCGGTTTGGTATGAGATTTGGCGAAACTTAAATGGTTTCCCGCCAAACTATTATAATTCAGGAGAAAAAGAAGAAAAAGGAAAGGAGAAAAAGTAAAATGAGAAATCTTGTAAAATTGTTTTCTTTCTTATTTCTATTGAGTTTTTCTACATTGCAGAGCCAGAATTTTAATCAAGAGGAACTTACTTTTATCGAGTATTTGGGATATGTGAAAAAATATCATCCGCTGGTAAAACAAGCCAATCTTGAAGTGACAAATGCTCAAGCAAAATTAATGCTGGCTCGAGGTGGATTTGATCCAAAAATCGAAGTAGATTATAATAAGAAAGAATTTAAAGGCACAGAATATTATTCGTTATTAAACAGCAGTTTCAAAATTCCGACTTGGTACGGAATTGAAGTTAAAGCCGGTTTTGACGATACAGAGGGACAATATTACAACCCGCAGAACAAAACCCCAGAAGCAGGTTTAACTTCGTTAGGAATCAATGTTGCTTTGGGGCAGGGAATGTTCATTAACCAAAGAATGGCCGATGTTAGAGAAGGAAAACTTAACGTGAAACTAAGTGATGCTCAGAGAAAACTAAGGGCTATCGAGGTATTGTATCAGGCAAGTGAAGCTTATTTTGAATGGAGAAAAAGCTACAACGAGGCTGAATTGTATAAAAATTACTTAGGTTTTGCCAGCACTCGCTTTGAAGGTGTTAAAAAACTTATTGCAGCGGGAGATTCACCTGCAATTGACAGTGTTGAAGCTAAAATCACTGTACGAAACAGAGAGCTGAATGTTGAAAGCGGAAATTTAAAACTCGCAAAAGCAAAACTGAAATTGGCCAATTTTTTATGGATAGAAAATGTCCCTGTTGAATTGGGAGATTTAGTTAAACCAGAGCAGAATTTAATTCAGACCATAGAAGAGACTTTAAAAACAGATGCCATGATGGTCGATGTTGAATCATTAGATTCACACCCAAAAATTCAGTCTTTAGAAACTAAAATGAATATTCTAGAAGTCAATCGCCAGCTGAAAGCCAATTCGTTGCTTCCGAAAATAAATGTGGGTTATAACTACATTTCGGAACCAAATTACTGGAATAATTTCAACGCTGATGATTATAAGTTTAATATCGATTTCAGTTTTCCGATTTTCTTAAGAAAAGAACGCGGAAGCTTGAAAATGGCAAAACTTAAAATTCAGGATATGCAGTTTGATATCGGACAGCAGCGATTAGAATTAAAAAATAAAATCAAAGCGCAGCAGACTGAAATTGCTTCGTTAAGGAAACAAAAAGTCGTTATCGACAATTTGGTAAAAGATTATATGACGATGCTGAATTCAGAAGAGAAACTATTTTCTTTTGGGGAAAGTTCGATTTTCTTAATCAATTCAAGAGAAAACAATTTGGTTAGCGCTAAGCTTTCGCAAATAAGTTTAGAGAATCAGTTTTATCTGTCGAATGCCGAATTGTACAAAATATTGGCAAATCCAGATTAATTTAAAAAAAATATGTAGGCTGTACCAATCTGCATCATATTAATTTTCAGAATTTAAATTTAAAAAAAGCTTTAGATATTTTTCTAAAGCTTTTTTGTTTTGAAGAAATATATAAAAAGCGGTTTCATATTATAACATGAAACCGCTTTTTTTTAAAGTAAAAAACTTCTTTCTTTAAATTTGATAGACTTTCTTATTTCGAAGCCGTGTAATTTAATGTTGATGAATTATGAGTTTATTAAAAAAGAGTTTCCTTTTATTATGTTGCATCATCCTTTCTCAAGTTTTAAAAGCCCAAGACGCTCCTTACACAATGGGATTTATTCCGGCATCTATAAGCGAAGTTGATGTTGCGTTTCCTTTAATAGAAAAATGGCATTTGAGCGGTCAGGCAGATATGCAACTCGTTACGCAAGGCGCATACACAAATGGAAATCCTTTTGAATATACACAGCGTAAAGTAATAAGACCTTGGCTTATTTATTCAGGTTTTAAAAACATGAAACTTTGGTTGGGATATGCACACAATCAGAAATATGCAATAGAAGAAGCGGGAAATTATAAAACTTTAGAAAATAGACTAATTGTTATGGGAACTTATACGCAGGAAATGCCCAAAGGATCTCTTTTCGAACAAGTGCGTTTTGAAACTAAATTTTTTGATGATAGAAACGGCAATCATCAAACGATTCCCAGATTAAGAGCACGTTTTGGAGTCAATCATTATTTGAGACAAAGCAAAGAAAAGCCAATTTTTCTGGCACCAAATATTGGCTATTATACGGAATTGATGCTGAAATTTGCCTCTAAAGATTATGCCGAAGAACATTTTGATATTTTCAGATTATCGGTTTATTATACTGCTGGAATTACGCCAAACATTCACTTCTTGGCGGGCGTAATCGGTCAAATGCAATTACGCACAAACGGAACACAATTTGATGTTTACTACGGACCAATGGTTTCATTAAAATATAGTGTAAAACCAAAAGAGCGTGAAACATTTGACAGTGTCGACGGTGGTGCAGATTAGTATTTTTATGTTATTTGTTTTTCTTCCTTTTTATTTTCGGTTTTTTACCGGTCTTAATTTTTAAAAACTAGGCACAATATTTAAAATAATTTAATATTAAAGACTTGATTTTTATGTTGATTTAAAAAATAATTTAAATTTGTTGTGAACCAAACTAGGAAAGCAATGAGTTTAAAAGATTTATTAGATAATAGTAAAGACAAAAGTTTATCTGAACAAAAATGGCATTTACTTAGACAATCCATTGTAAAGCGTCTTTTGTCTGGCGGAAATTCTACTATTGCAGAATTAAGTACAGAATTACAATCCAGTGTTCCTACAGTTACAAAAGCAGTCAATGAGTTATTGGCCGAAGGTTATGTGATTGATTTAGGAAAAATAACCAATAGCGGTGGGAGAAGGCCTTCACTGTTTAGTATAAATCCGACCTGTGCCTACTTCTTGGGTGTTGAAGTTGGTCTAACCAGTATGTCTATTGGCCTTCAAAATATAAAGAACGAACTGGTAAGTATTGAACTAGGAACTTCTTTTGCTTTAGAAAATACACAAGAATCACTTCTCAAATTTTGTAATTTAATTAATTCCTTTATCGAAGACAGTTCTGTTGAAAAGAGAATGATTGTAGGGGTCTGCATCAACTTTTCTGGACGTATTAACTCGATGGAAGGTTTTAGTTATAATTATTTTTTTAGCGAAAATAGACCCTTAACAGAAATCATTTCAGAACAGTTGAATCTTCCTGTTCACTTAGAAAATGATACTCGTGCCATGGCTTTTGGCGAATATTGTGAAGGAGTTGTTGATGACGAACAAAACATCATTTTTGTCAATTACAGTTGGGGAGTTGCAATTGGAATGATTACAGATGGAAAACTTTATTACGGAAAATCAGGTTATTCGGGAGAGTTTGGGCATAGCACGATTTTTAATAATGAAATCATGTGTCAATGTGGAAAATTAGGCTGTTTGGAAACCGAAATCTCAGGTTGGTCTTTAATTAATCAATTTAAAGAGGCAATAAAAGATGGTAAGCAATCTAAAGTAGTCTTGGATGAAAATTCTCCTGTATTGCAGCATCATGCTATTATTTCTGGGGCTGTAAATTTAGAAGATACACTTTGCGTCGATCTTGTGACACAGCAAAGTGAAAAAATGGGACGTTACTTGTCTATCTTATTAAACATATTCAATCCTGATCTTTTAGTCATTGGAGGAGATTTCGCACAACTTGGCGATTATGCACTTCTGCCAATACAATCGGCTTTAAAAAAATATTCGCTTGGTTTAGTAAACCGCGATATGAAACTCAAGAAGTCTGCATTAGGGCGCCGAGCGGGCGTTATTGGTGCTTGCTGTGTGATCAAAGAAAAGCTATTATTTCCTTTGATTAATAATTGATTTAAAAAATAAAGTCATACTTATTAAAATAATTTAATAACTAACATTATTATTTTAAAATAATTTATATCTTTACAAAATAATAATAAATTGTTTAAAGAAAGTTTACATCTAATGTTTAACTATTAGATGTCAAAAAAAGAAAACTTTAGAATTAAGATTTGATGTTCAAAACCAAACTAACCATTTGGATAAAAATATTGTTTTTTGATCATAAAAAAAGCCAGTCAATGCTGTGAACATTGCTGGCTTGTTCTTCATAAGAACGGTGATTTAGGAATAAATAAATTGACCTTAACAAAGTTTTATTAACCAAACCATTACAAAAGTATGAAATTATTGCCTAAAAGTAAGCCTAAAAATTTTAGGTTTACTCCTAAACACGTAAAAGTTATTAAACTTACGTCTACGTTACTTTTAGCTTTTACTATGCAATTAGCATCTGCTAAAACAGAAAAAAGCGTTGTGTTTACGGACAAAAATGTAAAAAAGAACAATCCAGTTCAGAAGAAAGTTACTGGAAAGGTGACCAATGAAAAAGGAGAATCTCTTCCAGGTGTAAATATTGTGGCTAAAGGAACAAACGTAAGCACACAAACCGATTTTGACGGAAATTTTGCTTTTGAAGTTCCTGATAACGCTACCACTTTAATCGTAACATATATTGGATTACAAGATCAGGAAGTTGCTATTACAGGAAGTCCATTAAATATTGTCTTAAAAGAAATAGGACAGCAAATGAATGAGGTAATCGTAGTAGGATATGGAGCTCAAAACAGAAGAACTTTAAGTACAGCAGTTTCTAAATTAGATAAAAAAGTACTAGAAAATGTACCCTACTCAAACGTTACGCAGTCTTTACAAGGAAGCGTTACAGGTTTGGTGGTTAAAACTTCATCAGGACAGCCAGGAAAAGCTTCAAATGTAATTGTTCGTGGAGGTACTTCAATTGATAATCCATCGGGAGCAACTCCTTTATATATTGTTGATGGGGTTATCAGAAGTCAGATCGATGATATTAACTCTTTGGATATTGCTTCTCTTCAGGTACTTAAAGATGCTGCAGCAACTTCTATTTATGGTGCACGTGCCTCAAACGGTGTAATCATTGTCACTACAAATACTGGAAAGTCAGGAAAATTAAAAGTTACTTATAATGTTTCAACTCAAAACAGTAGAATTGGTAAAAAATACAATTTTATGGATGGAGGCGATTACATTAAAATGCAGCGACAAGGATTATACAATGCTGCAGAACTTGCTGGACTTTCTACAACAACGGGTATCGCGCGTTTAGGACAATTGACTGGTGCAACGCCTGCAGGGACAGGAAATAATCTAGAAAATAATACTCCGTTTGCTACTTTATTAAAATCTAATTTATCACCAGAAACTATAAGTACGCTTCAGGCAAAGGGTTGGCAGGAAATTGCAGATCCTTTAAATGCGAATAGTACGATTATGTATAAAAGCACCGATTGGAATGATATTTTGTTTCAGGATGCTATTACACAAAGTCACACACTTGGTTTTAGCGGAGGAACCGATACTGGCGTATTCGATTTGAGTTTAGGATATTTAAAAGGAGACGGGATTACGATATTTACTGGATACCAAAGGTTTACGAGTAAATTAAACGCTTCTTTAAAAGTTGCAGACAATTTTACAATTAACGGACGTGTTTTATTTTCAAAAGCAAGTAACAATCAGGTAGTTGCTAACAGTGTAGTCTTCAATAGATATTTAGGAAACTCACCAACTACAAAATTATATTTAGAAGACGGAACTTTAGCTCCAGGACAAAATAACATTAACGGAAATCCATTGTACCAGATGGGGAAAGTTAAAGGGAAAAATGAAAACGATAAGCTTCAGATGGGCGTAGATGGTGAATTAAGACTTGCAAAAGATTTTACTTTTACACCAGCCATTTCGTTATACAGTGAAAATGAAAATGACAATACTTTTCAGCAGGCATTCTTAAGCGGAAGCAGTGGTTTGGTTGATAATACTAGAACTGCAACAAGATTAAGCAATCAAACGTATCAAGTGCAATATGAAGGAGTTTTTGCTTATAAAAAAGGTTGGGATAATATTGGTGATTTTGATGCCAAATTAGGAGTTTCAAAATACGATAGAACGATTAAATATTTTAATGCCTCAGGAAAAGGTAGTCCTTCAGATTTAGCGCAGACTTTAGATTCATCTCCAATTCCGGTTTCGGTTTACAGCAACAATACCAAATTGGTTTTAAATAGTGTTTTCGGGCGTGTTAATTACGACTACAAAAATAGATATTTTGCAACGGCTTCTTTCCGTTATGACGGTTCTTCAAGTTTAGGGCCAGATAATCGATACGGTTTTTTTCCTGGAATTTCGGCAGGATGGAATATGCAGGAAGAGAAGTTCTGGGCCAATGCAATGCCAAAATTCTTTTCTTCTCTTAAACTTCGTGGAAGTTATGGCGTAAACGGAAACTTAGGGACTTTAGGTGATTTCCAAGCTGGAGGATTATATGCAGGAACTACAAACGGACTTCCAAATAGTTATAATGGACAATCGGCGATTATCAACTCTCAGATTGCAAACCCAGGATTGAAATGGGAACAATCTGAAACGATAAACGGTGGTTTTGATATCGGATTAAATGAAGATAAAATTAGAATCATTGGAGATTTCTACAACAAATTGACATCAGATTTATTGACGAATCTGACTTTGCCTTCAAATAGTGGTTTCTCTACGGTTTTAACCAATTTAGGAGGATTAAGAAGTAAAGGTTTTGAGCTGGAAGTACAGGCAAATGTTTACAATAAAAATGATTGGAAAGTAAATGTTGGAGCAAACGTTTCACACAATACCAATACAATCGAAAAACTTCCATTTAATGGAAATGGAAACAATAGAATCGGTGGAACAGAAATCTGGGATACAAAAAGCGGGAAATATGTTTATGTAGGAGGTTTGCAAGAAGGACAAAAAATTGGAAATTTCTACGCTCACAAACAGCTCTACATTCTTTCGACTCAAGCAGAAGCAGATGCATACAATGCAAAAGTTCATGATACATACGTAACTAAAACTGCTGCAAGCGGTGGTAATCCTGAAGGGAAAAAATTTGCAGGAGATGCAGTTTTTGAAGACACAGATAATAACGGAATCATTGATAGCCGAGACAGACAATATATGGGGAACATGTTCCCAACATTCGTAGGAGGTTTCAACTTTGATACTTCATACAAAGGTTTCTCATTAACTGTTAGAACAGATTACTCGTTAGGAGCAACAATTTACAACGAAGCAAGAGCGCGTTTCTTAGGACAGTTTCAGGGTAACTACGGATTATTGGCGGAAAGCGCACAAGCATGGCAAAAAGAAGGAGATATCACAGATGTTCCTCGCTACCGTTGGGCAGATCAGACAAACCAGAACAACTTATTCAGATCTGAAGCAAGTGGAGCGGCTTACAACACCAACATGTTCCAAGGTAACAGTCGTTACTATGAAAGCGGAGATTATTTATGCATAAGAGAAATTACGTTCAGTTATAGTTTCCCAAAAACACTTATCGAAAAAGCAAGTTTAACATCACTTCGTCTGTATGTTACAGGAAGTAATTTATACTACTTTACAAAATACAAAGGATTAAGTCCAGAGGTACAAGGTATTGACGGAGGATCTAGTTTAGGATTAAACGCAGCTGGTTCTACAGGAACTTACCCAGTGCCTAGAAACATTATTCTTGGTTTAAATATCAGTTTGTAAATTTTTAATTAAAAAATCATGAAAAAGAAATTTCTTTTATACACAATACTTTTTTCAAGTCTCGCTCTTTTTAATTCTTGTCAGGATGATTTAGAATTAACATCTGATAGTGTTATTACGGCCGATAGTTTCTGGAAAACAGAAGATGATGCCAAAGCAGGGGTAAACGGAATGTATGTTAACTTTAGAATCCAGACACAGCAAAATTATTATTTGCTAGGTGGAGCAAGAAGTGCCGAAATCACAGGAGGAGTTCAGTCTCCTTTAACATTGGCAAATTATTACAACAATAACCTTACGCCACAAAATATAGATGTAGATTGGGCTGGTTTATATACTGTAATTCATTCGGCAAATTTGGTTCTAAAATATGTACCGCAAATTACATTTAGTCCATCAACAGTAAAAGAACAGAAAAGATATATTGCTCAAGCGTACACGATGCGAGCGTTATGTTACTTCATTATGGCACGCTCGTGGGGAGGTGTGCCAATTGTAACAGAACCAACAGAAAATACCAATCAGTCGCAATATATAATTCCGCGAAATACGATCGAAGAAACATTTACATTTATAAAATCAGATATTGATCAGGCCATTGCCAATTTTCCCGATGCAAACAATAACAAAACGCAATTGGCTCTTCCATCTGTTTATGCTTTAAAAGCAGAAGTGAATTTATGGACAGCAAAACAATTAAACGGAGGAACAGCAGACTTAAATAATGCTTTGGCAGCAATAAATGCAATTCCGGGAACACCGACTTTAATGCCAAGTTTCAAAGATGTTTTTGCTTTTGATAAAAAAGGGAATGCTGAAGTGCTTTTTGCAGTTCGTTATTCATTAGCCGATTTAACGTCATCGTTATTAGATAACTGGAATCAGTTTATGTTTGTTGGGCCGAGTGATTTTGCACCATTAACATCAGCACAAGCAACAGCAGTTTTCGGTACATTAGGAACAGGTTCAGGAAATGCTGGTATTTCGAGAGTACAGCCAGACATTACAAGATTCAATTTTGCAGCTACAGATACAAGAAAAGACGCAACGTATTTAACTTTATATAACGGTACAACTCCAGTAGTTACAGGTTTGGTAAAATACAACGGAACTGTAGACGGAACAATCAGAAGATTTGTGAGTGATATCATTATTTACCGTTGGGCAGATATTTTATTAATGAAAGCAGAGATTAAAAACGCTTTAGGTCAGGATCCAACCACAGAAATGAATTTGGTAATGAAAAGAGCTGACGCATCGGTTTCATTTACAAATGATACTCCGGCAGCAAATGACGACGTAATTTTAAGAGAGCGTTTAAAAGAAATGGCCTTTGAAGGAAAATCATGGTGGGATATTGTTCGTTTTAATAAAACAAGTATAGTTCCATCAATGGCAGGAAAACCAGTGTTGTTTCCAATCTCTCAAAACACAATCAATTTCAATCCTAAAATCATTCAGAATCCTGGATATACGAATTAAAAAGAACAAAAAATAAATAAAACTAAAGTTTAAAATCAGGCTGGAAATGTGAAAATTTCCAGTCTGACAAAACTAAAATTAAAAACAAAAGTCATGAAAATCGAACATTTACAAGGTCTTATTTCTGCTCCATTTACTCCATTTGATGAGAGTGGAAAATTGGATGTGAGCCTGATTCCAGCTTACTATACTTTTCTAAAAAGAAATGGCGTAGCAGGTGCATTTATAATTGGTTCTACTGGCGAAGGGGTTTCTATGTCATTAGAAGAGAAAAAAACGGTTGCAAAAGCATGGGCAGACTGCTCCAATCATGATGCTGACTTTAAAGTAATGGTTTTCTTGGGTGGAACTTGCCTAACAGATTGTATCGAACTGGCAAAGTATTCGTATGAAATAGGTTTATATGCAGTTTCAATCACAGCTCCGTTTTACTTTAAACCTGGCAATGTAGATACACTTGCAGAAATCTGTATCAAAGTGGGAGAAAGCGTTCCAAACATGCCATTGTACTATTATCATATTCCTGTTTTAACAGGAGTTAATATTCCGATGTTTGACTTAGTGAGAGCTTTAAACGGAAAATTGCCAAATTTTGCTGGAGTGAAATATACGCATGAAGATTTTATGGATTTCCAAAGCTGTATGAGTTATGCTGATGGAAAATTTGATATGCTTTGGGGACGTGACGAAAATATGCTATCAGCATTGGTTTTAGGGGCAAAAGGCGCTGTTGGAAGTACTTTTAATTATGCTGCTCCATTGTACTACGATCTAATTGATGCTTTTAATAATAATGATTTAGCGAAAGCTAGAAAATTACAGCAGAAGTCAATTGATATGATTCGTTTCTTAGGAAAGTATGGCGGAATTTCAGTTGGAAAAGCCTACATGAAATTGGTTGGACATAATTTAGGCGAATTCAGATTGCCAGTCAAAAACATGAGTGCAGCACAATTTGAATTGTTCAAAAAAGATGTTGAAGGTTTAAATTTCGACGGCTTTAAATCAAAATAATACGTTTCGTTTTCGGCTAAAACAAACAACTATGAATCGATTTTTTTCTTTCTCAATCCTTACTATTTCAATTATGTCAGCAACAGTTGGTCTTTCGCAACAAAAAAATATTTCAAAAATAGAATGGCAAAAAGCAGCACAGCTTCAAAATGCTGATGGTAGTATTTCATTGGGTTTTGCAGGACCAATCAATGGTATAAATAATGATGTTCTGATTGTTGCCGGAGGAGCCAATTTTCAAGATAAAATGCCTTGGGAAGGAGGGAAGAAACATTATTCAAAAGAAATTCATGTTTTAGAAAAAAGCGATAAAACCTTTCATTGGAATAAAAAATCAATAGCAGAATTACCAGAACCAATTGCGTATTGCGGAAATGTTTCAACCAGTTTAGGAATTGTTTATGTAGGCGGCGAAAATGAAAATGGTTTATCAAACAAAGCACATATTTTAAATTGGAATTTTGGTAAAAATGAAATCGAAATAAAAGCATTACCCGATTTTCCAATCAAAATAACCAATACAGCTCTTGTAAATATAAGCAATGTAGTATATGCAATTGGCGGTGACGAAGCGACAAAAAGTTCTGATTTGGTTTTTAGTATAGATTTAAATAAAACAAAATTAGAATGGAAATCAGAACCAAAATTGCCTTTTGCATTAGCAAATTCGGTAGCAGTGGTTCAGAATGAAGTCATTTATGTAATTGGAGGAAGAACCAAAACAGCTTCTGGAATAAGCGATTTGCACAACACAACATTAGCTTTCAACCTGAAAAAACAAATTTGGGAAACTAAAGCAGTTATAACAGATGGAAACAAAACAACCAATTTTTCAGCAGGAGCAGGAGTCGCTTTTGGGAAACACAGTATCATTATTACGGGAGGAGATAACGGAGAAACATTTCATAAAATAGAAACCTATTTATCTCAAATTTCAAAGACAGCTTCAGAAGAAGAAAAGGCAAAATTAATTGCCGAAAAAAATATCTTAAATACAACACATCAAGGATTTTACAATGCTATTTTATTGTACGATACTTTAAAAAATAAATGGTCAAAAATTGGTGAACTGCCATTTTTGGCTCATGTTACAACAACAGCAGTGCTTTGGAACGATAAAATTGTTTTATCAAATGGAGAAATAAAACCTGGTATTCGCACACCAGATATTATGATTGGAACTGTAGAATAAAAATAAAAATCTAAGTTAATTAAGTTAAGTTGCTTAGAAACCTGATAGGTTTTTAAAACCTGTCAGGTTTAATTAAAGATTGCTAATAAAAAACCAAAAATCAACCAAAACCAAAATGAAAAACTCTAAATATTATCCTTGGCTCGTAGTCGCGTTACTTTGGATTGTAGCTTTATTAAACTACATGGACAGGCAGATGCTCGCAACCATGAGACCATCAATGGAAAATGATATTCCGGAACTAGTTTCCGGTGAAAATTTTGGACGTTTGATGGCTGTTTTCCTTTGGATTTATGCTTTGATGAGCCCAGTGTCTGGAATTATCGCTGATAAATTAAATAGAAAATGGCTGATTATCGGGAGTTTATTCGTTTGGTCTGCCGTAACGTATGCAATGGGATATGCTAAAACTTACGATGAGATTTATTGGTTAAGAGCCATTATGGGCGTGAGCGAAGCTTTATACATTCCAGCAGGATTGTCTTTAATTGCCGATTATCATCAGCAGAAAACAAGATCGCTTGCCATTGGTATTCACATGACGGGACTTTATGTAGGTTCGGCTTTAGGCGGTTTTGGAGCCACAATTGCAGCACGCTATTCTTGGCATTCGACTTTTCATCATTTCGGAATTATTGGAGTAATTTATTCGGTTATTTTGGTTTTCTTTTTGTACGAGAAAAAGACAAAGGTTTTTGATCCTGAATTTAACAAAACCCATGCAAAAGCTCCTTTACTAAAAGGTCTGGCGATACTATTTACCAATATTTCTTTTTGGGTAATTCTGTTCTATTTTGCCATTATAAGTTTACCGGGATGGGCAACTAAAAACTGGCTTCCAACGCTGTTCTCGGATAATTTAGGAATTTCTATGGATCAGGCTGGACCTTTGGCAACCATTACAATTTCATTTTCTTCTTTATTGGGAGTTGTATTTGGCGGAATTTTATCTGACAAATGGGTGCAGAAAAATATAAAAGGAAGAATTTATACCAGCGCGATTGGTTTAAGCTTGACCATTCCCGCGCTATTATTGATCGGATTTGGGCATTCCTTGTTTCACGTGGTTGGCGCAGTTCTGTGTTTTGGTATAGGATACGGAATGTTTGATGCAAATAATATGCCCATAATCTGTCAATTTGTTTCTTCAAAATATCGAGCGACGGCCTATGGTATTTTAAATATGACGGGGGTTGGCTGTGGCGCATTGGTCACCTCCTTGTTAGGGAAATCAGCCGATGCTGGCAACTTGGGTTATGGTTTTTCTTTGATGGCCGGTATCGTCCTGATTGCCCTTATCACGCAAATTAGCTTTTTGCGTCCAAAAGTAAATGATTTCGAAGGAGCTTAAGTCAAAGTAGCCTTTTTTTAAAATTAAATTGTTAGTTGCTTTTTTGGTTTTATAAGCCCGGGCGGAGCTATGCCGTTTCGCTCGGCTCATAACACCTCAATTTTAGTACGATGTAAAGAAGAATGAGAACACAAAAACGAAATTTACTACTGCTTATAACAGCATTCATTTTCCTATTTAATTTTGGGATGAATGCGCAGCAGGCTGCTATAAAAGTAGCTTGTATCGGAGATTCTGTTACGGCTGGCTATCTTTTAGCCAATCCGAAATCAGAATCGTATCCTTCGCAATTGCAGATTTTGATGGGAAGTCAATATGAAGTAAAAAATTTTGGTTACAGCGGTGCAACTCTTTTAAAAAAAGGAAGCAAACCTTATTATAAAACTAAAGAATGCTCTGATGCCATTGCGTATCAGCCGGATATTGCGATTATCCATTTGGGACTAAATGATACCGATCCGAGAAATTGGCCGAATTACGAAGACGATTTTAATGCCGATTATTTTTGGTTGATTGATTCATTAAGAAAAGAGAACCCGAAGGTGAAAATTTACATTTGTAGAATGACTCCGATTTTCAATGAACATCCTCGTTTTAAATCGGGAACTAGAGATTGGTTCTGGCAGATTCAGGAGCATATTAGCGACATTGCAAAAGCAAATAAAGTTCATTTGATTGATCTTCACGAAAAATTATACCATCGTCCAGACCTTTTCCCAGATGCTTTACATCCAACAAAAGAAGGAGCAAAGATTTTAGCACAAACGGTTTACGAGAATGTTGCGCAAGATTTTGGAGGATTGAAATTGCCTGCTGTTTTTACTAATAATATGGTTTTGCAACGAAATCAACCAATTGTCATTTATGGAAAAGCAAATGGAGGAGAAAAAGTGGAAGTGAGTTTTGATAATCAAAAAACAACAGTTTCTGCAAATGAATACGGAAAATGGAAAGCTGTTTTTCCTGCCATGAAATCGGGAGAAATACAGCAGATTTCGATTTCAACTTCGAGTAAAAATATTGTTTTAAAGAACATTTTAATTGGAGATGTGTGGTTTTGTTCGGGACAATCGAATATGGCATTTCCATTAAAAAAAGCAGAAAACGGAATTTCCGAATTAAAAAAAGCTGCCTCAAATACAAAACTTCGATTATTCAATTTTGAAGTCATTCAGGAAACCGATGAAAAAGCTTGGGATTCTCTCACTTTAGAGAAAACAAATCAATTAAAATACTTTTCAGGAAACTGGAAAATCTGTGATTCGATAAGTGCCAAAGATTTTTCGGCAGTGGCGTATTATTTTGGAGAAAATATTATTCAGGAAGAAAATGTGCCAATTGGTTTAATTCAAGTTGCAGTTGGCGGTTCTCCAATTGAATCTTGGATCGATCGATATACTTTAGAACACGACGATAAAGTTGTAGACGTAATGACTAACTGGAGAAAATCTGATTTTCTAATGCCTTGGGTTCGATCTCGTGCAGACGAAAATTTAAAAAATGCTGTAAACCCAAAACAGCGACATCCTTATGGACCTTGTTACAATTACGAAGCAGGAGTTTCTCAATTTACCGATTTTTCAATTAAAGGAATTTTATGGTATCAAGGCGAAAGTAACGCACATAATATCGAATTATACGAACATTCATTACCAGAATTGGTTAAAAGCTGGCGGAAAGCGTGGGGAATTTCATTACCGTTTTATTTTGTGCAGCTTTCAAGCATAAACCGCCCGTCTTGGGCATTGTTTAGAGATGCACAAAATAGAATTCAGAAAAAGATTCCAAATAGTGCGATGGCAGTCAGTATGGATTTTGGCGACGAAACTAATGTCCATCCGATAAAAAAAGAACCCATCGGAGATCGCTTGGCATTGCTGGCTTTAAAATATACGTACGGAAAAAAGATAACTGCCGAAGGGCCAATACCAATAAAAGCCACTCAAAAAGGAGATGTTGTTCTAGTTTCTTTTTCAAATGCCAAACAATTATTTACAGCAGATAAAAAAGAGGTAATCGGATTTGAATTAGTAACTGATAAAGGAATTCGGATTGAAAGTAAAGCTGCAATTGTAAAAGATCATGTGGAGATTAGCATTCCGAACGACCAGAAAATAAAAGAAATTTTATACGCCTACAAACCTTTCACGACAGCAAATCTAGTAAACGAAGCCAATCTTCCATGTTCTACTTTTAGGCTAGAATTGGATTCTGTGCACCAAAACTAGAAAGCATCTCACACTATATTTTTTCTTTAGATGAACTGAATTTACATCTAAAGCGATTTCACCTATCAACATAACAAAGCCTGAATTGAATTTCAGGTGTAAAAACATATATAAAATGAGCTATTCAAAAACTGATTTAATAGAATTAAAAGAGTTTTATCAGAACCAATTATTAAATAATACAGTTCCATTTTGGTTTCCGCGTTCCATAGATACTGAGCATGGTGGTTACTTACTGATGCGGAACCAAACTGGAGACTTAATAGATACTGATAAGTCAGTTTGGTTTCAAGGGCGTACTTCTTGGCTACTATCTACACTTTACAATACAATAGAGCCCAAACAAGAATGGCTTGATGGTGCAAAATCTGGAATCGATTTTATAAACGAACATTGTTTTGATACAGATGGACGTATGTTTTTTCATGTCACACAAGATGGAAGTCCGATACGTAAACGCCGTTATTATTTTTCTGAAACTTTTGCAGTAATTGCTTTGAGTGCTTACGCAAAAGCGAGCGGAGATGAAGCAACCGCAGAACAAGCACGTCATCTTTTTGGAGAATGTATCAAATATACCACAACTCCAGGTTTGTTAGAGCCAAAATATACCAATGTAAGACCTTCAAAAGGAATTGGTTCGCCAATGATTATGATCAATACTGCACAACAATTAAGAGAAAATATTGGTGACCCTCGTTGTGATGAATGGATTATGAAATGGATAGCCGAAATAGAAAATGATTTCGTAAAACACGATATAAAATGTGTGATGGAACAAGTCGCTCCAGATGGTTCTATAATTGATCATATTGACGGAAGAACATTAAATCCGGGACATGCTATAGAAGGCGCGTGGTTTATTCTGCATGAAGCAAAATACAGAAACAACGATCCGCATTTAATTGAATTAGGCTGTAAAATGCTCGATTATATGTGGGAACGTGGCTGGGACAAAGAACACGGAGGAATTCTATATTTCCTTGATGTTTACGGAAATCCTGTTCAGGAATATTGGCAGGATATGAAGTTCTGGTGGCCACATAATGAAGTGATTATTGCAACCTTATTGGCTTATACCATGACAGGAAATGAGAAATATGCGAAATGGCATAAAATGATTCACGATTACTCTTACAGTAAATTTCATGATAAAGAAAATGGCGAATGGTTTGGCTATTTGCACAGAGATGGCAGCGTAGCACAAACGGCAAAAGGGAATCTTTATAAAGGGCCGTTTCATTTGCCAAGACAAGAGTGGTATTGTACTCAAATATTACAGGAATATCTAGAAAACAATTAAAATCCGTTTCTCCTGATTATCCGCCGATCCATCAAGTTTTTAGATCCTATTTTTTGCTTATTAACCAATTTATAACCAAATATTAAAAACTATGAAAAATGTATTACTCTATTTTTGTTTGTGTTTGATGTGTTTATGCAGTATAAATGCAAAAGCACAAAGCGGTAAGGTTTTAAACCTTGATGGAACTTCGGCTTATATGACAGTAGCGGATCATCCTGATTTAGATTTTGGCTCCGGTCAGAATAAAACCATTACCTGTTGGATTAAAACCACAACCAATACTGGAACTCCAAGAATCTTTGCCAAAAGAAACGGAACATCTGGAAACGGTTATGAATTTTGGACAGGAAACGGAACCAATGCCGGAAAATTTGCCATGAATGCAAGCGGAACAGGAACTCCAGCAAATATTAGTACTGCAGGATATTCTGCTAATTCGATTGCTGACGGAACCTGGCATCATGTTGCTTTGGTTATTGATGCTTCGAGTAACCGAACGATTTATGGTTATCTAGATGGTGTTTTGGCCAATACAGGAAAAGCATTTACTTCTGTAATTTCTGATTTTTCTAATGCTGTAAACTTTGTAATCGGAGCAACTTCAGACGCTTCAAACAGTTTCAAATGGGCAGGACAAATCGATAATGTCCGAATTTGGAATAAAGCCATGACCGCAGCAGAATTACAGGCAGATATGACAGCAGTTGTGAATGCGCCAACTACAGACCTTTTAGCAGCATGGAATTTTGAAAACATAACGGGAACTTCAGTTCCAGATGTTTCGGGAAATAACCATACGGGAACTCTGGTTGGAACATTTACATTTTCAAATGCTTTTCCGATGGTTTTAAATTTAGATGGAATAAATGATTATATGCTAGTTGCGAATCATAACGATTTTAATTTAGCAGCAGGACAAAATTTAACTATAACCTGCAAAATCAAAACAACAGATTTTGGAAAACGTATTTTAAGCAAACGTCCAAATGGATCAGGAATTGGATATGAATTTATCAATAATACTTCGGCAGGAGGAGGACAGTTTGGAGTGAATTTAACAACAAGCGCAGGAGCGGCAGGACCTCCTTACGGAACTTCAAACATCGCCAATAATGTATGGCATCATTTAGCAATGGTGGTAGATGTTGCTACAACAAGCTGTAAAATTTATGTCGACGGAGTTTTACAGCAAACTAAAACATCCACAAATATTGGAGGAACCAATACGGTTTCCAATACTGGAGATTTATTTTTTGGAACTTTAAGCAATTTTGCCTCATACATGAATGCGCAAATCGACGATATTCGTTTTTGGAGTAAAGCCATGACAGCAGCCGAAGTTGTAACAGACAAAACAGCCGTAATTGTAGGAACAGAAAGTGGTTTAATTGCAGCTTGGGATTTTGAAAATATAAGCGGTACAACAGTACCAGACATTACAGGAAATAATCATCCTGGTACTTTAATGAATGGAGCATCAGTAATTGCACAGACAAACGAAATGCAGATTAATTCGATTTCATTAGTACAAAGCGAATTGCCAACAGGTTTAAGTGATACAGATCAGCGAATTATAGCGGTAAAAGCTTCTGTTTCGGGCAATTTAACTCCATTGACTGTGAGTGCTTTAAAGTTTACGATGACAGGAACTACGAATATTTCAGATGTTACGAATATTAAAATTTATTCGAGTGGCAGTACATCGATTTTCAATCCGACAACGGCGACTTTGTTTGCAACAGTTTCTCCGTCAACCGGAAATCTTACTGCGAATGGCTCAAAAGCATTAGTTTCTGGAGATAATTATTTTTGGATTACTTATGATGTTTCAGCCAGCGCAACAGAAGGAAATTTATTAGATGCAACTTGTGAATCAATAATTGCAAATGGAGTTACCTACAATACAACATCCAATACAATAGCAGGAAATAGAGTGATTTTATTAGCCAATACACTTTTGTTTACTCCTGGCGATGCAGGTTCAGCAAGTTATCGCATTCCAGCAATTATCACTGCTGCCGATGGTTCGCTGGTAACGGTAACCGATAAAAGATGGAATGGAGCAGGCGATTTAGCGGCGAAAATAGACCCTGTTGTGCGAAGAAGTACAGATAATGGAAAAACTTGGTCTTCCCCGATTACAATTGCCAATTTTGGGTCGGCAACAGGAGCAGGAGATGCAGCTTTGGTTTTAGACAAAACGACTGGCGAATTACTGTGTTTAGTTTCGGCTGAAAAAGGTTTTTTTGCTTCAACAAACGCAGCACCGGCAAAAGTTTTGGTTATTCACAGTACCGATAACGGAGTGACTTGGGGAACACCAGTCGATATTACTAGTCAGATTTACGGACCAAACCCAAATTGGAAAGGGTTATTTGTGGCTTCAGGAAGAGCACACCAATTGCGTGATGGAAAATTAGTTGCGGCAATTGCTGTTAGAGAAAATGTTTCAGGAACAGAACGCATTAGCAATTATATGATTACAAGTGCCGATCATGGTGTTACTTGGACAACTTCTACAGGAAGAGCTGAAATAGATGGTGATGAAGCCAAAGTTGTAGAGTTGAACAATGGCAATATCATGATGAGCATAAGAAATCTTGGAACACGTCGTTTTAATATTTCAACAGATAAAGGTGCAACGTGGGGAACAGCTTATAATCAAACGAGCATAACAGATCCAAATTGTGATGGCGATTTTATTCGTTATACTTCTACGCTTGACGGTTATGATAAAAACAGATTATTGCATTCGATTCCGTTTTCTGGCAGCCGTAAAAATGTGAGCGTACAAATGAGTACCGACGAAGGAACAACTTGGAGCTCACCAAAAACTATTTTTGCAGGAGCATCGGCTTATTCCAGTTTAACGATCTTGCCAGACGGAACAATCGGAATTTATTATGAAAATGGAGAAAGTTCAACTTATCAAATGTATTTTGTGCGTTTCAGTTTAAACTGGCTGACAAATGGAGCTGATACTTTTTTGCCTCTATCAAATTTATCAGCGAAAAAAGTAGGAGAAACTGTAATTGAAAATCAGAATTTTGGAATTGAAATAAGTCCGAATCCAGTTATTGATTTGGTGAAAATTAAATTTAATAATGCAGAGGGAATTGCAAACATTAAATTATTTGATTTATCTGGAAAATTAATCCGATCTAGCTCTGTAAATTTGAACGAAAAAGAAATTTCATTTTCATTAGCAGATCAGCCGCAGGGCATTTATCTAGTAAATGTAAATGATTCAAAGACTTCAATTAGCAGTAAAATTATAAAGAAATAAATTAAAACATGAAACAAGCTATTGTAAATGCTGTTGTGCATACAGGCGATGAAATAATTGAAAATGGAGTTGTGATTATAGAAAACGGAAAAATTATTTCGGTGCAAAAAGAAGTTCCAAATGATGTTGAAAAAATTGATTTGGGAGGAGACCATCTTTCGGCAGGATTTATAGATATTCAGATCAATGGGGGAGAAAGACTTTATTTCAGTCAAACTCCAAACGAGGAAACCATTCAGGATATTTATGATGCAAGTCTGAAATACGGTACAACGCATGTTTTACCTTGTTTGATATCTTCTTCAAGAGAAACCATTTTAGAAGGAATTGAAGCGGTTCGCGCTTACATGAAAAAGCACAATAATGGCGTTATCGGTATGCATTTGGAAGGACCATTTTTAAATCCGTTAAGACGCGGCGCGCACAGCATTGATCAGGTTAGAAAACCGACCGATGAAGAACTGGATGAAATTATCGAAAAAGGAAAAGATATCATCAAAGTAATTACAATCGCTCCAGAATGTTTTACAGAAGAACAATTAAATAAATTGATTGAAAGCGGTATTACCATTTCAATCGGGCATTCAACCATTTCGCACAAAGAAGCGCAACCTTATTTTGCAAAAGGAATCAATCTGGTAACACATTTGTTTAATGCCATGACACAGTTTGGACATCGCGAGCCAGGTTTGGTCGGAGCTGTTTTTGAAAACGAAAATGTCTACGCTCCTGTTATTTTAGATGGCGCACATTGTGATTATGCCGCGGCAAGAGTGGCGTACAAATTAAAAAAAGACAAATTCTTTCTTATAAGTGATGCTACTTTTTTAGGGCGAAAAGTAGCCAATTTTAAATGGGATAATTTTGATGCTCATTTAGAAAATGGTTTTTACAGAAATGAAGATGGCAATCTGGCGGGAGCTACAATATCTATGGCAGAAGCAGTGCAAAATGCTTACAATCATCTGAATGTTTCGGCTGATGAAGCAATAAAAATGGCTTCTACAAGAGTCGCTTCTGCTATTGGCATGCAAGATAGAGTTGGAAAAATTAAATCGGGTTTTCCTGCCAGTTTTGTCAAATTCAATGCTGATTTAAGCGAAATAAAAACACTTAATTTCTCTTAAACAGACTCATTTATTTTATAATGATTAAAGAAAAAAAGCTTCCAATTTTAAGTCGATTAAAAGAATGGAAAATCATTTTTACTGGAATAATTTTCGCCTTTTTGTGGGCATCTGCTTCAACAGCCACAAAAATCGGATTGCATTCTGCACAGCCTTTCGTGATTTCTATTTTTAGATTTTTAATTGCTGGAGTTACTATGCTTGTTGTTTCACATTTTATAATGGCAAAACGGCTTCCTCAAAAAAAAGAGTGGATTCAGATCAGTATTTATGGTCTGCTGAATATCACTTTTTATTTAGGACTGTATGTTATTGCCATGCAAAAAGTATCCGCAGGTTTAGGGAGTTTAGCAGTGGCGACTAATCCGGTTTTTATCGTTTTGATTTCTGCAGTTTGGTTATCTCATAAAATCAATTTTAAAAGTATAATCAGTTTAGTGCTTTGTTTTACAGGTGTTTTTTTAGCGGCCTATCCTTTATTACAAAGCAGCTTTGCAACTCCCAGCGGAATACTTATTTTAATTGTCAGTATGATTGCCTATTCATTAGGAACAATTTATTATTCTAGACA
This sequence comes from Flavobacterium sp. UW10123, assembly GCF_040538975.1. Lineage (NCBI taxonomy): Bacteria > Pseudomonadati > Bacteroidota > Flavobacteriia > Flavobacteriales > Flavobacteriaceae > Flavobacterium > Flavobacterium sp. UW10123. The sequence goes on from NZ_JBEWQE010000002.1 coordinate 109,895, forward strand.
AGAATGGAACGGATTATACATTTTAACAATCAACGGATGGCAGACCATAATTGGCGCCGTATTTCTGCTTCCTGCTTTGGTACTGACTTACAAATCAGATAAAAATACTTTTAATGCAGATTTTTGGTTTTCGACAACATGGTTGGCAATTGCAGTTTCTATTGGGGCTATTCAATTTTGGCTGTACCTTTTAAAAATTAATCCCATAAAAGCTTCATACTGGCTTTTTCTATGCCCAATATTTGGATTCTTAATTGCCTTTTTTGCTGTCGCTGAGCCATTAACTTTGTATACATTTTTAGGGATTATTTTTGTTTTAGTAGGATTATATATCAATCTTTTTGCAAAAAAAAATAAAATTAATTGACTATGATTGACGTATATAATCATTTAGAATACTAATCATTAAATGTTTTTATTTATTACAAAAAACTATTTTTAGTATATTTTAAAATCATACTTTTCTTTCAATTAGCTTGTATTTAAGAATCATATTTATAGTTTTGCACCATATTTTTAACCCCAAACCTACTTTACTTACTGATGAGAAAAAACACTCACTTTTTTGTATTTGCCCTATTGGCAAGTATCATTTTTGGCTGTAGTGACGATGGAGATTCGTACAAGCCAAATTATCTGCAAAGTATCGATGCCACAACTTTGCCTGCAGAGAATAAACCAATGACCATGTTTGAAGATAATGAAGATCCTTCAATTATGTACAATAAAGCAGATCGCTGGTTTCGAGTAAACGAACCGCTTCAAGTTATTCAAAAAGGAAAAGATTCTGTACAGATTTCTTTGTATTCTCCAGTCGGACTTACAAATGTGAAAATCTATGCAAAACTGCCAAACTACGATAAAAAATTTGTGCTTTACACTTTTTCTAAAATCCCAGCTTTTCATCGTTCATTTCATAAAATTCCTTTGACGGAACAGAAAAATGATTATCTGTTAGAAACAGGAAGTACAGTAACGATAGATAAAATTGAAGGATTTTCTTCTGGAGCTATTCAGTTCTCAGTTGAATCGGATGATCCTTTATTTCAAAAATTCAAAAAAATAAAATCAAATCATTTAGTTCAGTTTCATGATGGTTACCACCTTAATGAATTGGGTAAATATCTTCCAATGAATCCTGCTTTGGCAAAAGAAGCGATTACAATGATTATCAACTATTCTTATGCGTTGAGCCATCCATTGTATTACAGCACATTCACCAATTTTGATAAATACAAACAGGAACAGGCTGCAGCAGCAGGAACAGGCGTAAACGGTGCTTTAAACTGGCACGGAAATGCAGAAGATAAAGACGGTGTTTACGATTATTATTCTAAAGAGGAAATTGAAAAAATATACTGGAATTATTTAGATAAAAGAACCGTTTGGATGGCAATGGTTGGAGGAGATTCTGCTTGGGGCGGAGGAAATCTAGCGTCGCAATGGGAATCTGGCTACGTAACAGGACATTGGGTTGGAGAAATGTCGGTTTGGTCGCATGAATACTCACATCATATTGGTTTTAGCCACAGCAGTAATTTAGCAAATAGCGGAGAAGGCGGTGGCCAGCAGGAAATGCTGACAGATTTTTATAAGTATTTAATTCATCTGAATGATCTTCCTTTTACAGATCCAGACGTTTTGAAGACGTATGCGAAGACAAATTACGTAAGCGGAAATTATAAAAAACCAGTGTTTAAAATTAATCCGAAAAATCCATTTTTAGTCAAATATAAAGGCGAAGGAAAATGGAATTAAAGTATAAAACAACAATGAAACATATTTTGCCCCTGATATTTGCTCTTTGCTTTTTTACCAATTGCAGTAAAGATGACAATGAAACCAAAGATTATAGCTACTATTATCCAACAGATGAAGCTTCGATTACAGCGGAAAACATTCCAGGAAGCACAGAAGCATTTGACCCAAAAGGAATAGCAGTTTCAAACGAAAAATTGTACGTTATTAACGGAAATGTTTTAGAAATTTTTAATGCTTTGACATTACAGCATATCAAAACAATTAAAGAATATACAAAAGGTACAACTACGATTCCGCTTACAAGCCTGACTTCTGTTGCTGTTGACAATGGACGCATCTATGTTGGAAGTACAGAATCTAGATTATTTGTTTTTGATGAAACTACCAATGCAGGAATAAGTACGGTTGGAAATGGACAATGGTGGCAGACTTTTGTACACGTTTTTGGCGTTGTGGTAAAAGACGGATTGATATTCGTTAAAGAAAAAGAAAAAAGCATCAAAGTATTTGAAACTTCTCAGATTACCGAGACTAGCAACTGGAATTTAGAGCCTATTGCTAAATTAAATACTTTAAACGGCTACACAGAAGTATATTCTATGGATGTTTATGGCGGAAACCTTGTGGTAGCAGGAAGGGATGCAAAAAGTTATTTGTTCTATAGTATTGCCAACATTAAAGCAAACGCTAAAAACTCATTGACAACTCCAATTGAGCCAGAAAAAGTGCAGTTTGTGGACATAAAACCAATTGCAGTTTCTTTCAGTAAAGATTGGGCTGTGACTTCAGAAAGTGAAGGAAACACATCATATTTAAGACTGTATCCAAAAGAAGAATTTATCAGAAAGAATTACAAAGCGGTTTTAAATGCATCAGATATTTTTGGTCAGAATAAATTCGGAACTATTTTAGCGACTGCACAGCTTGATGATCGTATTTTCTTATCTGATAATACAAATAAGAAAATTAGAATTGTAAAACTGAATAAATCGACAATCGCAGAACAGAACAACTAGTTTTTTAAATTCAATAATTAAAAATCCAAATTCTAAACTAAATTGGAATTTGGATTTTTTTGTTTGATTTCTAAATAGCCTATTAGATTGATAGGTTAATAAAAGTTTTAAGGATTTATAGCTATAAATTGAAAATAACTATTTAAATTTGCACCCGCTATGAAGAAAGATAACCAGAAAATGAATAATTATTATCGTTGCAGCATGATGTGCTGTGTTGCTGTAATGGTATTTATTGATCTGGCTTAATATATAAAATGATAAAATTTATTTCAAGAAAGCCTTTCAACTGATTAATGGAAGGCTTTTTTGTTTTTAAACTGTAAAGAATGATTGAATTAAAAAATGTAACCAAAACTTTTCATCAGAAAGACAGAATTGTCGCTGCTTTGTCTGATGTCTCTTTAAGGGTTCCTGAAGGAAAAATTTTTGGTGTAATTGGAACTTCCGGAGCAGGAAAAAGTACTTTGATTCGTTGTGTGAACTTGTTGGAAAGACCTACTTCTGGTGAAATTATCGTTGATGGCAAATCTTTAATGCAATTATCAAACGCTGAATTAGCGATTGAGAGAAGACAAATTGGAATGATTTTTCAGCACTTCAATCTTCTTTCTTCGAGAACAGTTTTTGATAATGTGGCTTTTCCGTTAGAATTGACTGGAACTTCAAAAAGCGAAATCAAAACGCGTGTTTTAGAATTATTGCAATTGGTTGGGCTTGCAGAAAAAGCCAACGATTATCCAGCAAGTCTTTCGGGAGGACAAAAACAAAGAGTGGCGATTGCAAGAACTTTAGCCAATAACCCAAAAGTGCTTTTGTCTGACGAAGCTACAAGCGCGCTAGATCCTGCAACAACAAGATCGATTTTAAATTTACTGAAAGACATTAACAAACGCTTAAACATTACCGTTTTATTGATCACACACCAAATGGAAGTGGTAAAATCGATTTGTGATGAAGTTGCGGTTATCAGTCACGGAAAATTAATTGAGCAGGGAAGTGTGGGCGAAATCTTTGCTGATCCGAAACATGAATTGACAAAAGAGTTTATTTCTTCTTCGCTTCATATTGAAATTCCATCTGTTTATCAGGAGAAATTGCAAAAAGAAGACAACGGGAATTTGAATCCGTTATTGAAGCTGGAAATGACAGGAAAATCAGTTAACGAGCCTGTTATCTCGGAAGTCTCAAGACTTTTTGATACCGATTTCAAAATTGTAAGCGCACAAATGGATCAGGCGGGCGAGGTGAATTTTGGCGTGATGCTGATTGAACTTTCAGGAAAACGCGAAAATTATGATGCAGCGATTCAATATTTTAATTCAAAACACATTAAAACAGAAATTTTAGGTTATGTCTGATTCTCTTATAGATTTATTGTTAAAAGGAACGTGGGAAACCATTGTTATGACTTTTGTATCGGGCTTTTTCGGTTTTTTATTAGGATTGCCAACAGGAATTTTACTGTTCTTAACCCGTAAAAATCAAATTTTGGAACAGCCTGTTTTAAATAGAACATTATCGGTTGTAGTGAACGTTTTTCGTTCTATTCCGTTTATTATTTTAATCGTTTGGATGATTCCGTTTACACGTGCTATTGTTGGAACTTCAATTGGCGTTAGTGCAGCTTTGGTTCCGTTAAGTATTGGTGCAGCGCCATTTATTGCCCGATTGGTAGAAAACAGTTTGTTGAGCCTTCCGTCTGGATTAATCGAAGCAGCAAGAGCATTAGGAGCAACTCCTTTGCAAATTGTGTACAAAGTATTATTGCCAGAAGCTCTCCCTTCTTTAATCAATGCAGCTTCAATTACGTTAATCACGCTTGTCGGATATTCTGCAATGGGTGGAGCTGTTGGGGCAGGCGGACTTGGACAAGTCGGTTATCAATACGGATATATTGGTTATGATGCCGTAACAATGAACTCAGTTTTGGCTTTATTGGTGATTTTGGTATTTGTGATTCAGTTTGCGGGAGATCGATTATCAAAACGATTTGATCACCGATAATCAATTAAAAATTTAGAATTAAAAATTAAAAAATAATAGAAGATGAAAATTAAACTTAATATTTTGAAAACTGCTGGAGTTTTGGCTTTGGCGATTGTTTTATCAAATTGCGGAAACAAAAAAAATAACGATCCTCATTTTATAAAAGTGGGAGTGGCTTCAGGTCCAGAATTGAAAGTGGCGGAAGCGGCTAAAAAAGTAGCGAAAGAAAAATTCGGATTAGAAGTGGAATTGGTTTCTTTCAACGATTATGTAATTCCAAACGAAGCTTTGAGTCAAGGAGATATCGATGCAAATGCTTTTCAGCACAAACCATATTTAGATGAGCAATCGAAACAAAGAGGCTATAAATTGGCTATTATCGGAAATACATTTGTATACCCAATTGCTGGTTATTCTAAAAAAATAAAAAGCCTTTCTGAATTGAAAAACGAAAGCACGATTATTATTCCGAATGATCCAACAAACGGCGGACGTTCTTTATTGCTTTTGCAGAAAAACGGATTATTGAAGTTGAAAGATGGTGTTGGTTTATTGCCAAAAGTAACTGACATTGTAAGCAATCCTAAAAACTTAAAAATTTTAGAATTGGAAGCGCCTCAGTTGCCAAGAGCTTTAGATGACCAAAATGTTTCTATTGCAATCATCAACAATACTTTTGCTTCTGCAGCTGGATTGGTTCCTTCTCGTGACGCTTTGTTTGTTGAAGATAAAGATTCACCTTATGTGAATTTGGTAGTAAGCCGTGAAGACAATAAAAACGAAGAAAAAGTAAAACAGTTTTTACAAGCTTTTCAATCTCCAGAAGTAGAAAAAGCAGCCGAGCAGGAATTTAAAGGCGGAGCAGTAAGAGGCTGGTAATTTTTTTTAAGTTAAAAAGGTTAAAAGTTATGGGTTATGGGTTATGGGTTATGAGTTAGGAGTGTTGCCTAACTTATAATTTATAACCCATATTTTTTTTGCCCTATGTGTATATTTATTCAAACATAACCCGTGGTTTCAACCACGGGAATATGCGGTTCGTATTAACCCTTAACCCTTAACCCTTAACCCTTAACCCTTAACAATTATATAAAACAATTTGTTGATTTTGTAAGGCTTACGTTTTTTTGTTGAACTAAATTTAATGTTCAATTTTAAAACAAAAGCCATGAGATCAATTTGGACAGGTTCGGTAAGTTTTGGATTAATTAATATTCCGATAAAAATGTTTTCGGCGGTGCAGGAAAGCAGTTTGGATATGGATATGCTTGACGCAAAAGATCATGCGAATATCAAGTTTAAACGTGTCAATGAAAATACGGGCAAAGAAGTTGATTTTGCGAATATCGTAAAGGGATATAATCTGGAAGGTAAATATATTATTCTGGAGGATTCCGATTTTGAAGCGGCAGACGCCATTAAAACCAAAACAATTGATATTGAAAGTTTTGCTTTCGAAAAAGAAATTCAAAGTATTTATTACGAACAGCCGTACTATCTCGAACCCGACAAAGGCGCAATGAATGCGTACGGATTACTTCGCGATGCGCTTGAAGCTTCAGGAAAAGTTGGTGTTACCAGATTTGTATTGCGAAACAAAGAAAGTCTGGCAATTTTGAAACCTTATAAAAATGTCATTGTTTTAAATAGAATTCGTTTTGAACAGGAAATTAGAAGTACAGCTGAATTAAAGCTTCCGCCAATGTCCAAAAAATCAACAAAAGAAATGGATATGGCCGAAAAACTAATCGATCAGCTGACGGAGAAATTTGATATTTCTGGTTTTAAAGACGAATATACTGCCAAGCTTTTGGATATCATTAAAAAGAAAGCCAAAGGAAAACCACAAAAAGCAGCTCCAAAACTAAAAGTGGTGCACAAACAAAGCGACGATTTAATGGAAATGCTGAAAGCAAGTTTAGAAAACAAAAAGAAAAAATCGTCTTAACCGTTTTGATCATTTTCTAGTTTGTGAATAATCTTCTTAATATTTGCGCCTTTAGATAAAACAGGTTTCCACAAATCTCCTTTTTTCTCAAAACGACTTAATACATTTTTGATGGTAAATTGCGACGGATGCAGTTTTTCATTCACTTCGCTCCATTCCAAAGGTGTAGAAACTGTTGCGCCAGGTTTTGGACGAACAGAATACGGAGCCGCCAAAGTTTGTCCGCGTCGGTTTTGTAAAAAATCAATATATAATTTATTGTTTCTTTTTTTAATGCTTCTGTCTACCGTAGTAATATCTGGAAGTCTAGATTGTACTTCTTTCGCAATTAATTCGCCTAGAATTTTTATAGAATCATAATCGTATTGCGCGCCAAGCGGAATGTAAATATGAAGTCCAGAAGCACCAGAAGTTTTGCACAAACATTCCGTTTCCAATTCGTCTAAAACTTCTTTTACGACCAAAGCAGTTTGCACTACTTGGGTGAAATCATCTTTTGCAGGATCTAAATCAATTACGAGCCAATCTGGATTCTGAATATGTTTGATGGTCGAATTCCACGGATTCATTTCGATACACCCCAAATTTGCCATATAAAGCAACGTTTCTTTATTATTGCAAATAAGATAATCAATATCGGCATTGTTGGATTCTGAGAAGATTTTCTTTGTTTTTAGCCATTTCGGAATTTTATCGACATCAACATCTTTCTGATAAAAACTTGGTGAGTCAATTCCGTTTGGAAAACGGTTCATCGACTCAGGGCGGTCTTTTAAATACGGTAAAATCAATTCTGAAACTTCATCATAATAATGAACAATATCGCCTTTTGTGATGCCGTCTTTAGGAAAATACACTTTGTTTTGATTGGTAAGATGTAATACCGTTTTACCGACTTTTAAATCGTAATCGTTCTCTGTTTTTTCCTTTTTATTTTCTGGTGTAATGGTCATTTCATCTGAATTTAGTTGAGTTGAGTCGTCTTTTGTGAAGGATAAAAATACTTCTTCTGCTTTTTTGTCTACTCTTGTTCCGAGATAAACAGGATGTCGCAAATGCTGATCTTGCGTCCATTCGGAGAATTTAACTTGGCAAACTACTTTTGGCCGTACCCATTGAATTTTATCTCGAATTGGGATTTTTTCGTCAAGCGGAGATTTGTCAATGAAAAAAGGTTCTAATTGAGTATAAAGATCTTTCAAAACGGTTTCTGTAAAACCTGTTCCGCATTTTCCAATATATTCCAGTTTTTTGCCATCATATTGACCTAGAAGAATAGCGCCAAAATATTTTCTCGAATTTTTAGGTTCGGTAATTCCGATTATGATAGCTTCTTCTTCGTTTGCAGTTTTTATTTTGAGCCAGTTTGTACTTCTTCGATTGATGGTGTAAGTGCTGTCGGCTCTTTTAGCGATTATACCTTCGGTTTTATTTCTAACCGCTTTTTCAAACTGTTTAATTCCGTCGCCAACTGTATGTTCAGAGTAAAATACATTAGAAAAAGGATATTTATTGAAGAGAATTTTCAGGAGTTCTTTTCGTTCCAAAAGCGATAATTCGGTAATCAGATTTCCATCCAAATTCAATAAATCAAAAACATAATATTTTAGATTTCCTATTCCCGTTTTCATGTAGTTTTGAAGCAATTGGAAATCGGCTCTTCCAGCATCATTTTCAACTACAATTTCGCCATCTAAAACTACGGTGTGATCTATTTGTTTTAATTCGTCGGCAATGGGTTTGAAATTAGCATTAAAAGAAATCTCATTTCTGCTAAATAAACCGACTTGCTGTGCGTTAATAACCGCAATAGTTCTATAGCCGTCGTATTTATTTTCGAAAATCCATTCGTCATCATCAAAAGGCTTTTCTCGAACACTGGCAAGCATTGGTTTTATAAATTCTGCTATTTCAACTTTTGGATTGGACTTTTTTTTTACGGTTTTTTTCTCAGCTGTTTTTTCTTCTGTTTTTGAAGCAAGTTTTTCAGCTTTTTCAATTAGCTGTTCTAAACTTCTTTTAGAAATAACCGATTTGTTTTTTTCTAAAATATCTTCAGTCGAAGCATATTTGTCATTTTTCTTGATTAAAAGCCAGGCATTTTCCTGTTTGCCGTGAAGTTTAACCAGCGAAAATTCGCCTTTTAATTTTTTACCTTTCAGAATAAAACTCAAACGGCCTTTTGCTAAATCGCTTAATAATTGTTTTTCATCAGAAGCAGTTTTTTCATCAGAAGTATACGTTCCGTTATCCCAAACAATTACATTTCCGGCGCCATAATTTCCTTCTGGAATTGTGCCTTCAAAGTCCTTATAACTGTATGGATGATCTTCGACCATCATGGCGAGACGTTTTACTTCAGGATCCATTGACGGACCTTTTGGCACTGCCCAGCTTTTTAAAACGCCATCCATTTCTAACCTAAAATCATAATGAAGATGCGATGCAGCATGTTTCTGCACAACAAAAATCAATTCGTTAGCCGATTTTTCAACTTTTCCTTTTGGTTCTCGGGTTTGTTTAAAATCTCTTTTTTGGTTGTATTTAGACAGTGACATAAGCGTTCAAAAGAATTAAAATGGTTAATGAAAGAGAGTAAAGTGCCGTTGCTGTGACAGCAAAAATAATATGGGCAAAGAACAGCTGAATATAATAACCTTTAAAATCAATTGGGGGTTGATGATTGGTCATTTTAAATATGATAATCCAGCTGAGTATGCCAATTACACCACTGATAACTCCTAATATAAGAGCACTTAGTGGAGAAATTGGCAAAATATTCTTCACCCATACTATATGATATCCCATAACAAATAGAAAACCAATAATGTAATGTATCAGCCAGCCCCAAGTTTTCTGAGATTCTTCGGAAAGGCTTATGTTTGTTTTCTTCAAAGCAAAACTCAATAAAACAGGTTCTTTATACAATTCTCTAAAGTTTTTCGACATGGCATAACTAAACCAAGTCATAGCCGATGTAGCCCCAATAGAAATTAAAATTAATTGTATAAAGATGTAAATCATATCGACCTTTTTTTGAATTAAAACTCTATTTCAAAGTTACTTTAAAAAGGCTTTTTTCTTTTATAGGATTAAAAGTAGCACTTATATAATTATAAGTAATATGTTGATTTTCATTTGTATTATGGTTCGAATGTTATAATCCTTAAGATGAATTGTATAAAATTAACTTGAAAAGCAATCTAACTTTGTTAGCCTTTTGATGAGCAAAAATAACTTAGATAAGAACTTTAGTGTTTCTTGTATAGGCAATTATTTAAACGCAATAATATTCAAATATAGCCCATGGTTTCAACCACGGGAACGAAACGAAATTTCTTATGCACATGTCCCCGTGGTTGAAACCACGGGCTATGTTTTAAATAAGATATTCCAGTGGTTAAAAACAGAAAAAACTATTTTGCTAAAATTATTTCAAGACACTCACTCAAAATAGAAACCGCTTTTTCCATTTCTTCTTTTTCCAAATGCCCAAATCCCAAACGCGTTGCAGTGAGATTTTTAGTTTGATATAAAATGGTCTTTGGCAGAAATAAACCCTCTTTAGAACATTCTTTTTGAAACTGAACCAAATTAAAATGATCCAGCCATTCGACCCAAAGGGCTAATCCTCTTGGCGGAATCTTAAATTTGATTTTGCCTTTTAGTTTTTCATTAAGGATTGAAACAAAATGATCTCGTCGTTCTTTATAGATTTTTTTATTTTTTTTAGAAAGGCGATGCACTTCACCTTCTGTAATCCATTCGGTTAAAACCTGTTCTTTTATGACATCAATTCTTGGTTCGAGAATGTTTTGATGCTTCTCGAGTTCTTTGATAAATTCGGCAGGCGCGGCGACAAAACCATAGCTAAATCCTGATGGCAATGATTTTCCGAAAGAACCAATATAAACCACTTTTTGGTTAGAATCGAAAGCGGCCAAAGGTAGAACGGGATTATTATCGTAATGAAATTCAAAATCGTAATCGTCTTCCAAAATCACAAATCCGTATTGATTGGCCAATTCCAGAACTTCGATTCTTTTTTTTGCGCTAAGCGAAATAGTGGTTGGATAATGATAATTGGATGTCAAATATAAAACCCTGATTGCCGTTGTTTCACAAATTTCTTTTAGCTTTTTGGTGTCAATTCCATCTTCATTTACCGGAATAGAAATGATCTGTGCTCCCGTATTGGTCAGTGTCATGTTTGACATATAATATCCCGGCGAGGCAACGACAACTTTATCGCCTGAACTGATAAGTACTTTTGTAACCAGATACAAAGCAATTTCGTGACTGCTTGCTGTAAGTAGATTTGAAGTTGAAATGCGTATGCCGCGAGTAAGATTGAGATAATTCGAGAAATGAGTCTTGAAGTTTAAATGCGAACGCAACTCTATTTGTTCGTAGGTTTTGGATGTTTTTCGTCTTTTTAATTTCGAAACATATAATCTTGCCAAAACATCGGTTTGTACCAATCGTAAATCGGGCATTCCATCATTAAACTGATAGGGAAGATTACTAGTTTCTATTGGGCTTTCAAGAATCGTAGAACGCTGAAAATTAAAACCAATATTATCTGGAGATATATTTTGTTCTTTCGAAACAGTAAATTCAGCTTTGTTTTTTTGTTTTTGCTGCGATAAAATAAAAGTTCCTTTATTGGGAAGTGTTTCAATCCAACCCTGCGATTCTAAATCCTGAAAGGCTTTGATTAGCGTATTTCTATTAACAGAAAGTACTTTACATAAAATTCTGGTACCGGGAAGTTTGGTGCCTTCGGGAAGAAAACCCGTCTGTATGGCTTTGATGAATTCAAAAACAAGCTGCAGATAAATAGCAGTGCTTTCTTCTGGTTTTAGCTGAATAAAGCTTTTAAAAGGAATTTCAACCGGACTATCCATAATTTATAAACTGACACTTTTGTTGGTACGGCAAGATACTGCTTTTCTTAAAATTTTTAGAAAAAAGAAAAATGATCTTTGCATAAGTGCTAGAACGATGACCAAATCAAACTATTAAGTCCGGCTGAAATAGTATATGTTTTAATTTTAACACATAGAAACATAGTTTTTTGTTTCGAAAAAGAGATCAAAAGAAACAAGTTTCTACACATAGACAAGCTATGTTTATTTAAATGAGTGAAACGCCTTTTTTTAGGTTTGTTAGACTATATTTCTATGTGTTTAAAAAAAAATTACACTTTAAAAATCAATTTCTTTTTGTAGAAAATCCATAAGATAAACGACCAGAAAACAGCATAAGATAAAGCGTAAACAAGTGATGCGTTTAATGGGTTTTCAAAACAAGGAACAATTCCGTGATTATAGATATAGGCTTGAAGACCAATTTCTTCTCCAACTTTTTCAGGATCTGCCACTTTTATACCGCTTAAAACTCTAGGAATTATTCCAGAAAAGAAAAATACAATCATCGGGTTTACTCCCCAGATTAGGAATAATTTTGTCCATTTTTTATGTCCTTTAATGTCGATGATGTAATACAAAAGTGTCAAACATAGTGTTGCAATTCCGGCTGTGTATAAAACATAAGAACTTGTCCAAAGCGATTTGTTGATAGGGAAGAAGATGTTCCAAATTAAACCTCCAATTACTAAAGCAATTCCTGCAATGGCGGTCTTTTTTACGATTTCCATTTTATCAACAGATAAGTTTAGCAGCTGACCAATGTACATTCCTAAAATTCCAGTTCCAATGGCTGGTAAAGTGCTCAAAATTCCTTCTGGATCCCAAGTTTTAGACGATGCCCATAAATGACCGTTTAAAAGTGTATCGTCTATCCAAGCAGCAAGATTTGTTCCTTTATCAAAATTGGCAGGACCAAATCCAGGAACGGGAACAAAAGCCATTACAAGCCAATATCCAATTAAAAGCGCAGCTAAAACTAAAAGCTGTGTTTTTAAATTAGTCTTTAAATACAAAATAGAAGTAAAGAAATACACAATCGCAATTCGTTGTAAAACGCCTGGGATTCTTGTGTCTTCAAAATGCTCCAAACCGCTAAAGGATAGAGAAATCAAAATCAGAAATACCCCAACTGCAAGAATGGTTTTTACTTTCATCGAAAAGTTTCCTAAAAGGGCATAAGCAACCGCAAAAGCAATTATCAATCTTAATCCTAATAACGGAATTCCTTCTAAACCAAATAAATGGATTCTGCTGAAAACACTTAAAAATAATCCTAAACAGAAAATTCGAAGCGAGCGGACTAAAATTTTATTGAAAACACTTCCGTCAAAATGTTTTACAGGCATTGCAAACGGAATTGCAGTTCCCATTATAAAAACAAAAAACGGGAAAACTAGGTCAGTAGGCGTACAACCATGCCATTCGGCGTGTTCTAGGGGCGGATAAATAGATGACCAGCTTCCCGGATTATTGACAATCGTCATTAGGAGAATGGTAAATCCTCTAAAGACATCGAGTGAAGTTAAACGTTCTTTTGTCATTGGGTTTGATAGTTTAGATTTTTTTAAAGATGAAAGATGCAAGAAGCAAGATTATAGATTTTTGTCTTTTGGAATTTGGAATTTAAATTTTGGAATTTTTATTTCATAATTGCATCTTGAATGATCTGCTGGATTTCTTCTCTGATTTTTCCTTTGGCTAATTTATTTTCGTCATTTACTACTTCTGGATAGGTTCTGTTGGATAGGAATACATAAACAATTTCGGTTTCGGGATCTGCCCAAGCCATGTTGCCTGTAAAACCTGTATGGCCAAAACTGGCTTCAGAAACACAGTCGCAGGTTGGTCCGCCTTTGTGTACTCTTTTGTCAAATCCTAAACCTCTTAGAACGCCTTGATTTTTATAATAACAAGTATTAAAAGCATCGAAAGTTTGTGGAGAAAAATATTCAATACCGCCGTAATTTCCTTTCTGTAGAAACAGCTGCATCATTTTGGCAACATCCATCGCATTAGAAAAAATTCCCGCATGTCCAGCGACTCCGCCTTCCATTGCTGCGGCCATGTCGTGCACGTAACCCTGAATAGTCTGGTGTCTGAAATAGTTATCAATTTCAGTTGGGGCAATATTGCTTTTGTCAAATCTATCCAACGGATTGTAAAGCGTATTGGTCATTCCTAATGTACTGTAGAAATTTTCTTTACTTAAATCGTCTAACTTTTTATGTGTTTTTCTTTCTAAATATTCTTTTAGAATGATAAAAGTAAAATCGCTGTATTTGTATTCTTTTTTTAGCGCTACAGGACTTTCAGCAATGATTTTCATAATCGTGTCATGATAATCATTTCGAATATAAAGATTGTCGGCTACTTTTGTCGTAAAACCGTTTTCGGCTACTTTTCGATAATATTTTTCAGAAGGTTGATTATTGCTATCTAAAGTTGCTTTGTAAAACGGAATCCAAGCTTGAAGTCCTGCGTAATGATTTAACAGATCTTTGAAAGTGATGTTTTCTTTGTTTGTTTTGGCAAAAAAAGGCAGCATATCTTTCAGTTTCGTATCTAGCTCTACTTTATTCTTATCATACAATTGCATCACATTTGGCAACGTCGAAATCATTTTTGAAATCGAAGCGACATCATATAAATCGGTGTCAGTTACTTTTTTTCCGTTATCATAAGTTTGCGCTCCATACGATTTCTGAAAAATTACATTTCCTTTTCTAGCCACCAAAACTTGCATTCCCGGAGCCATTTTGCCATCAATTGCTTTTTGCGCCACAGCATCAATTTTGGATAGAATTGCCGGATTCATATTTACATTTTCTGGAGCTGTAAATGCCAGACGATTTAGTTTTTCTGTAGTCAAACCATCATTTACATGGAAAGCGTCGTTGATAGAAACAGGCAGTTTCCCTTTGGCTTCGATAGCACCAAAAAGCAATCCTGCCGAAACAACCTGACTAATATCTGAGTTCTGGTACGAAACCACTAAACCTTCAATATCATCAAAATTATTAATAGACAATAACGAATAAGGTTTTGCAAAAATGTCTAAAATTACTTTGTTGTGTTTTGCAATTTCTTTCAGCCAAAGCATTTCTTGTAATGTAAATTCTTGTTTTTCCCAAGCTTTATTTACTTTATGGTAGCTGATAATCACCTTGTCGAATTTTTTCAATTCTTTATTCAGACTGTCCAGATTAGTGTCTTTAACTTCGGTGATATCCGTATATTTTTTCAGCGTTGAAATAAAAGTGCTGTTGGTATCTTCACCCAGTTTTATATAGGCAATTTTTTCGCTTAAATCTTTTATTGGAAGAATTTCTTTTTCGTTTTTTAAAACCGTAATCGCATTTTCATACAATTTATAATGTAAAGCATCATTTTGAGACGGATTCAAATCTTGGTACAAATTATTTAAATCAATCGGTTTGTATTTGTTTAGCCCTGCTTTGTATTTAAAATGAAGAATTTTTTTAACGGAATGTGCCAATCGTTCTTCCGTAATTACTTGCGTGTTGTACGCCTCTTCCAATTTTTGGAAAGCAACGGGTACATTTTCAGGACAAAGCAAAATATCATTTCCTGCTAAAAGAACTGCGATTTCCAAATCTCCTGGGCCTTTAAAATTGGCTGCGCCTTTCATTGCTAAACCATCAGTAAAAATCAATCCGTTGAAACCTAATTCTTTTTGAAGCAGATTGGTAACCACATTGTAAGAAGCCGAAGATGGGCAGTTTGGCTGCGATTCTAAACTCGGAATATTAAGATGCGCCACCATTACAGAAGCCAGACCTTCGTCGAATAATTTTTTGTACGGATAGAGTTCGACTAATTCTAAACGCTCTTTAGAAAAATTAACGGTAGGCAATGCGTGGTGCGAATCGGTTGAAGTGTCTCCGTGTCCAGGAAAGTGTTTTCCGGTACAGAAAACACCGTTGCCTTGTATTCCTTTCATTAAAGCAAGGGCTTTCTCGCTTACATTTACTTTATCTTCACCAAAAGAACGGTTTCCGATAATTGGGTTTTTAGGATTGGTGTTAATATCCAAAACAGGAGCAAAATTGAAATGAACGCCGATTCGTTTGTTTTCGGCTGCCATATTTCTTCCCACATTTTCAATTAAATTTAAATCTTGAATGGCGCCCAAAGTCATATTCCACGGATAACGATAGGTAGAATCCAATCGCATGGCTAATCCCCATTCGGCATCGATCCCGATCATTAAAGGCACTTTTGCTTTTGACTGATATAAGTTGGTTAATTTCGCCTGACGAACTGGTCCGCCTTGAAAGAAAATAACGTTTCCTATTTTATAATCTTCAATGAGTTTGCTGATTTGATTAACATGTACAGAATCTTTGTTGGAATAGGCAGAGACCATGAACAACTGTCCGATTTTTTCCTGTACAGTCATTTTATTGTAAATGCTGTCAACCCAAGCTGTTTCCTGATCAGAATCTTTAAAGAAAGTTTTTTTGTCTGAAGTGTTTTTTTGTACGTAAACAACAGTGTCTTTTAAAGGAATTTCTTTTTTGGCATCTGTTGCTCCATTATTTTTTTTGGATGCGCAATTGGTAATTAAAAATATAAAAGCGGCGTATAAACTGATTTTTATGAATGGATTTTTCATATCATTTTTTTTTAAGAATCAATTTGAGTTTAATGTACTTAAACTCAAATTAATTCATCAATAGTATTAAGCTGAATTAGAAACTTATTTCTTTGTCACTGCGTGAACTGGTAATAAATAATCCTAAATAAGTAATTAATCCGTTTAGTATAATTAATTCGTTATCAAAAACATATCCTGCAAATAAAACTTTAGAATATTCATTGATGAAATAGGTAAATAACGGTGAAAGCAAACAGATAAACGGAACCAGTTTGTCATTTACATGTCTTGATTTTTGGAACAAACCAAAAGCGTATAATCCTAATAATGGGCCGTAAGTGTACGAAGCAACCTTAAAGATCATTCCTACTACCGAACTGTCATTAATCGAGTTGAAAATCAGGATGATAAAAAAGATTAAAATAGAAAAACTGATATGTACTAAATGCCTAATTTTTACGGTGTTTTTTTTATGGCTGTTTTCTGCTTTGTCCATTCCTAAAAAATCAACACAAAAAGAAGTTGTTAAGGCTGTTAAGGCAGAATCTGTGGTTGCAAAAGTGGCAGCAATAATTCCTAATAAAAATACAATTGCAGGAATTAGCGCTAAATGATTTAAAGCAATTTCAGGGAAAAGTAAATCGGTTCTTGGTTTTCCTGTAATTAAATCTGTCGGAACAGCAATTCCGTTTTTGTTTGCATAGATATATAACAACGCTCCAACACTCAAAAAGAAAATATTAATGATAACAAAGATTCCTGTAAAAGTGAACATGTTTTTTTGTGCTTCGCCAATGTTTTTACAGCTTAAATTCTTTTGCATTAAATCCTGATCTAAACCTGTCATAGCAATGGTTACGAACATTCCGCCAAGAATCTGTTTTACAAAATGGAATTTGCTTCCCATAAAATCATCAAAGAAAAAGATCTTAGAATAATTGCTGTTTTTTACTTCTTCAAATGCGCTGATGGCACTTAAATCCATTCGGTCGCAAATGAAATAAATCGTAAGAAAAACAGAAGTTACTAGAAAAAATGTCTGTAAAGTATCTGTAATAATAATCGTTTTTAATCCGCCTCTGTAAGTATAAGAGAAGATTAAAAGCAGCGAAATTAAAACAGTAAACGCAAAAGGCACATGATAAAAATCGAACACAAAACGCTGTAGAACAATTACCACCAAATACAATCTGAAAGCAGAACTTATCGTACGGCTAATTAGGAAAATAGAAGCTGCTGTTTTATAGCTAAAAAAGCCCATTCTTTGCTCAATATATCCATAAATAGAAGTCAGATTCATTCTGTAATACAATGGCAATAAGAGCTTTGTAATTACAATAAATCCAAGAGCATTTCCTAATACAAACTGAAAATATTTAAATTGTTCACCACTTGGTGCACCAACTTCTCCAGGAACAGAAATAAAGGTTACTCCAGAAAGAGCTGTTCCGATCATTCCGAAAGCCACTAAATACCATTTTGAGTTTTTATTGGCTGTAAAAAACGCTTCATTTCCGCTGTCTTTTTTACTTACTCGATGAGAAATATAGAATAATGTTCCGAAATAAATGATAATAAGGAGAAGGATGGTACTTGGTGTCATTTTATAGTTTTGGTGATTTTTGGTTTTTTAAAATAACTCAGATCAAGGAGATTTTTTAATTGACCTAACAGATTTTAATCTGTCAGGCCGTTGTTAAAAACTCCAAAAAATGAATTTATCCAGTTTTTGAATTTGTATAAATCTATAAAAAGATTTTGATCTTGTGGTTTTTAGTTTTCCTGATTTTTGGTGTGCGCTAATAAAACAGCTCGTACACTTTTATGTTTTTGCAATAATTTTTCGGCTGCTTCATAATTTAAATCCAGTTCTTCCATAATCATTTTGATAGCGCGCTTTACCAGTTTTTCGTTAGAAAGCTGCATATCAACCATTTTGTTGCCTTTTACTTTTCCTAATTTGATCATTACCGAAGTAGAAATCATATTTAAAGTAAGTTTTTGAGCTGTTCCTGCTTTCATTCTTGTGCTTCCTGTTAAGAATTCAGGACCTACGATTAATTCAATCGGGTAATCAGCTTCTTGAGCGATAAGTCCATTACTGATGCAAGATATACTTCCTGTTTTAATATTGTGTTCTTTAGCTTTTTTAAGTGCTCCTAAAACATACGGCGTGTTTCCTGAAGCGGCAATTCCGATAATCATATCTAAGCTTGAAATTTCATACTTAGCTAAATCTTTCCATGCTTGTTCTGTATCGTCTTCTGCATTTTCTACTGCTTTTCTAATTGCAGTGTCTCCACCTGCGATAATTCCGATAATCATATCATGGGAAACACCAAAAGTTGGTGGACACTCAGATGCATCTAAAATTCCGATTCTTCCAGATGTTCCAGCTCCGATGTAAAATAGTCTTCCGCCCAACTGCATTTTTTTTACAATTGCTTTAACCAGTTTTTCTATTTTAGGAATTTGCTCTTCAATAATATTGGGAACTTTTTTGTCTTCTGTATTAATGTTGGTAAGAAGTTCTTTCACGCTCATTTGATCCAAGTCTTTGTACAAAGATTCTTGTTCAGTTTCAGGATTTTTATTTTTCATTTTTCTTTTTTTTTGATTTTTGAAACTGAAATTTTTCAATTTCAGAATCTCTATTTTACATTAATAGTTTGCTGTTCTTATCTAGAATGGAATTTAATTTTTAAAACATAGAAACACAGATTTTGATTTTTGTATAAAAAGGTAACCAATCTTTAAAATGAAAACCAAAGAGAAATACATTTCTGCACATAGCAATATATATGTGTGTGTTTAAGCTAGTGAATGTTTTTTTGTAAGTCTGTAAAGTCTATGTTTCTATTGTTTAAAAAATTAAGTCTAAAGGAACTGATTTAGAAATATTATTTATAAATCAGATATTTTGTTCGCATTTTTTTGAAAGCTTCAAGATCTTTCTGCCAAGTTTTTCTTATGTCTTTTTCAGAAACACCGTTTTCAATTTGCTGCTGCAGTTTTTTTGTTCCTGCCAGTTTGGTAAAAAATCCGTTAAAGAATTTAGTTTTGTCGCTGGTATTCTGATAAGCTTTAATAAGCCATTTCAATTCTAATTGTTTTAATTTTGGATATGCAGCTAAATCTTCGCCAAAGCATTCTTTTCCATTGTATAAAGGATCTTTTGCCCCAAAATTGGGTTTTGGAGTAAAACTGAAATTGGTTTTAGTCAAATATGGAGAACCGTAGATTTGAAATTGTTTTTCAGTTCCGCGCCCCATACTCACATTTGTTCCTTCAAAAAGACATAAACTTGCGTATAAATTTATAGATTGATCATTTGGTAAATTCGGAGACGGTTTTACCAATAAACTGTATGGCATTGTTCTGCTGTAGTCTGCACAAGGAATAACGGTCAGTTTACATTGAGCGCCATCTTTAAGCCATTTTTCACCATTTACCATTTTTGCATATTCGCCAATTGTCATTCCGTGAAGAAGCGGAATAGGGTGCATGCCGACAAAGCTGGTAAATTCTTTTTCTAAAAGCGGTCCGTCTACAATAGAACCATTCGGGTTTGGACGATCAAAAACAATAAGCGGAACGTTGTTTTCTGCACAAGCTTCCATTACGTAGTGTAAAGAAGAAATGTAAGTATAGAATCGTGCTCCTACATCTTGAAGGTCAAAAATCATAACATCAATTCCAGATAACTGCGCTGGTTTTGGTTTTTTGTTATCGCCATACAGCGAAATAATCGGTAAGCCTGTTTTCGGATCTTTTCCGTCAACGATATGTTCGCCAGCATCGGCTGTTCCTCTAAATCCGTGCTCTGGAGCAAAAATAGTCTGAACAGCAATTTTTTTCTCCAGAAGGAAATCGACCACATGTGTTTTATTGGTTAAAATTCCTGTTTGGTTGGTTACGATTCCCACTTTTTTGTCTTTTAAAAGCGGTAAATATTTTTCGTAATTGTCAGCACCTGTTTTTATAACAGCGTTTTTGTTTTCTACTGAAATAACGGTTTTATTTGGTTGAATGGCTGCCGAATATGACGTAGCATGAAACAGAAATGCTGTAACAAAAGCACTTTTTGCTATAAATTTTATCATTTTAATACAGTTATTAGTTAAAGACGAATTGGACTAATAAAATTAATATTTTATCGGAGTATATGAATGTTTTAGGCAGATTTGGGGAATCTAAAAACTAACAAGATATTACCTGTATGAATCAGGATTAATTTTTTTATTTGATCTTTTTACTAGTCTCAGTCTTTAAAAAGAGTATTTTAAAATACTGCCTCCGAAAAGTCTCACGTCGGAGGCAGTTGTATTAGGTGTAGTTTTTCAGTTGTTACCGAATTACCAACCTGGATTTTGTTTTAATTCTACACCTTCTGCAGCGTATAAATTGATATCATTTGTTGGTATAGCAGTTAAGTAATTTTTTGGCGAAACAAATGTTCTTGCCACACCAGCAGCATATGGAATTACATATCCTTCTGCGTTTACTTTTGTTTTAGAATTAGTTCCTATTAGCGCTACTATTTTAGCTCCTAAAGCAACATCAGGATTAGCATTTGTGTCTAAATAATCTCCTTTTTTCCAACGCATTAGATCTTCTTTTCTCATCGTAGTCCAGCTCATAAACTCGATTCTGCGCTCACGACGAATCTCCCATATAATTGGATTAACTATTCCTGAAATTTGTTCTAATGCTGCTGTTCTTTGCGGATCATCTATCTGTACACCATTAGCAGATGCATTTGCGCCATCTGTAGTCAAAGTTGCAATTCCAGCACGTGTACGAACTTTATTAATAGATAAATTAAGATCTGCAGTAGTGATAGTTCCTAATTCTGCACAAGCTTCAGCATAGTTTAAATAAACTTCGCTTAGTGTGAAAACTGGAGCGTCAATTTGATTTTGTCCAATAGTGGTAACCTCTGTACCTGTTGTAGCAGGATTATTATACAACTGGAATACATAACCTGTTATAGATGTTAAGCCATTATAAGGTTTATCAGAGTAAGCATAATCTGCTGTACTGAAAGCTTTAGCAAATCTTGGATCTCTGTTAGCAAAAGTATTCTCGATAGTGTTATCTCCTAAATATTGAGTATTGCCAGCTTGTTTGATCGGTAGCCCATTAGTAGTTACATAACTTTGTGCAGCAAATTTTGTCAATCCGTTTTGAACAGTAGAGGTATTAGTATAGGCTTGTACAGAATTTCCTAAAACACCTTTGATATATCTTTTTGTCAAGATTACTTCAGCATTTCCTAATAATTCGACAGAATTATAAAGTGATTTCCAGTCTGTGTTTAATTTGTACAAACTATTGTTCATTACTGCTAAAGAAGCTTCTTTTGCTTTCTGCAGATAAGTATTTCCATTTTGCCCTCCATTGTATTTTCTGTAAGTGCCTTCACTTAAACACACGCGGCTTAATAAAGCATAAGCAGTAAATTTATTAACAGTAACATTGCTGTCATCAACGTTTAATAACATCGGAATTGCTTCTTCCAAATCTTTAATTACATTGTCAACAACTTCTGCTCTTGATAAAGCTGGCTTATACACGTTAGGATCATTTTGAGCTAAATATTCATTTGTATAAGGAACATCGCCAAACTGCTGTGCTAAACGGAAATAAGTATGCGCTCTAAAGAATTTAGCAACACCTATGTAGTGATTTTTCTTTGTCTGATCCATTGGTACATTAGGTACTCTTGCTAGCATAAGATTGCAACGACGAACCAAAGTGTAGTATTCGTTCCAGTTTGCATTAGTTGCATTTGGAGCCGTTGGGAAATTTGTAAAAACGTTATTAGCTAGGTTGTCATCTATTAACCCTGTTCCTGCATGGAAGTAAAAGTCAGCCGTAACACCTGCATTATTTCCATACCCGTTAAAGGTATTGTAGTTCAACCAAGAGAATGTTTTTACGTTATTTTCTGAAGTCCAAAAATTGTCATCTGTAAAAACATCTTCAGGTGGTGTGTCCAAAAAATCTGAACAGCTAACCGTTACACTTGCAATAGCAAACAAGGCAACTGTTAGTTTTATCCTAGAGTTTGTTATATATTTTCTCATTTTGATTAATTTTTTAATTTTTAAATACCTTTTTTAGAAAGCAAGTTGAATACCAAATGATATAGTTTTAGAATAAGGGAAAGTTCTTCCCCATGCCGCTTCAGTTTCATTAATCTCAGGATCTACTGGCAATTTACTGCTTTTCCAAGTTGCTAAGTTTAAGCCAGAAACGTACGGTCTAATTTTATCGATTCCGATTTTTTCGGTAATGCTTTTAGGAAAAGTATATCCAATCGTTACTGATTTTAAACGTAAATAAGACATGTCTAATAAATAACGTGACTGTGCCACAAAGTTGTTAGATCCAGGCGCATAAGTTCCAAAAGCGTTTCCAGCATGGTTAGGATACGGATTAGGGAAATACGCATCTGTGTTTTCCGTTGTCCAGTAATCATTCTGGTTTACATACATTGCATCTGTTCTATTGTAGAATGGCAATACTAAATCAGAAGTAGCCCAGTATTCACGTTTACCAACTCCTTGAAAGAAGGCATCAATGTCAAATCCGTATAGAGCACTTCCTAAACGAATTCCATATTGGTAACGAGGAGTTGTATTACCAATAACTTTTAAATCTCCTGGATTAAGAGCTGTTCCGTCTCCTCTTGAGATTACACCATCGCCATCTAAATCTTTATACATTACGTCTCCAGCGCCAAATTTAAAAGCACCTGTTCTAATATTTTTATAATCAACACCATTTACGATTAATCCGGTTGCATCAATTTGATCTGTAGTTTGAATCAAACGGTCTGTTTCTAATCCCCAGATTTCGCCCAATTTTTGACCTGCGTAAAAAGATGAAGTTGAGATCAGTTTAGCAGAGTTGTTCCATTCTGTTACTTCAGTAGTATTGTCTGAAAGAGTTAGATCTGCATAAACACTAATGTTTTGGTTTATTTGTTTGTTAAAGTTAAGAGCAAGCTCCCAACCTTTTGTTCTTAAATTTCCTGAGTTTGTATTGGCAGCAGCCTGACCAAATGAGCCCGGAAGTGTTTTACCTGGAGCCAACATTCCTTTGGTATCTCTTTGATAATAATCAAAAGTTAATCCAAGCATATTAAAGATACGAATATCGATACCAATATCCTGAGTAGTTACTTTTTCCCAAGTTAAATTCGGATCAACATTTGATGGCTGATTCACAGTAGGAGGGATAGTTGAACCACTTCCTATCCAATAAGGGTTAGGATTAGTAGTAACATTAGTCATAACAGGTAAAAAGGCATTGTTGGCAATATTCTGATTTCCAATTGAACCAACAGATCCTCTAATTTTCAAATCATTTAACCAGCTTTTTGTACCTTCCATGAAAGCTTCTTCCGAAATTCTGTATCCAACAGAAGCAGAAGGGAAGAATCCCCATTGCTCATCTGTAGGGAATTTTGACGAACCGTCATAACGTCCGTTTACTTCCAAAAGATATTTTCCTTTGTAGTCATAATTCACACGTGCAAAGAATCCAGCAATGGCGTATCTTGATAAACCAGGATTTAAGATATCATTAGCCACAAGAGGTGCAGTAAATTGATCACCGATAGCTAGATTAAACTCTGGTTTGGTTTTGTCTAAGAGTGTATTTCTACGAGCATAAGTTCTTTCTTGATCGTACCACTCAGTGTTTAAACCTCCTAATGCTTTAAAGTTATGGTTTTCACCCAATGTTTTAGTATAATTTGCATAAACATTGGCTACATTTCGAGTGTAAGATGTTTTGGCTTGCGCAACAAAATCGTTTCCAGTTTCCATAGATGTTGGTTTACCCGCAACTAAGTCAGCAGCACTTGTCCACCAGTCCCAAAGTGGCACTTGACCACCATTCATTTTAAGGCTTGAAAAATTAGTATTGATACTGTATTCTCCAATAAGATTAAAGTCTTTTGTAATTTGAGCAGTAAGTTTTCCGCTTATCCTCATATCATTTGACTTATTCTCATTTTGAGATGCGTTTGCCATATAACCTGGCGCATGTCTGAAGTAAGTTCCATTGTAAGTACCGTATGGGAAATAAGACCCCCAACGCATATAATAACCAAAATATCCATTTCCAGCCGTATCAACACCATTGTTATAGTAGTTAAAAGGAGAATTATATTCTTGGAAAGTTCCCAATACTTTAAAATCTCCAGTAAGCCAGTTTGTTAATTGAGTAGTCATACCCATATTAAGACTGAATCTTTGATTGGTTTCTGTATTAATTTTCATTACACCATCTTGATTAGCAAGACCTAACGAAACAATAAATGAGCTTTTTTCTCCCAAAGAACCTTGAGCTGATAAATTATGAAGCGTTTGTATAGAATTCTTTTTTAGCATTTCAGCATGCGGATCCCAGATTCTATAAAAATATTCTCTGCCGCCAATCACGTCAAAATCTTCTCCTAAAATCATGTTTTTATCATTAGAATTTCTTGTTGCGGCATATTTTTCCTTCCAGTTAATAATACCTGGCAATAATGTTTTGTAGTTCATACCAAAAGACTCTGGATTGGCATTACCCGCTCTAGCTTGTGCCTCGATCATTGCAGGTAGCTCTACTGTCGGATCATTAAATTGAATCAAAGAAATTGGGTTGCTAATTCCAGTATTTACGCTATAAGCAAATCGTACTTTACCTTTTGCATTTTTACCGCTTTTAGTGGTAACTAATATAACTCCAAATGCAGCACGTGCACCATAAATAGAAGCAGAGGCTGCATCTTTAAGGACAGACATGGATTCTACATCTTCTGCATTTAATAAAGAAAGGTCACCTGGAACACCATCAACTAAAATAAGTGGCGATCCTGAAACCTCTCCGTTTACAATAGTTCCGGCTCCACGAATATTAATTTTTGATTGTTTACCGATACTACCTGAATTATAAGTAATATTAAGTCCAGGAGTAGTTCCTTGTAAACCTTTTGTAATATCTGTAACAGGAATACTTCCTAAAGCTTTTTTAACATCAACTTTAGCAACTGCACCAGTAAGATTTGCTTTCTTTTGTGAAGAGAATCCCACTACAACTACTTCATCTAACTTTGCAGCACTTTCTGCCATATCAATGTTGATTTTCTGTTGTCCCTCAACTTTCACTACTGCAGTTTCAAAACCCATGTAGCTAAAGCTAAGGCTTCGTCCTGAAGCAACACTAATGCTGTAGTTTCCATCAAAATCTGTAGTTGTGCCATTTGATGTTCCTTGAATAAGGACACTAACTCCAGGAAGAGGAAAGCCATCCTTCTTGTTTTTTACAGTTCCAGTAACCGTTTTTGCTTGTCCAAATGCTGCTTGAATGCACAAAAACAACACTGAAATAAAGAGTAATTTTTTCATGATTAATCTGGTTTTATATGGTTGTTGTTGAGCAAATATATTTAATTATTGCATATAAATGCGTTATTTTATATTTTTTTTCGAAAATAAATTTGAATAACGCAAAATAACGCAAATTTTGCTTTGAAATATTTATTTAATTTATCCGTAAAATTTAATAGATGCATGATTTTGCAGTTTTAACGCTCTTTTCTGCTATAAATTGAAATATTTGATATATTTGTGATGAACTTTAACTTTTATAAAAAAATGCTGAAAGCCGAAAGACATAAATATATAATGACTAAACTTATTGAAGACCAAAAAGTTGTTACAACAGATTTAGCTTTGGCTCTCGATTTGTCGGAAGATACTATAAGAAGAGATTTGAATGAATTGGACAGTAAAAAGCTGTTAGAGAAAGTATATGGCGGTGCGGTTCAGGTAAAAGAAAAGTCAGACAATGTATTTGATATTGCTATTTCTGCGGAAGAAGAAAAAAAGAAAATCGTGACAAAGGCATTGTCCCTGCTTCGTGACGATCAGGTTATTATAATGAGTGGAGGAAGTACTAATCTTGTTTTTGCAAAGTTAATTCCAGCCGATTTAAAAGCTACAATATATACGTATAGTTTGCCGATAGCAATGCAATTGTCCCAGCATCCAAATATAGATTTGATTTTTATTGGAGGGAAAATGCAAAAAAATGCAATGGTAACAATAGGTATGGATGTGATTCAGGTCGTTTCTAAAATTAAGGCTGATATTTGTTTTATCGGTGCCAGTAGCATAAGTGTAAAGCAAGGTCTTACGGAAGTGGGTTACGAAATTTCTATTGTTAAAAAGGCAATGATAGAAGCTTCTGATAGAGTAGTTTCGATGTTTTCTTCGGATAAATTGAATACAAAAATGCCTCACAGCGTATGTGATCTTAAGCAACTGGATACTATTGTAACCAATTTGGATCCTGAAGATGAAAGATTAGATGAGTATAGAAAATCTGGCGTTTTTATCTTGTAATTTTAAATTTATCTAATATGTATTTTGCGTTTTGTTGCGTTATTTGAAATTAATTATGTTAAAAAACGCATAATAATGTATTTGTATGCTTTTTGTATCTATATTTGTTAAAACTAATTTTTTATTAGTCAGATATATTTATGAAAGTCATTCCTTCGTTTGCTTGCCATTGTTGTGTTGCATTTGAAAAAGTTCAAAGCTTCCAAGAAGAACTTTAATAAATATTGAATTCTAATAGAATTTAGAATGTATTGTTTTTGTCAAACAGCTTTTTAGTGAAGTGCAGAAATAAAACATGTATTAAAGAACCAAAAGCAACAGAACCAATTCAATGTCCGATTCTCTCCAATTACAAGAATTAGAAACTTCTTTAGAAGGAACTCTTTTTTATGATGACCTTCATAAAAAAATATATGCCACAGATGCCTCTGCTTATAGAATTATGCCTCTTGCCGTGGCTATTCCAAAATCAGAAAATGATATTGTCAGTATAATTCGATTTGCTTCAAAAAATAAGATTTCAATAACGCCAAGAACAGCAGGGACTTCACTAGCTGGCCAAACTGTTGGAAGCGGAATCATTGTAGATGTTTCTAAACATTTTAATAAAATTGTTTCTTTTGATCCTAAAAACAAAACTATAACAGTTCAGCCGGGAGTTATTAGAGATGAACTGAATTTATATTTAAAGCCTCACGGATTATTTTTTGCACCAACAACATCTACTACCAATAGATGTATGATTGGCGGAATGGTCGGAAATAATTCATCAGGAACAACCTCAATTCGTTACGGAGTTACCAGAGATAAAATTGTAGAAATAAAAGCCGTTTTAAGCGATGGAACTACGGCAGTTTTTAAAGATTTAACTTCTGAAGAATTTATCGAGAAAACAAAAGGAGATTCTTTAGAAAATAAAATTTACAAAACGATTTACGAAGAACTTTCGAACAAAGAAAATCAGGAAGAAATCTTAAAAGAATTTCCAAAACCTGAGATCCACAGACGAAATACAGGTTATGCAATTGATGTACTACTAAAATCAAAACTTTTTTCAGGAACAGAAGATACCATTAATTTAGGAAAACTGCTTTGCGGAAGCGAAGGAACTTTGGCATTTACGACAGAGATAACTTTAAAAGTAGATGATTTGCCACCAACAAATAATATTATGGTGGTAGCACATTTTCATTCGATTCATGAAAGTTTAGAAGCTGTAGTTACGGCAATGAAACATCATTTGTACACTTGCGAAATGATGGACGACACGATTTTAGATTGTACCAAAACCAATAGAGAACAAGCTAAAAACCGTTTTTTTATTGTAGGTGAACCAAAAGCAGTTATCATGCTTGAAGTTGGATCGCATATTAGTATGGAAGATGCCGAATTGCAGGCCGACGCTTTGATTAAAGATCTTCAAATTAATGGTTTTGGATATGCTTTGCCAAAAATTTATGGAACAGATATCGATAAAGTAAACGAGGTAAGAAAAGCAGGTCTTGGACTTTTAGGAAGTATTGTGGGAGATGATAAAGCAGCCGATTCTATTGAAGATACAGCGGTTGAGCTGAGTGATCTTCCCAATTATATTGCCGATTTTGCAGCGATGATGGATAGGCACGGACAAAGTGCGATTTATTATGCGCATGCTGGAGCGGGAGAACTGCATTTGCGTCCGAAGATAAATTTGAAAACGAAGGATGGATTACATCAGTTTAGAAATTTATCTACCGAAGTAGCGCATTTGGTGAAAAAATATAGAGGTTCGTTAAGCGGTGAACACGGCGACGGAATTTTACGCGGTGAGTTTTTGCCGTTTATGATTGGCGATAAAAATTACGAACTGCTGAAACGAGTTAAAAAAGCATTTGATCCTGACACTATTTTGAATGTTGGGAAAATCGTAAATGCTTCTAAAATGGATGAAAACCTTCGTTTTGAAGCGGGACGAATAGAGCCAGAAATAAAAACGATTCAGGATTTCTCGGATAGTTTAGGAGTTTTACGTGCGGCAGAAAAATGCAACGGTTCGGGTGATTGCCGAAAAATGCCTTCGGCGGGTGGAACTTTATGTCCGAGTTATCGTGCCACAAGAAACGAAAAAGATACAACGCGAGCACGTGCCAACGCTTTACGAGAATATCTGACAAATTCAGAGAAAGAAAATAAATTCGATCACGAAGAATTATATAAGGTTTTTGAATTGTGTGTAAGCTGTAAAGCTTGCGCAAGCGAATGTCCGAGTAATGTTGATATAGCGACTTTAAAAGCCGAATTTTTATACCAATATCAAAAAGCAAACGGATTTTCTTTCCGAAATAAAATATTTGCTTTCAATTCAAAATTGAATGAATTGGGAAGTATTGCGCCATCTATTACCAATTGGGCTTCCAATCTTTCATTCGTTAAAAAGAGAATAGGAATTGCACCTGAAAGACAAGTACCGTTATTAGCTCTAAAAACATTTAGAAAATGGTATGAAAAGAACAAAAAGCATAACACAAACAGCTCTTTTGAGAATGGAAGCGTTTATCTTTTTTGTGATGAATTTACCAATTATTACGATGTTTCAGTAGGAATTGATGCTTACGAACTTTTAACAGAATTAGGTTACAGAGTAATTGTAATTGATCATGAAGAAAGCGGAAGAGCTTTCATTTCAAAAGGTTTTCTGGAAGAAGCACAGGAAATTGCCAATAAAAATGTCAATATTTTTAAAAATATAATTTCTGCAAATATGCCTTTAATCGGAATTGAACCTTCGGCAATATTGACTTTCAGAGACGAGTATCTCCGATTGGCAGCAGATAAAGAAAGTGCTGAAAAAGTAGCCAAAAATACTTTTACAATCGAAGAGTTTTTTAAAAGAGAAATCGGAAACGGAAAAATTCACGCAGGGCAATTTTCTGAAAAAGAGAAAAATATTAAAATTCATGGGCATTGTCATCAAAAGTCATTAAGTTCTGTTGAAGCTTCTTTTGCGATGTTGAATGTTCCAAAAAATAATACGGTTACGATTTATAATTCTGGATGTTGCGGAATGGCAGGTTCGTTTGGTTATGAAAAAGAACATTACGAAATCAGTATGAAAATGGGAGAAGACACTTTGTTTCCTAAAATTAGAGCGACAGAATTATCAACCGAAATTGCAGCCGCAGGAACCAGCTGCCGTCATCAGATTTTTGACGGAACGAGTAGAAAAGCCATGCATCCCGTGACTATTTTGAAAGATTGTTTGAAATAATTTTTTGTATTTTACCCATGCTTATCAAAAATATTATTTTATAAAAACATCAATTATGAAAAAAACAATTTACTCAATCTTATTATTGCTTTTCGTTTTTACAGCCAAAGCTGCTAAGGTTGATACTTTACAGGTTTTTAGTGCTTCGATGCAGAAGAATATTAAAACTTGCGTGGTAGTTCCAGACAATTATAAAAAGAGTAAGAAAGGATTTCCGGTTGTTTATCTGCTTCACGGCTACAGCGGAAATTATAGATCTTGGGCAAAAGATTTTAAAGAACTAGGAAAACAGGTTGATCAATATGGTTTTATAGTGGTTGGTGTAGACGGAAATTATTCGAGCTGGTATTTTGATAGTCCGATAGATCCTAGTTTTAAATATGAAACTTATGTCGTAAAAGAATTAGTGCCGTTTATTGATAAACAATACAGAACAATTGCAGATCGCAAAGCGAGAGCTATTTCAGGTTTGAGCATGGGCGGACATGGTTCATTGTATCTTTCATTCAAACATCAAGATGTATTTGGTGCAGCAGGAAGCATGAGCGGAGGCGTAGATTTTCGTCCGTTTCCTGAAAATTGGGATATCAAAAAACGATTAGGTCCAATTACAGAATATCCTGAAAATTGGGATAAAAATACAGTTACCAATATGTTAGACTTGGTAAAAGACAATAAATTAAAATTGATTATTGACTGTGGAGTTGATGATTTCTTTATGAAAGTGAACAGAGAACTTCATGCAAAAATGCTAGATCTAAAAATAAATCACGATTATATAGAACGCCCAGGCGAACATAATTTAAAATACTGGGAGAATTCCTTAAAATATCAATTGCTGTTTTTCTACAATTATTTTAATGATGCCGAAAAAACGCAGTAAACGTTGAATGTATTGCCATTTTGTTGATTTATGGCAATACATAAATTTTGGTTGGTTATCCTAACAGGTTTTCAAAACCTGTTAGGTATTTTTTTAGCCAATGATCAAATTTTTAAAATAGAAAACAATTACAGTTTTCCGCAAGATTTGTAGAGAGGCACGAAATTATGTCTAACACGAACTGCGATATGATTCTAAATAAATTATAGTTTAATAAAATTAAAATTACCAATGAAAAATCTATTTTTAAGAATATTATTGCTTTTTGTGATAGTTTCTGGGTTCTCTCAAAATGCAGGAAAATCAGAAAATATCAAATTTGTACAACTAACAGATTTGCACGTTTCAGTAGGAAATGACAATGATTTTTTACTGCAAAACATCGTAAAAGAAATCAATAATTCAGATTTTGAATTTGCGGTTGTAACTGGAGATTTAACCAATCGCGGTGCCGATGATGAATTAAAACAAGTACATTCGATACTTTCTCAATTGAAAATTCCATATTATGTAATTTCTGGAAATCATGAAACGAACTGGAGCGAAAGCGCTGGTTTGACATATAAAAAGATATTTGGTGAGGATCGATTTGTATTTTCAAAAGGGGATTATGTTTTTATAGGTTTTCCGTGCGGGCCTTACATGAAAATGGGAGATGGTTTTGTAAAACATGAAGATGTGCTTTGGCTTGACAAAACCTTAAAAGAAAATCTTAAAAACAACAATAAAAAAGTGCTGAATTTTGCTCATTATCCGTTAGATAACAGTGTGAGTAATTACAAAGAAGTGCTTTCAGTTTTAGAAAAATATCCAACTGTTGCGACTTTTTGCGGTCACGGGCATACTTTAAGAAAATATAATTTCTCAGGTTTGAGTGGCATAATGGGAACTTCGATAACTTCGCTTGACGGAAAAACAAAAAGCTATAACCAAGTAATTATTAGCAAAGACAGTATCAGTATCTATCAAAAAGAAATTGATAAGCCGGGTGTTTTTAAATTTTCGGTGCCATCAAAACCTTCCAAAATTGAAATTCCGAAAGACAGTGTTGCATTCCAATCTCCTTTCTTAAAAGATATTGCATCTATTTACAGTCTTCCTGCATTCGACAAAAAGAATCTTTATTTTACAAATTCTATAGGCGAAATAAAATCGGTTAATCTGAAAAATAAAAATGTAAACTGGAAAACGGAAACAGGAAATTCGATTTATTTTTCGCCAATAATTATTAAAAATACACTTGTAATTGGTACCATCGAAGGAAATTTACAAGGATTTGATACGCAATCAGGAAAGCAAAAATGGACTATTCCTGTTGGTGGTGTTTTAGTAGGTTCGCCAATTGCAGAAAACAATAAAGTTTATACGGCGAGTTCTACAGCATTTATTTGTGCAGATGCTGTGACTGGAAAAGTAATATGGCAGAGTAATTTACCAGCTTCTTATTCGCAGGGAACTCCCTTAATACAAGGCGACAAAATAATTTTTGGAGTTTGGGATTCGTATGTGTATTGTTTAGATAAAAATACAGGAAAACTGATCTGGAAATGGAATAATGGCAATGATAAACAAATCCTGTATTCTGCAGGAAATGTCAATATGGTTGCATCAAAAAACAGACTTTATTTTGTTACGCCTCAACGTTTCTTAACCATTTTAGATATTGAAACAGGTAAAACGCTTTTAAGAACTTCAAAGTGGAAAATCAGAGAATCAATGGGTAAAAGCCAAGACGGAAAATGGTTTTATGGCAAAACAATGGAGGGAGAACTGGTAAGAGTACCGCTTAATGATACTATTGAATTGACTGAAGAAAATGTTATAAGCCAAAGCAAAGTTTTGGATTTAAAATGGGGCTATGAACACAATCCGGCAGCAATATTAGAAAAAAACAATAAAATATATTTAGGAAGCCGAAAAGGCGAAGTTGCAATTGTTGATGCCACAAAATTTGAAATCATAAAACAAATTAATCTGGGAAGTTCAAGCATAAATGGCTTTACACTTGATGATAAAGGACAAGTTTGGGCATCTTTAATAGAAGGCGGAATTTATTTACTTGAATAATTTTATAATTGAGGTTCAAAGATTCAAAGCCCCAAAGGGACAGAGTTTTTTGTAAAGGCGAACAAAAGCGCTTTTGCGATAATTTTAAAATGAAAATAAAACTTAGCGACTCTGCGACTTAGCGAGATTAAAAAAGGATACAACTTAAAAAAAACTTTGCTCACGATAGCTATCGGGATTGCGGTTAATTTCCTTAAAACATTAGCTAACCAAAAATACAATCTTATGAAAAGTCTAAAATTATTAATCCTAATACTGCTGATTCAGACCAAAATTTTCAGTCAGCAATCTCCAAAAAGAGAAATGCGTGCGGCGTGGATTTCTACAGTTGATAATATCGACTGGCCTTCAAAACCAAGATTATCAGATAAACAAATGAAAGCTGAAATGATTAGCATTTTAGATAATTTGCGATCGAATAATTTGAACACCGTAATTTTTCAAATTCGCCCAACAGCCGATGCCTATTATAAATCTACAAAAGAACCAGCGTCACATTGGATAACCGGAACTCAAGGCGTTGCCCCAGGTTTTGATCCGTTGCAGATGATGATTGACGAAGCAGGAAAACGCGGAATGAACGTTCATGTTTGGCTGAATCCATATCGAGTACAAAAAGACACTTTAAAAGATGTTTTGACAAAAACGCATTTATTTTTTAAGAAACCAGAATTATTTCTAACATACGGAAAATCAAGGTATTTTAATCCAGGTTATAAAGAAACCAGAGATTTTGTTTCGTCTGTTGTGGGTGAAATAGTTAGAAATTATGATATTCAGGCTGTTCATATGGACGATTATTTTTATCCGTATAAAATTGAAGGTCAAGAGTTTCCTGATGAAAAAGCTTTCGCTAAAGAACCGCGTCAATTTAAAGACAAAGACGATTGGAGAAGAGACAATGTCGATTTGATTATCAAACAAATTAGAGATACTATAATTGCCAATAAACCTGAAGTTGAATTCGGAATTTCGCCTTTTGGAGTATGGAGAAATATTGCCAAAGATTCGCAAGGCTCTAATACTAGAGCAGGAGCAACCAATTATGACGATTTGTATGCCAATATTTTAAAATGGCAAAAAGAAAACTGGATAGATTATGTGACGCCTCAAATATATTGGCACATTGGTTTTGACCGCGCCAATTTTGAAGTTCTGGCAAAATGGTGGGCAGAACATAAATATGGAGCAAATGTTTATGTTGGACATGGCGATTATAAAATTTCACCCACAGCCAAAGAACCAGAATGGAGAAGTCCAGATCAAATCGTGAAGCAGATTGAAATGATTCGTAAACTGCCACAAATTGATGGTTCGATGCATTTTACAGCCAACTCATTTTTTAAAAAGGGAGATACATTAAGAAATGCTCTTATTCAAAAAGAATATAAATACATTGCTTTAACTCCTGAAGCAAACAGAATTACAAGATTAAAACCAGAACCGCCAACAAATGCTGTGATTGCTAAAAAAGGGAATAATGCAGTTCTGACTTGGAAAGCTGCATTTAACGACAAAAAATATGTAATCTACAGATTTCCAAAAGGAAGAATAACCGATTTCTCAAATTCTGAGAATATTTATTATGTGACAGCGGCTCTAAAACTAGAAGTGCCAAATGCCAATTTGGAAAACTACGTTTATGCACTCACCGCTTTGAGCCAGACCCAGACGGAAAGCAGTCCGATTGAATTTTCAGTAAAATAAAATATAAAAAGAAATGAGAAAAAGTATTCTTCTATTAGCCATATTTCTAAGTTCGCTTAGTTTTGTACAAGCCCAAAAATTAGACATAATTCCAAAACCTGTATCGGTTCAGCAAAGCGCAGGACAGTTTGTTTTGCCTTCGCCATTAAAAATTGTTGTCGATAAAAAACTGAAAAATAGCGCCGATTATATCACAGCTAGTTTCTCAAAAAATACAGGAATTACCCCAATTGTTTCGATTGGAAAAAAACACGGGAAAAATAATATTTCATTTCTAGTAGATAAGAAATTAGATCTTCCAAACGAAGGTTATCAATTGGAAATAAACCAAAACGGAATTTTCGTAAAAGGAAAAACGGATAAAGGCGTTTTAAACGGATTTCAAACTTTAATACAGATTTGCTCGGCAAAAGAAGTTAAAAAAGGAACCATTCCTTTTGTAAAAATAGAAGATTACCCACGTTTTGATTGGCGCGGAATGATGCTTGATTGTTCAAGACAATTCTTCGACAAACAAACCGTAAAAAACTATATCGATTGGTTGGCTGCCCATAAAATGAATGTTTTTCATTGGCACTTAACTGACGATAACGGTTGGAGAATCGAAATCAAATCATTGCCCGATTTGACTTTAAAAGGCGCTTGGCGAGGATCAGGCGAAGTTTTATTGCCATCTTACGGTTCTGGAGACAAACGTTACGGAGGTTTTTATACACAAGAAGACATTAAAGAAGTCGTGGCTTATGCGGCGAATCGAGGTATTTCAGTGATGCCTGAAATCGAAATTCCGGGACATTCACGCGCCGTAACGGCTTCGTATCCAGAAGTGGGTTGTGAGATAACGCAGGAACTTAAAAGTGTTCAGGGTGAAGTGAAAAATGTTTGGTGTGTTGGGCGCGAAGAAAATTATGATCTTCTAGACTCGATTATTCGCGAAGTTTCTGGATTATTTCCTTTCGAATACATTCATGTTGCGGGAGACGAAGTGAATCGCGCCAATTGGGAACATTGCCCAAAATGCCAAGCTTTGATGGCAAAAGAAGGTTTTACAGACAGTTTTCAGCTTCAGAATTATTTCTTTAAAAGAGTTCAAACGATTGTAGACAAATACCATAAAAAAACAGATGGTTGGAATGAGATTCTGAAAGGAGGAGAAATTGATTCAAATACGCTGATTTCTGCTTGGCAAGGAATTAGTTACGGAATAGAATCGGCAAAAAAAGGATATAAAACCATTATGATGCCAGGACAATTTCTGTATTTTGATATGGCGCAATCTGAAACAGAACGTGGCCACCGCTGGGCAGCAATTACCGATACAAAAAGAGCCTATTCGTTTGAACCAATTCCTGATGCAGACCTAACGCCAGAAGAACAAAAAAATATAATTGGAGTTCAAGGTGCTTTATGGAGCGAATATTTGGATCGTCCTGCAAGAATTATGGAATATCAGAGTTATCCGAGAATCAGCGCGTTGTCTGAAATTGGCTGGTCTAAAAAAGAAGATAAAAACTGGGATGATTTTTATGGAAGATTAACCAATAGCCATTTAAAAAGATTGGCCGATATGGGAATTGCTTTCAGGGATTTTCCGCCAACAGCCATTTATAAAAACGGAACAATTACGGTAACGCCACCTTATGAAGGTGCGGTTGTACGATTTGATAAAGACGGAAATGAACCAACAAGACAATCGCCTTTATATACAGGACCAATTCAGACAAAAGATTACGAACGCTTTATGTTCAGAGTGTTTTTCAATGAATATTCAGCAAGTCCTGCGGTGAAAGCTGAAAAATTGCCTGTTGCTAATTGGAACACATCAAAAGCAGAAGTTTTGACTATTTCTGAAAATATCTCGGAACATATAGATAAAAAAGGAATTTGGTATTTGAGTTTTAATCCAACAGATGACGGAACAAATGGAACAATCAAAAATATTTCGCTTTTTGAAAACGATAAATTAGTTCAGACTTATGCAGACGAAAAAGCATTAAAATCAAAACCACGTTTGAGATTTTTAATTGATAATTACAACGAAAAAAATACATACAGATTAGATTTTACAGTAGAAAATAAAGAAGATAAAAAGTCTGCAGCAAACGTAAAATTCACTTGTTCGCCTTATCAGGAACCAGAAGTGAAAGTGACTTCATCGATGGCAGAAAATCCGAAGTTTCCAATTGCGAATCTCCAAGATTATAACGAAGAATCATATCTGCGTACAGATGTTGCCTGTAAAGACGGCGATTGGATTTTGTATACTTTTACCAATCCTGTAACCTCTTCTAAAATAGATATTTTAACTGGGATTCCGCATCATCCGAGATTTATAATAAATAACGGTTTTGTAGAGTTTTCATACAATGGAACTGATTTTATTAAAGGCGATAATTTTGATTACGGAAATGCATCCATTTATCCAAAACAGCCTATAAAAGCAGTTAGAATACAAATTACAGGAACCAATAATGAGCCTTTGATGGCAAGTCAAGACTTAAAAATTAATCCATAAATTATGAAAAATATTGGCATTAAAATTATAATGGTTTCCTTCATTTTTCTGGGAGCAAAAGGTTATTCACAGAAAAACGCAAAGCAATCTTTTGATTTAAAAAGAAATGAAGTTTTTATCGATTCAATGATGACAAATGCGCTCGAAAAAGGTTTTTTCCCGGGAGCGCAAATTATCGTAGGAACAGGAGATGCTAATCTGATATCCAAAAATTATGGGTATCACGATTATACCAAAAAGCAATTGGTAAAATCAGATGATGTTTTTGATTTGGCTTCAATGTCTAAAGTTTTAGGAGCAACTCTTGTAACAATGCGTTTGGTTGACGATGGAAAAATTAAATTGACCGATCAAGTAGGTGAAATTGTTCCGATGTACAAAAATACAGCTATTGCCGATTTAACTCTTTTTGAATTGCTAACACATACTTCTGGATTAACGCCAA
The DNA here is from genome assembly GCF_040538975.1 of Flavobacterium sp. UW10123. Lineage (NCBI taxonomy): Bacteria > Pseudomonadati > Bacteroidota > Flavobacteriia > Flavobacteriales > Flavobacteriaceae > Flavobacterium > Flavobacterium sp. UW10123. Next base: position 147,428 of record NZ_JBEWQE010000002.1, read on the forward strand.
GTATTACTTTTTATCAGGCATTGCTTTCTACGCCAGATAATTCACCTTTGTTAAGCAATCAAAAATCAGAACAATATGTTGAACCTTTTGATAATATGTACGTGAACAAAAATATTGTTTACGATTCTAAATATTTGATTTTTGAACCAAAGGAAAATTGGGTTCAGATTTATAAAAATATGTGGTTGAATCCAGAATTTTATCCGTCGGTTTATGAAAGGATTGCGAAAGCGAATACAAATCCGAGAGGGAAATATTTGTACAGCGATTTAAACTTGCTTTTGGTGAAGCAAATGATTGAAACTAAAACAGGAAAAAAACTCGATCAGTTTACCAATGAAATTTATTCAGAATTAGGCATTTCAAAGATTGGATATAATCCGTTAAAATGGACTTCGATAGATAATGTAATGCCGACTGAAGTGGATAATTTTTTCAGAAAAGATACGGTTAAAGGTTATGTACATGATGAAGCGGCAGCGATTTTTGGTGGTGTTTCCGGAAATGCAGGTTTGTTTGCCAACGCAGAATCGATTGCCGTAATCTGCAAAATGTTAATGAACAATGGAAATTACAAAGGAAAACAAATTCTAAAAGCAAAAGTTGTAAAAGAGTTTACAGATTCTCCGCTTGCAAAAGAAGGCATTTATCGCGGTTTAGGTTTTGATAAAAGAAAACCAGACGAGTTTTTTACAAAAAATGATTTTGGACATACGGGTTTTACAGGAACTTTTTTCTTTATGAATAGAAATACAAATCGATTTTTAATCATTCTAACGAATCGAGTTAACCCAACTAGAACAAACAGATTAATGTACAAGGATGATTTTAGTGCTAAAATCTGGAAGCAAATTAATAAATAAAGTTTGCCACTAATTACACGAATTTCCACGAATTAATTTTCTCAATCTGTAAGGAAAATTTAGCCACAGATTAAGAGGATTAAAATGATTTTTTAGCCACGAATTGCACAAATCTCCACGAATTAATTTCTCAATCTGTGAGAAAAATTCAGCCACAGATTAAGAGGATTAAAATGATTTTTTTTTACATAAAAATATGTAAAAAAAGAATTAGTGAAAATTCGTGTAATTAGTGGCAAAATAAAAAAGAAATCTGTGGAAATCCTTTTAATCTGTGGCAAAAAAAATGTGATAAAAAAATTAATTGTAATCTGATTGAAGCTGGAATTTTGGAAGAAGAAATAAGAGGCAGCTAGAAAAAAGGTCTTGCTGCATTCAAAAAAATGCGCACTAAATATTTGATTTATAAGGAATATCTCTCAGTTTTGCTTAATTTTTAGCAAAATAGATCATTAATTCATCCGGACTAGTTACAATTATAAAACTGGTATGCTTTGTTGGTACGGTAAGAAGCTACTTTTGCCAAAAAAATAAAAACCAAAATGAAAAAGATCTATTTTGCTGCCTTTGCAGTAATTTGTACCAATTTTTACGCACAGACAAAAAAAGATTCCATCAACCAAATGGATGAAGTCGTTATTAATGAAGGCCGTTTTAATACACCTATTTCTAAGCAAAACAGAAATGTATATGTTATTTCGAGCGAAACCATTAAAAAACTGCCAGGAAGAACATTGCAAGAAGTATTGCAATATGCTAACGGAGTAGATATCAGACAAAGAGGGCCATTCGGAACTCAAGCTGACATCAGTGTTGACGGAGGGAGTTTTGAGCAGACTGTTGTTTTATTAAACGGAGCAAAAGTAATCGACTCGCAAACGGCTCATAATATGCTAAATCTGCCTCTTCCGGTTGAAGCAATTGAAAGAATTGAGGTAGTTCGTGGACCAGCAGCAAGAATTTACGGAATTAACAGTTTAACGGGAGCAATTAATATCATTACCAAAAAACCAACCGATTCTGGATTTATGGTAAGCACTTATGCAGGTTCTAACTTCGAAAAAGATACTCAAGATACAGGTGATACTTTTTACGGAGCAGGAGTTCAGGCTGGAGCAGTTTTAGGCAAAGAAAAACAACAGCATTTGCTTTTTGCTTCGCATGATAAAAGCAACGGTTACCGTTACAATACAGCATTCGAAAACAATAAAATTTTCTATCAGGGAAATGTGCAGATCAATGATAAAAATGAAATTTTAGGTTCGGCAGGTTATATCAAAAACGGATTTGGAGCAAACGGATTTTATGCCGCACCTGGAGATAAAAATTCTACTGAAATCGTTCAGACGACGTTTGCTAATATTCAGTCCAATCATCAAATTACGGAGAGTTGGAAAATTATGCCGAGAATTACATATCGCTACAATTATGATGATTACCGTTATTTAGGAAACTCAAATCTTGCTGTTGGAAGAAGCCAGCATTACACCAATTCTATTGCAGGAGAATTAAACTCTACGGTAAAATTATCTAAAGGAGAAATTGGTTTTGGAGCGGAGTTTAGAAATGAAAATATCCACTCTTCAAACATTGGAGATCACGATCGCGAAAATGTGGGACTTTATGCAGAATACAGAAGAAGCTTCACTGAAAAATTAGACGTAAATATCGGAACGTATTTAAATTATAATTCAGATTACAAATGGCAGATTTATCCAGGAATTGATGCAAGTTATGCGATTACTGATGCCTTTAAAATTATTGGTAATGTGGGAACAAGCCAAAGAATTCCGTCGTTTACAGATTTATATTTGAAACAAACAGGAAATGTTGGAAACCCAGATCTAGATTCAGAAAACGCTTTTCAGAGCGAAATCGGATTTAAATACAACAAAAGAGCTTTAAGTTTAAATGCGAATTATTTCTACAGAAAAATCGACAATTACATCGATTGGATGCGTAATCTTACCACACAGCCTTGGCAGAGTCAGAATACGGGAGATTTAAATACAAACGGAATTAATTTGAGAGGAACTTATAGATTTGATTTTTCTAAAGATTCTAGATTAAATATTCTTCTAGGCTACACTTATTTAGATTCAGAATTTAAAAGTGCTCGTACAGAAACGTATTCAAAATATGCGATTTCTTCATTAAAACATCAAATTACCAATACAATAGATTATCAGTTTAAAAACTTATCTGTAATGTTTGCCACTCGTTTTAACGAAAGAATTACAGGACCATCTTATTGGGTAAATGACTTTAGAGTAAGTCAGGCGATTAATAAATTCACCATTTTCTTAGATGGACAGAATATTTTTAATGCAACTTATTATGAAGTAGGGGCAGTGCCATTGCCATCACGCTGGTTTACTTTGGGGGTAAAACTAGTTACTTTTTAAAGAGAATTTTTTTCAGAACTTTAGATTGTTAGGAACAGCCTGTAAGCTTATGTTTACAGGCTGTTTTGTTTTTGAATGAATTTTAAGGAGGTTCTTTTCTAAAATGTTAATTTTTTTTTAATTGGGAAATCATATAAACATTTTAAAAAATGATATAATAAATTTATGGTTTAATTTGTTGAATTTTACTGAATTACGAATTAAATGATAATCAGGCTTTCAATTTTAAGAAAGTGTAAACCAGAAAAAAAATGGACAGAAGAAATAATCAGAACGATTTATCCCAAGAAGGTGTAGATCGTACTCAGGAATCAAATTGGGATCCGATTTTGGGATATCATATGTATTTTCCGCATGAGGAAAGCATAGACGAAAATTTACAGGAAAGAAACGAAGCTGTTCAAAAACCGAACACGGGAGATTGGGGAGATGATAGTGATTATGAAGAACTAAGGCATAAAAAGAGCTCTGATATGAACATTAGTACTTTTGGAAATGAAGAGACAAAAACAGATTGATTTAAAAAACTAAAGGCTGACTTGGACAAAAAAGTTAGCCTTTATTTTTTTGAAACAGTTTTGATAAAATAAATGTTTAATTTGACAACATAAAAAAACATCTGCACAAATTTGCACAGATGTTTCCAAGTAAAAAAAATGAAAAAGTGGAAAGTATTATTTGATTTTTATATTGCTTAAATTGCTTTCGGCTGGGCCATTTAGCACCGTTCCGTCAGATGCAAATCTTGAACCGTGACATGGGCAGTCAAAAGATTTTTCATCTGAATTCCATTGAACAATGCAACCCAAATGCGGACAAACAGCGGAAAAGGCATGAAGTGTTTTGTCGTAATCTCGGTAAACAGCCACTTTTCGCAATCCGAAAGAAAGAATACCGCCTTCTCCAGCTTGTAAATCGGCTGTGTTGTCAAGATCAGCTCCCGTAATCCAATCAAGATATTGCGAAGCCATATTTCCAGCCTCTTTCATGTAATCTCCAATCGCTTTAAAAGTAATTCGCGACGGACTGTACAAATCCTGCCATTTATTTTCAATTCCCTGAATCATGTCAGAAATAATCATGGCTCCAATAGTGGCATGCGTCATTCCGTTTCCAGAATCTCCAGTAATGACAAAGACATTCTGATCGCCTGGATTTCTGCCTAGAAAACCTAAAGAATCAAAAGGTTCCATTACTTGCCCAGACCATTTGTAACTGATTTCATCTAGTAATGGGAAATATTTTTTAGCCCAAATTTCTAAGAGTTCATAGCGCGAGAATTCAGAAATTCCTTCTTCGTCGGCTTGTCCCGTTTTATGATCTTCACCGCCAATAATCAGCAAATCATACTCTTCATCAAAATTTTGCAATCGTACATAATGATACGGTTGTGCAACCCATTTAGATTCTGGATCTCCGGTATCCCACCACAAAGCATGTGGCAGACTGCCTTTCGGAATTTTTCCCCCGATAACGTAGGTTCTATAAGCATGCTGTTTGGTATGCATAGTCAAAACGTCATTTATTGGCGTATTGGTTGCAACCACTACATATTTGGCGCTAAATTCAAAACCATTTACGGTTGCACCCTTTTCGGTTATATTTTCGGCATGAGCTTCAGTATAGATAGTTCCGCCAAGTTCGATTATGGCTTTAGAAAGTCCTTTGAGATAATGTAAAATATGAAATTGTGCCTGATTTTTAAAGGCCAGACATCTTTGATCCTGAGCTTCTGCAAGAGAGGGTGTGTGATTTAAAAGAACGGTTTCTAAACCAGCATTTTGTGTGGCTTCAAATTCTTTATCGAGATTTTTTTCTTTGTCATTCGGATGAAGGAATAAATAGCCATTTACTCTTTCAAAATCACATTCAATGTTTAATTCGGTAACGATTTTTTCGATTTCATCAATCGCGGCTGAATGGCTTTCGGCGGCAAGTTGCGCGTTTTCTTTGCCAAAAGTATTCTGAAGATAATAATATCGATCATCCAAAGCGCAAGTTAAATGCGCTGTAGTTCTTCCGGTTTCTCCGCTTCCTATAAAACCGTCTTCTGCCAAAACTACTTTTTTTCCTGCTTTTAAAAGTTTGTAAGCAGTTGTAAGTCCGGCAATACCGCCTCCAATAATTAGAACTTCGGTTTTAACATCCTGATTTGGTTTTTCGAAAGCAATTATATCAGTAGAATCGATCCAGAAGGAAACATTATCACCAGAGGTGATGCTTCCTTCATTAATATTTTGATTTGAATTTTCCATTTTAAATCGTTTTAAAGAACGCAATGCATTCATTTCAAAGCTAGTAAGTAAATGTTGGAAGAGACTTACAGTTTTGATTCTAAAATTTTATAGGATTTCCAGCACGGTTTTATGTAAGAATTAAAAACAAATGCTGTAAGTGTAATTGTTTGAATAATAGTTTCTTATCGCAAACTGTAAAAGCAAATTATTATTTATAAAGTAAAAAAATTGATTCTTGTTATTTTCATAGGAATAATAAGCTCCTTTAATGAAACTAAAACGAGATAGTATAAAAAAGAAAAAGAAGTAATCACATTATATAATAAGTTCTAGAAATTGTGTAAAGAGCACATTTATAAAAACGACTATTTTTATAATTATTAAAATAGATATTATTCAATAAAAAAATATACTTATGAAAACGCAAATAAAAACGAAAGCAGCACTGTTGATTCTTCTTGCAGGATTGGCCTTTTCTTGTAAAAAGAATGAAAGCACTACAACAGAATCGTACGAAAATGATACTATTCAAAATACTATGGACACAGTTGGACCAGAAATGGATACCATCAATATTGATACAACCACGACTGTTAAAACCGATTCTATCAAGTGATAATTGTTTGGTAATTTAAAGAAGCAAAAGCTGAATCTTTAAGGATTCAGCTTTTTTTAATGTTTGTAAGAAAAGAATTTCAGGATGTTTTTTAGATTAAAATCATTTTATAGAATGTTTAAAGTAAAAGCGTTTTTCTCTATATTTGAGAAAGAATTTAACATATTTAAATGTCTTTTGTAAAATTAAGCAGCATTAGAAATTATTTTCACTCAATACGATAATGGAGTTAATAAATAATTTAGACCTTTTTAAAACCGTTTTTAATGCTGCGCCAAATGGTATTGCAGTTTTAAAATCTTTGCGCAATAGCAAAAATAGGATCGAAGATTTTTCTATATTGTTGTTTAACAGTTATATAATAAACTGGATCAATGATGAAGACTACAAAGGCAAAAGATTCAGCAAAGTTTTTTCTAAAATAAAAGCGACTGCTTTTCTCGAAAAGTTTATTGAAACTGTAGAAACAGGAATTACAGCCAATTTTGAACAATGGTATGAGGATGAAACAGGAAGACACTGTTTGAAATTTACTGCTGTTTTACAAGATGAACTATTGGTGGTAACAATGGAAGATATTACCGAAAAGAAACACGCCGAAACCATTCTGAATAATGCATTGATTGATGCAGAAAAACAAAAAATATTATACAATTCTATAGTAAACGGAACTCCAGATCTAGTTTATGTATTTGATTTGGATTATAAATTCACTTACGCCAACAAAGCATTATTAACAATGTGGGGGAAATCGGCAGAAGATGCTATCGGGCGTGGATTAAGAGAAAATGGTTATGAAGATTGGCATGCCGAAATGCACGAACAGGAAATAGATACTGTAGTTGCAGAAAAAAGATCGATTAGAGGAACAGTTTCTTTTCCTCATGCAGAACTCGGAAGAAGAATTTACGACTATATATTTGTTCCAGTATTTAATGAAAATAGAGAAGTTAAGCTTGTAGTTGGAACAACAAGAGATATTACAGAAAGTAAACAAGCCGAAGAAAGGTTGCAGCAAAGCGAAAAACGTTTCCGCAAAATGATTCATCAGACGCCGGCTCCGACTTTAGTGCTAAGGGGAGACGATCTAATTATTGAGCAGATAAATAAACATATGCTCCAAATGATAGGCCGTGGCGAAGAAATTATTGGCATGCGATTGATTGATGTATTGCCAGAACTTGAAGGGCAATATGTTTGGGAACAGGTTTTAAAGGTCTATAACGAAGGAATTCCTTTTGACCAAAGTGAGGTTCTTGTACCGCACAACCGTACTGGAGAATTAAAAAACTATTATTATAATCTGGCCTATCGTCCGTTAATAGAAGAAGGACAGATAACGGGAATGATACAAGTTGCTGTTGAAGTGACAGAACAGGTTGTAGCCCGCCAGAAAATGGAAAAAAGCGAAAACCGTTTTAAGGCTTTAATCAATGCATCATCTGATATGGTGTACCGTATGGATGCCGATTGGATGATTATGCACAGTCTTGAAGGTGGCGGAAGACTTTCTAGTTCCAAAGGGCATGGTGTCAATTGGCTGGATAAGTTTGTCCATCCGAGTGATTTGCAGCAGGCTGTTCATCTTATTTCTAAATCTATCGTGGAGAAAAGCATTTTTGAAATGGAACACAAAATCGTAAATGATGATGATTCTGTTAGATGGGTTTTCTCTAGAGTAGTTCCAATATTAGATGAAAAAGAAAAGATTGTAGAATGGTTTGGCGCTTCTAGTGATATTACTTCGCAAAAAGAACTTCAAAACGTTATTGCAGAAAGTGAGGAGAAATTTAGACAGCTTGCAGATTTGGTTCCGCAAATTATCTGGACTGCCAAACAAGACGGATTTATAGATTATTATAACAGCAGATGGTATGAATATACAGGCTTTAATGAACACGAATTTGGCGATTCGAGCTGGGTTCCGACACTGTATCCAGACGATGTTTCTACGGTTTTAAAAACTTGGTATCAAAGTGTTCATGCGGGTTCTTCGTATCAAATAGAATTTCGCTTAAAAAATGGAAGTACAGGAGAATATCGCTGGTTTCTGAGTAAAGCGCTTCCCATTAGAGATAAAGAAGGTATTATAACCAATTGGTTTGGAACTTGCACAGATATTCATGAACAAAAATCAAATACCGAAAAACTGGAAATTTTAGTGGCAGACCGTACCAAAGAATTGCAGCGCTCTAATGACGATTTACAGCAATTTGCCCATGTTGCTTCGCACGATTTAAAAGAACCCGTTAGAAAAATAAAGACATTTGTAAGCCGTTTAGAAGATCATCTTGAAAATCAGTTAGACGAATCGGCATCGAGATATATTGAAAGAATTCATGTCGCGGCAGATCGTATGTTTAATATGATTGACGGAGTGTTGGCGTATTCTAAAATCAACGCCGATTCGCAAAAAGCAACAATAGTAGATCTTAATGAAGTCATTAAAAATATAGAAACCGATCTTGAAATTGCGCTTCAACAAACAGATGGAAATATTTATTATAAAGAACTTCCCATTATTGAAGGAGCTTCTGTGTTGCTTTATCAACTGTTTTATAATCTGATAAATAATTCTATTAAATTTGCTAGAGAAAATGTTCCGCCACAGATTACAATTAGTGCAAAAGAGCATTTCGAAGACGGTAAAAGAAAGGCCACAATTATGGTAGAAGATAACGGAATCGGGTTCGATCTGGATCAGACTGGACGCATTTTTGAAACCTTCACCCGCTTAAATTCTAAAGACCGTTATGAAGGAACAGGTTTAGGATTATCTCTTTGTAAAAAAATTGCAGAACGTCATGGCGGAAGCATTACCGCAACAGGAATCGCTGATAAAGGAGCAATTTTTAGCATTACGCTGCCATTTGAGCAAAAAGAACAAGACATTTAATTATGAGTAATAAAATAATATTATTAGCCGATGATGACCAAGATGACGCAGAAATGTTTTGCGAAGCTTTGGCCGATATAGACCAAAATATTATTTGTCATTGTGCAGAAAATGGTGATGAAGCATTGAAAATGCTAAAAAATCAAGATAAAAATCCTGGGGTGGTGTTTCTGGATTTAAATATGCCAATAATGAATGGCTGGGAATGTTTGAGACAGTTAAAAATGGAAGAACGTTATAAAAACATTCCTGTAATTATGATTTCTACTTCTTCACATAAAAATGATATGGAAGCTGCCGCAAATCTTGGCGCAGCCTGTTATTTTGTAAAACCAAATAGTTTTAATGACCTAAAAGAAATGCTGGGGTTAATTACATCAAATCTCGAAAAAGGATTAACGGAAGCTCTTCCAAATCTGGAAAAAAACAAATACCTGCACGTTTTTCTTTAATAACAATTTTGTTTTTGCCTTTTTTGAGCAAGAATACGTATTAATTTTTGTTGTAAAAAGTATGATATAAAAATATTATTTTATTCTATTATACTGTATTTTATACGTTTATGTTTTGTGAAATGTGTTTTGTGAAATAAAATTTTAAAAAGTACATTTAAAACTTGACTAATTAGATAGAATTAATATATATTTGTGTCAGAAAAATTATAAAATGATACTTATCCAGAAAGACTGAGGGAATAGGCCCATTGAAGTCTTAGCAACCTGTTGCCGAATAAGGTGCTAAATCCTTCCGCTGTATGCGGGCAGATAAGAAAGATTTCATCCGTAAATCTGTTTAAGTTCATCCAATAAAATCTTTATTATGAAAGCAGAATCAATTTTTTACGCCGGTTATGAACTTTTGAATTCCATTTTTGAAGAAAACAGCTTTGCTTTTTTCTGAATGCGAAAACAGTAGTTTATCCCAGATTCCCTTTATAAAATAGCAATAATGCTAATGCTTTTGGCATTGGCCTGAAATTCTTTTGTCTAATCTTAAAACTAAAAATAAAATGAAAAAAATACTATTAGGTTTTGCTTTGTTTCTTGGAGCCTTTCAAATTCAGGCACAGGAAAATAATTTACAATTAAAAGGAACAGTTGTCGACACTGTAGCGCAATATGTTTATTTGCAGAAGTTTCACAATAAAATGTTTACTACGATTGATTCGGCAAAAGTAAAAGATGGAAATTTTAGTTTTAAAACAAAAGTAAAAACGCCAGAATTGTACGGATTGAGCGTAAATACGCAAAGTTCACCATTGTATATTTTCCTTGAGAAAGATCCTATTACAGTAAAACTAAGTCCGAAGAAATATTATACCGCTTCTGTGGTTGAAGGTTCTGCTTCTCAGGATTTGTTTGAAACCTATAAAAAGAGCAAAGATGTAGAAATCAGTAAGTTCATAACAGAAAACCCAAAATCTATTGTTTCTGCTTATGTTCTATACAGAAACTGGTCGTACAGATTAACACCTGAACAGATTACACAAAATATTGCTTTGTTGGATAAAAGCCTTCAAAATACCACTTATGTGAAAGAATTAAAAGAACTGGCTATTGTTTTAGACGGATTAGCGGTAGGTAAAAAAGCCCCAGATTTTACAGCAAATGATCCTGATGGAAAGCCAGTTCGCCTTTATGACAATTTGAAAGGCTATACTTTGGTAGATTTCTGGGCTTCATGGTGCGGTCCTTGCCGAAAAGAGAATCCGAATATTGTTGCGGCTTACAAAGAATTTCACGACAAAGGATTCAACATTGTGGCAATCTCTCTTGATAAAAAGAAAGAAAACTGGATTAAAGGAATTAAAGACGATAATTTAACCTGGACACAAGTTTCTGATTTGCTTTTCTGGAACAGTGCTGTTGCAAAATTATATGGTGTAAGAGCCATTCCAGGTAATTATTTAATTGATTCTAAAGGAATAATCGTTGCAAAAAACCTGCACGGAGAAGAATTGCAATCTACATTGAAAAGACTTTTAGAAAATAAAATTTGATAAAAAAATACCCAATCTTGTCATCCTGACGAAGGAAAGATCTCCGCAAGAAACTCCTCAAAGAAGGGAGTTAATTTTTTGCGGAATATAGGACGGAGATTCCTCGTTCCTCGGAATGACAAATAGTGTGGTAAAGTTTACTTAAACAGTATAATTTAATTTAAAATGATAAGGATATGAATGCTATTGAGCCAACAACAAAACCAACAGAACCTGAGTGTCACTTTTCTAAATTTAGAGAGAACACCGTAGGAATTGATCATACTTTCGAATCGGTTTGCGGAGAACAGAATCTAGTCTATGCAGACTGGGTTGCCAGCGGAAGATTATACGCCCCGATTGAAGATATAATGCTCAATAAAATTGGTCCAATGATTGCCAATACGCATTCACTTTCAAGTCAGACAGGAAAAACCTCTACTTATGCCTATCAGCATGCAAGAGATATTATAAAAAAATCAGTTAACGCCAACGAATCGGATGTTTTGGTAACTACCGGAAGCGGGATGACTGCAGCATTATCCAAATTGCAGCGTATTATGGCGCTTCGAACAAACTCTGAAGAAGATAGACCTGTGGTTTTTATAACACACATGGAGCATCATTCCAATCAAGTTTCGTGGTATGAAACAAATGCAGAAGTAGTTATTCTGCCACCAGATGAAAATAATTTAGTTGATCCAAAAGTACTTTCGTCAGCAATTAAAAAATATGCAGACCGAAGCTTAAAAATAGGTTCGTTTACGGCTTGTTCGAATGTTACAGGAATTATTACGCCATATCACAAATTGGCCAAAATCATGCATCAAAACGGCGGACTCTGTTTTGTAGATTTTGCAGCTTCGGCACCTTATGTCAAAATCGATATGCATCCAAAAGATCCAGAAGAACAATTGGATGCGATTTTCTTTTCTCCGCATAAATTTTTAGGAGGTCCGGGAACTTGCGGTATTCTGGTTTTCAATGAAAAATTATACCAATCTGATTTTCCAGATAATCCAGGCGGAGGAAATGTAAAATGGACGAATCCGTTAGGAAAATATTGTTACAGCGATGTGATAGAAGTTAGAGAAGATGGTGGAACTCCAGGATTCTTGCAAGTTATTAGGACGGCATTGGCTTTAGAATTAAAAGAACAAATGGGTGTCGGGAAAATTAGAGAAAGAGAAAAAGAACTGCTTGATCTTTGTTTTTCAAGACTGCAAAAAGTACAAGGATTATCTATTTTGGGAGATTTAACGACAGAACGGATTGGCTGTGTTTCGTTTGTGATTGAAGATATTCACTATAATCTGATTGTGAGACTTTTAAATGACCGTTTCGGAATTCAGGTTCGTGGAGGTTGGTCGTGTGCGAGTACTTATGCGCATTATCTGTTTAATATCAACGAAAAGAAATCGGCAGAAATTACAAATGAATTATTGCAGCGAAATCAGACCAATAAACCAGGTTGGGTACGTTTGTCACTGCATCCAATTACAACCAATGAAGAACTTTTTTATATCTGCGATGCGATTGAAAAAGTGGCTTCGAATTATAAAAAGTGGAAAAAAGATTATGTATATAATTCGGTTTCAAATGAATTTGAAAATCTCGAAATTAAAGATACCATCGCAAGAGAAGTAAATGAATGGTTTAAGTTAGATTAGTTAGTAGTAAACCTAACAGGTTTTCAAAACCTGTTAGGTTTCAAATGAGACAATATTCCGTAGGGATATTTGATTGGTAGAAAAAATGGTATCGTTTTACGTTGTGTCCTGTAGGGACACCTGTACAATCGAATTAGGTATCGATGATGTTAATCAAACGTTCCTACGGAACGTAAAAATGTGCGTTGAAATTTGATTCTACCAATGCGACATTCCTAACGGAATGAATTGTGTTTTTTGCCAAAATAAAATTAAAGAATGAGAACAATACCCAGAAGAATTGTAACAGGCTTACGAAACGGAAAATCAATTATAGAACAAGATGAAATTGTAACGAATGTATCGGAGCATTTTCAAGGATTAATCATATCAGATATCTGGTCAACAGATTCGACTCCAGCAAAATTTGAAGAAAAAATTATAGAAAATACCGCTTTTCCAAATACGCCAAAAAACGGAAGTTATTTTCGTTATGTCCAGATTCCGCCCGACAGAGATTTGGGAGTGATAGCTTTAGAAGGAGAACCGCATCCGTTGATGCATCAGACCGATACTTTAGATTATATTATCATTATTTCGGGTGAAATTTACCTGATTGTCGATGAAGAAGAAACTTTACTGCAAGCTGGAGATATTGTCATTCAGCGCGGAACCAATCATGCGTGGAGCAATCGATCCAATTCGCCATGTATTCAATTGGCGGTTTTACTTGACGCAGCGAAAACAGAAAAATAATACTTATACGCCGATAATTATATTTTGATTTCTTTCTAAAATTGCAATGATCCATCTGATTGTTGCAATTTTTTTTGGTTTAAAATAAGCTTTAAACCATTCAAAATTGTTCCAATTTATAAAATGAAACAAATTTGAGTATTTGTACTATAAAGTGTTGAATAATAATTGTTTAAATTTATTGTCAGAATAATTATTGCAAAAAACAATTTCAGAGTTTACGCCGTGACTTTTTTTAAGAAAGATTTCAAGTTTTACCAAAAGGCTTGTTGAAGAATATTGATTACAGATTCCCAAAAATGAAAAATTAAATCAATATAATCGGATGTGTTATTGGCAATTTAGAGTTTTAAATTTAAAACATCTGACTCTTGTCTTATTGTGCTGCTGTAACTTCAATTTTGCACAGCAGGATACCAGCAGTCTTGCATCTGCAAAAAAAATAAGACTCGATGAAGCAATTTTATTAGGCATTAAAAATAACCGGCAATTAAAACTGGCAAATGCTGATTTGGCTATTGCCAACGAAAATGTTAGTCAGGCAAAAATTGCAAAAGCCCCAAGAATAAGCTTAAATGGCGGATACAATTATATTGGTGATCCTAAACTTTATGAAGGATTTTATGCCAGAAATGTTACGGTAGATTACTACGATCATCAAGCTTTTGCCAATATTATTTCTTCACTTCCAATTTACGCTGGAAATGCCATTAACACCAGAATTAATCAGCAGGAATTAATTAGTGAGATGCAGGAATCTGCGGTAAAAATGACTGAAGCCGATGTCAAAAATGCCATTACAGAACAGTATTTTACACTTGAGAAATTATATCGCCAGATTGAGGTTACGAAGCAGAATATTATCAATACCGATATTCGAATAAATCAGTTGAAATCGCGTGTGAAAAATGGTCAGAATCTAACAAGTGATCTTTTGAGAACTGAGTTGCAGCAGTCTAATTTTAAGGTTTCGGTTTTTAGAAGCACTAATACCATTCAGCTTATTAGCAATTATTTGGACATTTTAATCGGTTTTCCAACCAATACGATTCTGAAGCCTGAAGTGACAGAAAGTATGATTCCGACAGAAAATATGAATCTGCAGGAAAGTTTAGAAGAAGCTTTTGAGAATAGGGAAGAAATAAAACGAGCAGGAATAAGAATCAAGTTATCTGAATCCTCGCTGAGTTTAACCAAAAGCGGATTTAAACCCAACTTAAATGCAAACCTTATTCTGAATACAGAGTATCCGGCACAATGGCCGAATTATGTAAATATTCTCAATTACTGGGCAGCAGGAGTTTCTTTGAATTGGGATATTTCGAGTTTTTATAATTTGAAACATCGCATAAGCGGTGACAAACTGGAAATTGATAAAAGCAATATAGCTCTAGAAGTCACCAAAGATCAGATTACTACAGAAGTAAAAAATGCATTTGTCAGATATGCAGAAAGCAAAGAAAATATCAAAACCTACAAAAAAGATGTCGAGCTGTCGATGAGCAACTATAAAATTGTAAAAAGCCGATATGATAACGATTTTGCTTTAATCAGCGAGATTGTAGATGCAGAATTACAGTTAAACAATTCTCGAATTTCACTTGTAAACGCCAATTTAGATTTAATCATTCAATATTATTCACTTCAATATGCAATGGGCAAACTTTAAAATTTCTTGTTATGAGCGAAGCAGATACACAAAACGGAGCGGTTCAGAAAAGTGAAAAAAAGAGAAACACAATTCTCACAGTATTGTCTTTTGTTTTTTTAATTGCAGGAGGATTGTGGATTTTAAGTTTATTCTTTGATTTCAGCTCGTATGAAACTACAAATAATGCCCAAGTTGAAGCTTACATCAATAATGTTGCCGCACGTGCTACAGGGCATATAAAAGAAATACGATTTGAGTCCAATCAGCAGGTAAAAAAAGGAGATACGTTGGTTGTTTTAGATGACGAAGAATATATCATTAAAGTCAAACAAGCAGAAGCAGATTTGGCTATAGCTGAAGGAAATCTGCATTCACTACAGCAAAATATTACGACTTCGGTTTCTAATCAGGCTTCGGGAAAAGAAAAGCTGGCAGGAGATTTGGCAAGTTTAGAAAAAGCCCAAAAAGATTATCAGCGTTTCAAAAATATGTATGCCGATTCGGCCGTAACGCGAAATCAGTACGATCAGGTTATTTCTAAATTGAAATCGGAGGAAGCTTATGTTAAGGCGGGCAGAAAAGGTTTGGATGCCAGCAGCTCCATTACCAAACAAAGTTCGATTAATCTAGAAGCGGCCACTGCAACGGTAGCCAGAAAGAAAGCAGATCTTGATGCGGCAAAATTGCAACTGTCTTATACTGCGATTATGGCGCCAGCAGATGGTTTTGTTGGCGAACGAAATTTATCTATTGGAGAATTAATCAATGCCAACCAAACCATTGCGACAATTGTACTGACTGAAAAATTATGGATTTCAGCGAATTTTAAGGAGACTCAAATCGAGAAAATAAAACATGGACAAGAAGTGACCATCACGATTGATGCTTTGGACGGAAAAGAATTTAAGGGAAAAGTAGTCGGTTTTTCTCCAGCTACGGGAGCTAAATTCTCAATGGTAGAACCAGATAACTCTACTGGAAATTTTGTTAAAATCACACAGCGTATCCCAGTTAAAATTGAATTTGAAACTCCTGCAAAAGAGCTTCAGGAAGTTAGACCCGGAATGAATGTAACAGTTGACGTAAAAAAATAATAGATGTTTGCAGGAAAAAAAGGAAGCGTTTTTACACTGGCAGGATTGTATATCCTGACGATTCCTTTTTTTAACGGACTCAATGTTACGACTTATGATAATTCGCAGATATTAGGACATTTTGGACCTTCTACAACAGCTTTTAGCTATGCGGTTTACATTCCCATTTTTGTCATGCTGGCTTTTTTGCCTTTGGGATTAAAACTAGGAAAACAGATTAAAGTTCGTACCATGATTTTATCGGTTTCATTTTTGTCTCTGTTGTTTAATACAGCTTCCTTGTTTGCGCCAACTATTGCTTGGTTTGTTTTATGCCGATCTCTTTTGGCAATGGTTTCGGTTATCGGAATATTTGCTTCGATGGTGCCTATTTTATTAAAATACAATCCTGCTTTAAATATGGCTTTGATGTATGGCATTTTTCAGTTTATACAAAAAGGAAGCCAGCATTTGTATCAATACTTAGGAGCACATTTTGTGAGTTTTCATAATTGGACGTTTGGAATTTATTTCTTGAATGTCAATTTTTTAATCTGTATTCTTTTGGCTTGGTATTTTTATAAAGCCGATGTTGCTCCTCTAAAAACCAAATTTCAATTTGATTGGCGAGGCTGGATTATCTTGATTTTATTTTTTACGATAATTCTTTTTTTATGTGCCGAAGGACAGACAAGAAATTGGTTTAGCGATCCTAAAATAACGCTGGCTTTTGCAGTTTTATTTATTGTGGCAGGAATCTATCTGCTTCATGTTCGTTTTACGGAAGAACCATTAATAAATCCAGATGTTTACAAATTTAAGAATGTGATTCCAGGTGCATTTTTGATGTTTTATATCGGAATAATGAACGGCACAGGAAGTGTCGTAACAGGCTATATGACCAATATTTTAGGTTTTGATCCTGTTTTGGGAGCTGTCACACATCTTTCATTGCTGATTGGATTGTGTATCTCGATTCCGCTTTCGACTTATCTTTTATACAAACGCATTTATCTGGCTACGATTTGGGTGATTGGTTTTGCTTGCTACGGAATGTATCATATTATACTGTTTTTCAGATTTTATCCAGGAATCGATGCATCTGATTTTTATCTGCCATTAATTTTTAAAGGGTTAGGAATGGGGTTTCTTTTTCCTGTTTCGCTGCTTTACATTTCTGAGGGAATTCCTCCGTTTTTGAGCACATCACGCATGATGACGGGAATTATTGCTCAGGCTGTTTTTGCTTCTTTATTGGGAGGCGCTGTTTTAGGAACTTTTATTTCGAATATGAATGTACAGCATAAAACGGGTCTGAGTCAGCAGCTGAGTCCGATAAATAAACAAGCCGAAAATCAGTTGGAAAATTCGAAAAGACAATTTTTATACATGGGATTATCAAATGCCGAAGCGCAGAAAAAAGCTGAAAAGAGTCTTTCGAATCAAACCTCTCAAGCCTCAATATTATTGGCCTATAAAGATATCTATCTCGTTATGTCGGCTGTTTGTTTTCTGCCGATTTTCATTATTCTCCTTTTCAAACTTTGGCGAAGACCAATAGGAAGAGTAGAAGTAGAACCGATACCGATTTGAAGATGAAAGAAGCAAGAGTAAAGAAGTCAGAAAATAGAACATAGAAAATAGAAAATGGAACATAGAACATAGAACATAGAAAATAGAATTTTTCCCGAGGTTTCGGAATTGTAATTTGGGATTTAATATTTGGAATTTGCCTTTAGGTCTCAGGATTGGAATTTGGAATTTAGCCTTTGGAATTTAGTCCGTAGAATTAGGAATTTAATATTAGGAATTTATATTATGATAGTACAAAAAAGAAATTTTTTATATCGCATTTGGACTCAAGAGAAAGGACTCAGTGGTATGCTGATACTTTTGTTTATCATGCATTTTATTGTTATTCCGTTTTTTGGCAGTTATTCTCGTTTTATGGTAGCGGTCAATATATTTTGGATGCTATTTCTCTTTGCGGGAATTTTAGTGCTTTCAAAACATAAAAAACAAGCATTTCTTATTTCAATAATTCCATTTTTATTTATTGTAACACAATGGATTAATTATTCTGAACATAATATTTTTATCCTATTTGCCGATCTTATTCTTTCTATAGCGATCATGTTGCTTTTGATTTCATTGGTTTTAATAAAAGTTTTAGAGCCTGGCCCTGTAACCACTTATCGTATAGTGGGTTCAATAGTCGTTTATATGTTGTTAGTTCACTTTTGGTCTACACTTTATTTGTTTCTTTTTCAGCATATCGAAGGTTCTTTTCAAATAACAGAATCGAAGTTTACAAGCAATAGTGATCTGGCCAGTTTTATGTATTTCAGTTATATCTGTATCACGTCAACAGGTTTTGGCGAAATAGTGCCTCTCCATCCTTTGGCACGCTCTCTTGTCCAGATTGAGGTGCTTACAGGTGTTTTATATCCCGTTATTTTAATTGGAAGGCTTGTTTCAGATGCTAATTTTTCGAATAATAAGACTGAGAAGAAGCAAGATTAGAGAAGCAAGAGTAAGGGTTTAAAGAAATCATTTATCATTAACAATTCACAATTTACAACTCATAATTTACAACTCATAATTACCATTCACCATTAAAAACAATAACCATGAAAACAACTTATTCGAATAAAAAGAAAGAACTCTTTGATACAATTTTGCAGTTATTTTTCATATTTCTCCTTGTTGGGTTTTGTCTGAAATTGCTTTTGCCTTTTTTTATGCCTATTCTTTGGGCAGTAATACTGTCTGTTGTATTTTATCCATTGTTTAATTCATTGCAGAAAATATTAAAAGGACGAAAAACATTAGCATCGGTTGTCATTACTATTTTGATTATTGCCATTATGGTGCTGCCTCTTATTTATTTTCTGAAAGAAGCAACAGGAAATTTTTTAGAACTAAAAGATAGTTTTGAAGCTGGAACACTTAAAATTAGTCCGCCAGGAGCTTCTATAAAAGAATGGCCTATAATTGGGAAGCCTCTTTACGAGTTTTTACTTTCCATGTCAACAGATTTAGAACAGGGTGTTGTTAAATATCAAGATCAGATAAAAGAATTGTCGTCTAAAATCATGGCAAGTATTTTGAGTTCTGGCGCTGCATTTCTTCAGTTTATTTTATCGGTTATTATTGCTGGTGTTTTATTAGTATCGCCGGGCGGAAAAGCTTTCTTTATGAAATTCCTTAAAAAAATTGCTGGAAGCGAAGCCGAAGAAATTATGACGATTTCGGTTTCAACTATTTATCAAGTGGTGAAAGGGATTTTAGGCGTTGCTGTGATTCAGACTATTATTCAAGCCATCGGATTGTTTTGGGCCGATATTCCGTATGCTGGAATCTTGACGTTGATTTGTCTCATATTTTCTATTTTACAGATTGGACCAATTATAATTAATATTGGAGTTATTATTTATCTTTTCTCAACAGGAGATTCTGGTCATGCCGTTTTTTGGACGATATTTTTTATCATTAGCGGATTGTCAGATAATGTGCTAAAACCACTTCTATTAGGAAAAGGCGCTCTCGTGCCTATGCTTGTTATTTTCTTAGGTGTAATTGGTGGTTTCATCATGTCAGGTTTTATCGGATTATTTGTTGGGCCAATTGTATTTTCAATAGGATATAAATTATTTGTGGCTTGGCTTGATGACAACCCAGAACCTGTCGAAGAACCAGCGGACGATATCGAGATTGTTTAAATTGTTGATTGTTGATTGTTGATGGTTAGCTACGAATTGTCAATCGTTGATATGTTTTTGCATAGCCCAGTTTTAACTAGGGGTTTTCGGAATTGTCGATAGAGAAGGCTTTAGCCAAATTACAATCGAATTTTGTGCAAATTTTATGTATCTCCCCAAAGATGGAGGCAATTGATTATTTAGAAACTTTTACACTTGAATTAACAATTCACAATTTATAATTCACAATTAAATAAAGTATTTTTGCAGGATTATAATTCCAGCAAATGAAACGTTCAGGCACGGCAGATCTTCCTTTACATTATGGACATGTTCCATTATGGCTTGCTGAGCGAATGTCTAAGCTCGGGTTGGCCATTGTAGAAACTATTGCAATGGAATTTTCGACTTCTGAAGTAATCAGCAAATTAAGCAATCCGTTTTGGTTTCAGAGTTTTGGAGCCGTTATGGGAATGGATTGGCATTCATCTGGAATTACAACTTCGGTGCTTGGAGCTTTGAAAAAATCGGTTAATCCGCACTCCAAAGAACTTGGAATTTATATTTGTGGAGGCAAAGGAAAACATTCTATGGCCACACCGCAGGAGCTTTTATTTGTTGGAGAAAAAACTGGTCTAGACGGAATTAATCTTGCCAGCTGCAGCCGACTCACCGCAAAAGTTGATAATACCGCCATTCAGGACGGATTTCAGTTGTATCAGCATAATTTTATTGTTGATAATAAAGGGCAATGGGCTGTTATTCAGCAGGGAATGAATCCGAATTCTAGAACTGCCAGAAGATACCATTGGCATTCGCAAGATTTAAAGTCTTTTATTAATGAACCGCACACTTTTATTTATGGCGAAAATCAAGGCGCAATTTTAAATCTTACTGCAAATGCTGCTACAAAATCTCGCGAAGGTATTTTAGAATTGATAAAAGAAGAACCTGTTAAAATCATAAAAGAAATGCAACATCTTTCTATGCCCGCGCATCACGATGTGAGAATGGAAGATGTGAATATGAAAAGACTCGGTGCCATGCTTTGGGCTACTCACGAAAACAAACCAGAAGATTTTGAAGAATTACTGCTTTTAAAAGGAATGGGACCACGAGCTTTGCAGTCTTTAGCTTTGGTAAGCGAAATCATTTACGGAACTCCAACAAGATTTGATGATCCAGCTCGTTTTTCATTTGCTCATGGTGGAAAAGACGGACATCCGTTTCCTGTTCCCGTTAAAATCTATGATAAAACTATCGATACGCTTCAAAGAGCTATAAATCGTGCTAAAATCGGAAATAGCGATAAATTGAGTGCCATTCAAAAACTATCTGAGATTTCGCGGAGAGCAGAAGAAAGTTTTACGCCAAACTCCAATTTTGATGCGCTTGTTCAAAGAGAAAGAGAAGAATCGTACAAGTATGGCGGAAAAACCGTTTTTGACGATGCAAAACCTCCTAAAAAGAAACCCATAAACCCAAACAATCAGCTGGAATTATTCTAAAAATTATAATTTTCTATCAGCCTTTAGTTATATAAAAATCCAATAATGTCACAAAACGAAAAATCAATTTATACTTTACAGTTCATTTTACTTTGCTTGAGTTCTTTATTATTTTCATCAAGTTTTAATATGATGATTCCTGAACTTCCTAATTACTTAAGCAGTTTAGGAGGAGCAGAATACAAAGGACTTATTATCTCATTATTTACATTAACAGCTGCAATTTCGCGTCCGTTTAGCGGAAAGCTTACCGATAAATGGGGGCGTGTTCCCGTTATGGCAATTGGTTCTTCGGTTTGTGTAATATGCGGATTTTTGTATCCTATTTTAAGTTCTGTTTCAGGATTTTTGTTACTGCGTTTGGTGCATGGTTTTTCTACAGGATTTAAACCAACCTCGACATCGGCTTATGTGGCAGATATTATTCCACAGCATAGATGGGGAGAAGCGTTAGGAATGCATGGATTGTGTTTTAGTATTGGAGGAGCACTTGGACCAGCCTTGGGAAGTATGATTGTCAATAATTTCGGAATTAATGTAATGTTTTACTGTTCGTCTTTTCTAGCTTTCTTTTCTATTATTATTGTAATGAATATGAAAGAAACTCTTGCTACAAAAGAAAAGTTGAACAGATCAATGTTTATTATTGGCCGAAAAGATATTGTAGACAAAAATGTATTTCCTGCAGGAATTATTACTTTTCTTTCTTATACAGCTTTCGGGCTTATTCTAACTTTAATTCCAGATTGGAGCGAGCATTTGGGAGCGACAAATAAAGGTATATTTTTTACGGCCTTTACGGTAGCTTCGGTTATGGTTCGTTTTGGTGCAGGAAAAGTTTCCGATAGATATGGCCGACCAAAAGTGATAATGGCAGGATTAATTATAACTTCGATTGCTCTTTTTGTAATAAGTTCAGGAAGAGATATCGAGATGTTATTGATTGGAGCCGGAATTTACGGAGTCGGTACCGGTATTTTGTCGCCAGCAATTAGTGCATGGACGATTGATATGAGTAATCCTGAGCATAGAGGAAAAGCTGTGGCAACTATGTATATTTCTATGGAACTCGGAATCGGTTTGGGAGCTCTTTTAGGCGGAACTTATTATAACGATCAAATCAACCGCATACCACAAATCATTAGATTTGACATTCTCGTGCTAATTCTAGGAATTGTATATCTTACTTATTGGGCAAAAAATAGAAAGAGAATTAAAGCATAATTTTAACAATGCATTATTTTTTCTGAATATTTAGTTGCACTTTAAAATTTCCATAATAAGGATTATCAGCCATTAAAGAATGTCCGATTATTAAAATATGAGTTCCTTTTTGTTGAAGCGGAATTTTCAAGTCCATTCCAAAAGGGCCTTCTGAGGTTTTATCAGGAAAAATAATTTGATTAAAACGAATGTTTCCTTTTCCTGCATCTGGAATAATCTGAGCTTTTAATTCGCCCAAATCTTCATTTTTAAATTGAACATATACTTTTGAATAGAGAGAATCTAAATGGCCTTCTGCTAAAAACGCATTTTCTTCATTCTTAAAATTCATAGCAATAGTGTCGCCAATTTGTTTATTCTCTTGCTTTTTTTCTTTTTGAACAACGGGCGTTGGTGATTCAGCAGAAGCTTTTTTGTTTTCCTTCTGCTGACATGAAAAAAAGAAAATTGAAATTAGAAGTAGAGAAAAATTTTTCATAATAGTATTTTTTAGCTTAACATTTCAAAACTTCCAGGTTCTTCTTCATTCTCATCGTATTCGCCTGCGGGTTTTTCATTTAAATCTTCCTCTTCTTCCCAGTCATTTTCATCATACTCTGAATGAAAATCATATTCAAGATTATCTTCCAATTCTCCAAGCTCTAGATTGTAATGGTTAGAAGCGGACAGCTTATTGATATAATCGCCGTCTAGATAATCATCATAATTTAGTAATAGCTGTTCTTCATAAGAATTCATTTCAAATCCAAATTCTTCTGATGTGTAATTTTCTGATCTCATAATTAATAAATTTTAAAGTAATTAGATCTAACTTCAATTAGATTATTCTAAAATTACATTGTAAGACGGCTCACTGTTTTATATAATTTTCTCATAGTGTTGTCAAATTTTCATCTGAGAGGAAAATTAGGTCGAAAACAAGGCAAAAGTGTTTTTTTCTTTTAATTTATTTTGAGTTTTATTGTTTAAGATTTTTTTTAGGTTTAATGTGTTGAAAAACAGGTAATTGTACTTATTTGTTTTTTAAATATTAAAATTAAATTTGTCTTATAAATCTAAGATTCCTTACAAGCCCACTTCCTGCATTTTTAGAAAAATATGAGTAGAACAACTCCAATGTTTTATGCTAATATTCGAAAAGACATTTTTAAGTTATAAAATATCATTGTCGAGCATTTTTTGCGATATGCAATTAGCATATTCTTATATCAATTATAGGGTTAGAAAAAAGCATTGAAAATTACTTAGATATTCCTTGATACCTAATTTGACAGATTCTAAAAACAAAAATAGCCATGGATATAGTAACAGATCTTACAGCAGAAGCGGTTTCTTATATCACCTTATTTCAAGATATTTTAAAAAGCCAGCCCAAAGTAGTTGTATCGAACAATTTGAATAATAATACAGAGTGGAAATCACTTAATGTAGGTAATTTGCTCATTGATAATTTAACTCCTAATCAAAAAGAGAAAATTAGAGATTTGGTCTGGCATAGCCCTACAAAAGCAAACACTAAAGATCTTGCTCGAATATATTTTAAGAGGACCGTTTCGCTTTTGGATTGGCTTTCTGAAAATATATTAATAGGTAAAAAAAAGATGGATCTATTATCTGCGGAGGGAACATCGGATCTAATTTTGTTTAAACCGCCATTTTTTTGGAGGGAGAAAATAAGGCACATTTTATATAAGGAGTCAGACAAACGTCTTGAACTAGTTGAATTATTAGAATATATGCCAGTACAGGTAATTTTGGCTATAACATTAAAAAAAGAGAAAGATTATACGATAAGACTTTATCAATTTTATATAAAGAAAATAGTCGAAAAGGAATCAGAAACGGTGGTGACTTTTAATGATCATGATCTACTGACTAGGGAAGATAAGGATACACATGCTGTGTTTTGGAAGAGTGAAGAGGCGGAGTTTGCTCAATCATACCTCAAAAATGACCAAGAATTGCTCAAAAAATTAATAAAAAACGGATGTTCACTTCCTTTTGAAACACTCTTTAGAGATGAGTTAATAGAAATTTCTAGGGCACGAAAAGCAAGGGATAAAGAATTAAATCTAGCTTCGGTAAGCAATGATTATAATAGTGAAACCTTAGCATCTCATTCTATTAAAGCAGAGCAAGTTTTTGATGCTGTGGGAGAAGCAAGCGAAATGAAACTTATGGGACTTGCCTTTTCAGGAGGTGGAATCAGATCCGCAACTTTTAATCTGGGAATTCTACAACGTTTGGCAGCATTAAATGCGCTTCACAGATTTGATTATATCTCAACTGTATCTGGTGGTGGTTATATTGGAACTTGGTTTAATTCATGGGTAAAGAGATCAGGTTCTTTTAGCAAAATTAATGACCGTCTTTCTCCTGATAAATCTGGTGATCCGTTGGCCGATGAAGTTCGTCCAATACGATGGCTCAGAATGTTCAGCAATTATTTATCTCCGAATGTTGGAATAATGTCTCCAGACGCATGGACTTCTGGCATGACTTGGGTACGCAATACAATGATTAATCAGACTGTATTGTTACTTACATTATTGACTATTTTATCTTTCATCTATACTATTTATTCCTTTTGGGATTGGGTTAGAGAAAGTATAACGCAACAAAGTATTTTATGTGTTTCTATTTGGAGCAGTATCATACTAATAATAGGTTCTCTCATTGTTGCAATTCCAATGCGAACTTTTTATAGTGATGAAGAAAAAGAATCGCATAAAGTATGGTTAATAAATTTAAGGAAATCAATAATAAATTTTACGAGAAAATTTAAGCTAGGAACTTTTATTCCTAATATAATTCTGATTTGGGGTGGATTTAGTGCATTAATAATTAGTACTTATTTTGCGGCATATAATCCAAATTTTATTGGAAATGATAAATTTTGGTTTATAGGTTTAGTTTTTTGTGCGGCATTTTCAGGTTTTATCTGGGTAGCTGTTTGGGGTAATTACCATAAAAGATGGGATCTTATGAAAAGAGGAGTAGGAAATGTTACGCCAAAAGAAGAGAAAAATGATTCCGTTAAAGATGAAATTCAAGAATCTAAAAAAATATTTGAGAAAAAAGTTGGTTGGGCAATTGCTTTATCTTCTCTTGTAGCATCGGCGGTGTTAGTATTTCTTTTGATAGTTTTTTGGTCCAATACAAGTAGTATTTGCAATATGGTGATTGATCATTATTCCAATCCTTATAAAGTGTTTTTTGTTATTGGTATTCCTTGTATCCTTGAAATATTTTCGATTACTGTGATTATTAGAATGGCACTTATGGGGAATCTTTTTCCAGATTATAGAAGAGAATGGTGGGGTAGAATAGGCGGTTTGGTTCATCGTTTCATACTTTTTTGGATTATCATAAGTTTTGCTTCTTTGATTATGCCTGATCTATGGGGGAAATATTCAAGCAATTTGGACGGTTTTGATTGGAAAAGTTTAACAGGTTGGACAGGTTGGGCTGGATTTATTGGATGGGGAATGAAAAAAGCTTTTGAAGCTACAGAGGAAAATGATAGCAAAAAGAAAAGCTACATAAATATTTTGCTTAAAGTCGTTCCTTTTGTTTTTATGGTAGGAGTTCTGTTGATAGGTTCTTGGATTTTAGACAAAATAGAAGAATTTAATTTTTTCCCGAATATAAAAGAGGACTGGGCTAAATTTGGTTGTATTACAATAAGTTTATTAATTATTACATTATTAGTAAGTTGGCGTGTAGGTGTTAATGAATTTTCATTGCATCATTTTTATAGAAATAGACTCATTAGAGCTTTTATGGGGGCAACACGAAGCAGGGAAGAAAGAATAAAGACAGCAAATGCATTTACGGGATTTGATGCTTATGATGATGTTCTGTTGTCCTCAATGACTGTTAAGGATGGTTATTTTGGACCGCTTCCACTTATAAATGCTACACTCAATGCTACTGTAGTTTTTGCTTTAGATAGACAGGATCGTAAGGGAGAATCATTTGTTTTTTCTCCATTATATTGTGGCTATGATTTTAGTCCGACGCGTTCTTCGACTTATAATGTAGATCGAATATATGAGTACGGATACAGACCAACAAATAAGTTTTCCAATAAAAATGGCGGGCCAACTATGGGAACTGCAATGGCAATATCGGGCGCTGCAGTTAACCCAAATTGGGGATATCATTCTTCTTCTACCATGGCTTTTTTACTTACGCTTTTTAATCTGCGTTTAGGCTGGTGGATTGGTAATCCGAGACTCGCTAAATGGAAGAATCCCGATCCAGTATTTGGCTTATTGTATTTAATGCGAGATCTTATTGGTAAGTCAGATATTAATATGAAGTATGTTTGTCTTTCCGATGGAGGTCATTTTGACAATACAGGTCTATATGAACTTATAAGAAGACGTTGTCAGTATATTTTATTGGGTGACGCGGAACAGGATAATAAAGGAACTTGCGAAGGGCTTGCAAACGCCATAAGAAGATGCCGTATAGATTTCGGAGTTGAAATTGATATTCCAATTGATGATATTATTAAAAGAAAGAGTCATATAGTCAAAGGAACTATCAAGTATCCGGGCGATAAAATAAATGTTGGAACACTCGTATATATCAAAACTGTAGTGACAGGAGAGGAACCAGCTGATATTAGGGAATATGCTTTGGCTAATCCAGATTTCCCGCAACAATCAACAGGAGATCAATTTTTTGATGAAGCACAGTTTGAGAGTTACCGCAAGTTAGGCTATTATTCAATTAAAGATATAGGCGAATTACATTTGCCTTTGATACTGTGAAGTATGTTTGTATAATAGAATTTATTATTTTTAAGTATAAAAAAAGCCTGTAAACAAATAGTTTACAGGCTTTTTTGTGGAGTCGCCGGGAATCGAACCCGGGTCCAAACAAGCAACTAAAGAGCTTTCTACACGCTTATTTCCTGATTGGATTTTCGATGTTGAGCTAGGCCAGAAACAACCACCCAACACTTATCTTCTTAATTTTCGAAATCCACCCGAAGCTCATGGAAATCTAGGTTTATTTTTACGGTTCCCCTGAACGGAACGCCACAAACCAAGGCTTTCCAGGAGAATCCAGCTTCTCTACCTTGTAGAGACGTGGCGCAATCGTACTATGATTCGGATTATGCAGCTAAAGCGTAATTATTTTCGCCGTGTAAAAGTTCGAGATCTTATATTTACGAGCAAGGTCTCAATGCTCGACGTGCTTACTGTTCAATTCGACTTGCTGTCAAAACCAGTCGACCCCAAAAAATAAGTCTGCAAATTTAGAGTATTTGAAATTACTTTCTGCTAAAATTTTCAGAAAAATTTTGTTATTCTTCGTCTTTAAAATTAAAAGGGTAATCTCCAAAGATTGGAGCCAGTTTGCGAACTGCATAAGTGTTTCTGGTCATCTTATTAGATAACGCAATAATCGTAACTCCTTCTTTCATCAAAGTAATATAAGATGAGGTGTTTCCGTGCCACCAGCCATTATGGAAATAGAAATTTTGTCCAGTTTCCCAATTAATCATTCTAATTCCAAGGCCATAATTCTTAGTTCCTTTGCGTTCGTTGCTGTAACCAGTATAAACTTGTTTTAGCAATTCAGGTTTTAAAAAATCTGGCGATTGTCTTGCACGGTCAAATTTTAAAAGGTCTCTTGCTGTAGAAAAAACATTTTTATCGCCATAAACATTGTCTAGGTAATCAAAACCAATTTCTACACCATTACCTTTATAAGAAGGAACAATTTTTTTTCTGTCTTTATCATCATCAAAAACATAGGTATTTTTCATTCCAAGAGGTTTGAAAATCATTTCAGACATTGCTTCTTTATAACTTAAGCCCGTTATTTTTTCGATAATCAGAGCCAGCATTGCATAATTGGTATTGCAATAACTAAAACGTGTTCCAGTTCTAGATTCTAAACCAATATCTTTTGTTGCTAAAATATCTAAAATATCTTTATTGGTTAATTGATTATGTCTGTCCCAAATAGATTTGTCGCGATCTGTGAAATAAGCATAATTACGCATTCCTGTACGATGATCCAATAACATTCTAATGGTGCATTCTTCGTAAGGGAAAGTCTTTAAAATAGTATTTACTTTTTGGTCTAAGTCAATTTTGCCTGCGTTTACCAGTTTTAAAACTGCTGTAGCAGTTAACACTTTACTCACAGAAGCAATTTGTACAGGTGTCTCAGGAGTTATTTCGGTTCCTTCATTTTTATTGGCAAAACCGTTATATTTTTCAAATAAAATCTGTCCATTTTTGGCTACTAAGAAGCTTCCATTCATGGTATTATTTGGCCAATTTTTGTTATAAAAGTGATTTATTCTGCCTACAACCGAGTTTTTATAAGCCTGTGAAACTTTTGGTTCAGCTCCTAACGGCTTCATTTTAGGTAAGGTATCTTCGACTGTTTGGGTTGTATCTGTTGCTGTTGTTTTGTTTTGACCACATGAACTTAAAACAAGCATTGAAAAAAGTATTTGTGGTATCTTTGTCTTTTTAAGGAAAATCATTTGCATCGTTCTTTAAAAACAAATATATCGAATTCAATTTTGTTGTATTCTTGGTTCTGAGGCTTTATTTTGTGTTTTTTAACTTTTTTTTAAGAAATATAAATTTTAGTCAGTTGTTTTTCAGCTTGTAACAGTTTTAAATCATTGTAAAAAGAATTTTTGAAACAAAACTTTAACTAAATTTGTTATATTTGAAACAAATATGTTTTAAAAAGTTATATTATTAAAAACTAAAAAACCACATTAAATGAAATTTGGAATCATAAAAGAGAGAAAAAACCCGCCAGATAGAAGAGTCGTATTTTCTCCAAATGAATTGACAAGATTAAAGCAACTTTATCATGATGCCTCTGTAAAAGTTGAAAGTTCAGATATCAGGATATTTTCTGATGATGATTATAAAAATATGGGAATTACCGTTACTGACGACGTATCCGATTGCGATGTTTTATTTGGTGTAAAAGAAGTTCCTGTCGACAATTTGATTCCAAACAAAGCTTATTTCTTTTTTTCTCATACAATTAAAAAACAGCCTCATAACAGAAAATTACTTCAGGCTATTTTAGAAAAAAATATTGATTTATACGATCATGAGACAATTGTAAACGAACATGATCATCGTTTAATTGGTTTCGGAAAATATGCTGGAATGGTTGGAGTTTATAACGGAATTCGCGCATTCGGGATTAAATTCGAATTGTTTAAACTTCCGAAAGCGGAATCACTTTCAGGAAAAGAAGATTTAATTAAGCATTTGAAACGCATTACCATGCCAGCTCTAAAATTTGTTGTTACAGGAACAGGAAAGGTTGGGAGTGGAGCAAAAGAAATTTTGGATGCTATAAAAGTGAAAGAAATTACGATTGATAATTATTTGACAAAAAAATATGCTCAGGCAGTTTATGTGCAGTTGGATGTTTTAGAATATAACAAAAGAAAAGACGGCCAGGTTTTAGATTTTACAGATTTTGTGAATCATCCAGAAGAATATGAATCTGATTTTGAAAGATTTACAAAAGTTTCTGATATTTATTTTGCAGGACACTTTTATGCCAATAATGCGCCAATGATTTTAACAAAAGAAATGCTGAATGCAAGCGATTGTAAATTGAAAGTTGTGGCCGATATTTCTTGTGATGTTAATGGGCCAATTGCTTGTACAATACGTTCTTCAACAATCGAAGACCCGTTGTATGGTTATTTTCCATTAGAAGATAGGGAGGTAGATTTCTTTCATCCAGCGGCTGTTGCAGTTATGGCTGTAGATAATTTGCCTTGCGAAATTCCAAAAGATGCCAGCGAAGGTTTCGGAGAGCAATTTATGGAACACGTAATTCCAGCTTTTTTCAACGGAGATAAAGACGGAATCTTAAAACGCGCCAAAATCACAGAAAACGGAAAATTGACTGAAAGATTCAGTTATTTGCAAGACTACGTGAATAATGGTTAATTATTAATTATAAATGGTTAATGAAAAAGAGCTTTCCAATTTTAGAAAGCTCTTTTTTATTCGTATCGATGAGAATTAACAATTGATAATTCACAATTAACCATTAAATTATACCATATCCGCCGGTTTCACCCAAGCGTCAAAATCTTCTGGGGTTACATAACCTAAACGAACGGCTTCTTCTTTTAAAGTAGTTCCGTTTTTATGTGCAGTTTGAGCGATTTCTGCAGCTTTATAATATCCAATTTTAGTATTTAAAGCTGTTACCAGCATAAGTGAATTATCTACCAATTCTTTGATGCGTTTATGATTTGGCTCGATTCCTTGGGCGCAATGTTCATCGAAAGAAACACAAGCATCGCCCAGCAATTGTGCTGATTGTAAAAAGTTGGCTGCCATTACAGGTTTAAAAACATTCAATTCATAATGTCCTTGCATACCACCAACAGCAATTGCCATATCGTTTCCGATAACTTGAGCACAAACCATGGTTAAAGCTTCACATTGCGTTGGGTTTACTTTTCCAGGCATGATAGAAGATCCTGGCTCGTTTTCAGGAATATGAATTTCGCCAATTCCAGAACGTGGGCCAGAAGCAAGCATTCTAACGTCATTAGCAATTTTATTTAATGAAACGGCCAGTTGTTTTAAAGCTCCATGTGTTTCTACGATGGCATCGTGTGCGGCAAGCGCTTCAAATTTGTTTTCAGCAGTTATGAAAGGATGTTTTGTGAATTTTGCGATGTATTCTGCGACTTTTACGTCGTAACCTTTTGGAGTGTTTAGTCCAGTTCCGACAGCAGTTCCTCCAAGAGCGATTTCAGATAAATGTGCTAAAGTATTTTTTAATGCTTTTATTCCGAAGGCTAATTGTGCTGCGTAGCCTGAAATTTCCTGACCAAGTGTCAATGGAGTTGCGTCCATTAAATGTGTTCTTCCGATTTTGACAACGTCTTTGTATTCAGCTGCTTTTTTCGCTAAAGTCGCATGGAGTTTTTCGACCCCTGGAATTGTCGTTTCGACAACCATTTTGTAAGCTGCAATGTGCATTCCAGTTGGAAAAGTATCGTTTGAAGATTGTGATTTATTTACATCGTCATTAGCTTTTATGAATTGTTCGCCTTCTCCAATTTCAAAGCCTTTAAGAACTTGAGCACGGTTGGCGATTACTTCGTTTACATTCATGTTGCTTTGCGTTCCAGAACCCGTCTGCCAGATTACAAGCGGAAATTGATCGTCCAGTTTGCCTTCAAGGATTTCGTCGCAAACCGTTGCAATGGCATCTCTTTTTTCAATTGGCAGAACGCCTAAATCATAATTAGCGTAAGCTGCAGCTTTTTTAAGATAGGCGAAACCTTCAATGATTTCTTTTGGCATTGATGCTGCTGATCCGATTTTGAAATTATTTCTGGAGCGTTCTGTTTGTGCACCCCAATATTTATCGGCTGGGACTTGAACTTCTCCCATGGTGTCTTTTTCTATTCTATATTTCATTGTGTAGTATGTAAAATGTTATTTGTAAAATGTGAAATGTCTAAATATGAAATGAAAAGTTTCTTTTGGAAATGAGTCTTTTAGCCCTGATGGGAGCGGTATCCTTTTTGTTTTTTCTTTAAAAACAAAAAGATATAGCGGACAGCAGGAAATAGCTCCTGAAAATTATTATAATTGTCTGAGCTCTTTATTTAAAAGGATTTCAAGTTCTAAAAAAGCTTATTTAAAATGAGTATAAATATACGGATAAATGTTATTTAACGAAAATTGATTTAGTTTTTATTGCTGAGAAAAAATATATACGCTACATTTGTCGTAACATTCAAAAATTCCGGAAAACATGTTTGAATTTTCACAGTATTTAGGCTTTTTACTTTTCTTAACCATACTAACTATAGGGTTTTGGTTAATGTTTTTCTTAGTTGGTTTCGTATCTTACTGGGTTACGGGTGCTAGCTGGGAAATGATCAAAGAAAAAAGAGCCAGAAAAAGACAAGAAGAACAATCTATTTAATTTTAGATTGATGTCATAAGAAAAGAACCCAAAAGGGTTCTTTTTTTTTTGCTCAAAAAAGTAAATGCTAATATCAAAAAATCCAAATTTCTATAACTAACATTTGGAACTTTGACAAAACTACACAGTTTAGAAAAAGCTGGAAATAAAAAATTCCAAATCCCAATTGTAAAATTGGAATTTGGAATTTTTGATATTGGGATTTAAAAGGTTTTATCCAGGAAAATCTCCACCGCCTTCTCCACCGCCATCGTTTCTTGGCTGTACATTTTTATCTCTCTCACTCTTTGGTTTGTTGAAACGATAAGTGAATGATAAATTGAACTGACGTTTACGGAATTGAAATTCACTATATGAATTTACATCATCTAAATAAGTGTAAGATCTCATTTTTCGTGAATTGAATACGTCGCTAATGTTGAAAGCAATGGTTCCCTTGTCTTTCATAACATCTTTACTGAAAGCGGTATTCATTCCGAATTGGCCTAAGTTTTTACCTTGAGCTGTTTTTTGCTCTCCGTTATACATTGCTGTCAATTGCCAATCAATTTTATATGGTAATGTAACTTTAGAGTTTACTCTTGCAAACCAAGAAGTAGCCTGATTGTCTAAATCTTGAACAATCTCTTTTCCTTGCGTATCTGTATAGCTGTGTTCTCCAGTTGTTTTTACGTTGAAAAAGTTGAAGTTGCTGTTTAATTTCCACCATTTGTATGGAGTGTAATTAAATGTAAATTCGAAACCAAATTTTTGCTCTTTTCCTAAGTTAATAGGTTGACTTTTAATTATTGGCGTACCCACGACTGTCTCGCCTGGAGCAGGTGTTACCACTTCGCCATCTGGAGTTACCACATCTCCTGTAGGAGATCTTACAAAACTGAAAACATCTTTTGTGTCTTCAAAATATGCCGATGTATTGAAGGTTACTTTATCCCATTTTTTGATGTAGCCAATATCATATTTATCAGTTAAAGAAGGGTCTAAGTCTGGATTTCCTTGGAAGATGTTAACGTTACTAGCATAGTTAACTGCTGGATTCATGAAACGTCCTCTTGGTCTAGATAAACGTTTACTATAGCTTGCAGAAAAGTTGCTTTGATCTGAGATTTCGTAACTAACAAAAGCACTTGGAAACAAGTTGTTATATTTCTTAGTATTGAAAACACTGTTGTCTAATAAGTTAACGTGAATATCTGTATCTTCCCATCTTAAGCCAAATAAATAAGAGAATTTATTTACTTTGAAGCCATATTGCGTGTAAAGCGCGTTGATGTTTTCTTTGTACTCTAATGTATTAGATAAATTAGGGTTTTTTATAGAAACACCATCTACTAAAGTAGCAACATAGTATTCATTATTTAAATCTCCGAAGCTTCCTTTATATCCTGCTTCAAATTGACCTCCTTTTCCTAATGGAAGGACATAATCTGCTTGAAGTAATACTTGTTTTTGTATTTGGTCGTTTAATGTATTATTGAAATTTGGTGAAGCTGTAATGGTGCTATAGCTGTCATCTGTATTTCTTGAAATAGAAAGATCTGCAGTAAGTTTATGCCCTTTATCGTTGAAATTTTTAATTAAGTTCGAAGTATACTCAAAGTTTTCACTTCCAGTATCTGCATCGTTTAAACGGTATGATGTTCCAGTATAAACACGATTGGCATCATAATTATAGTAATTGATCAAATCTCTGTCGTCTCCGGTATTTTTTTGGTAATTGATGGCATTTGTCCAGAATGTAGATGGGGTTATTGTCCATTCTACACCAGCTCTTCCATTAAAGCCGTTTCTGATACGTTTTGTATCACGATCTTCATCTAAGAAACTTTTTGTTGTACCATCTGGATTTAAATATTCAGAATTTGTTTGTCCAGCACCTTCTGTTGTTCTGTAGTTATAGCCAGCAGTTGTAAAATAGTTTAATTTTTCGGTTTTATAATTTAAGTTGGCACTTAAACCATAAGTTTCTGGTAAACCTGTTGAAGCAATAAAAGTTCCGTTGAAACCTTGGTTTTTTCCTTTTTTAAGAATTATATTAATGATTCCAGAACCACCTTCTGCATCATAACGCGCTGATGGATTTGTTATTACTTCAACTTTGTCGATTGCATCAGCAGGAAGCTGTCTTAAAGCTTCAGCCATGTTTATGGCTTGAGAAGGTCTTCCGTCAATTAAAATACGAATGTTGTCGCTTCCTCTTAAACTTACATTTCCTTCAGTATCAACAGAAACAGACGGAACGTTGTCTAAAACATCGCTAACGCTTCCGCCTTTTACAATCATATCCTGACCAACATTGTAAACTTTTTTGTCTAGTTTAATTTCAACTGTCGATTTTTCAGCACGAACTACTACTTCGTTTAATTGTGCAGCATCTTCAGATAGGTTTACAACACCTAAATTAGTGTCATCTTGAATGCTTTTTTGCTTAATTTCAGTCGATTTGAATGAAATAAACTCCACTTTTATATCGTAAGTTCCAGGCGAAACCGCTACTTCAAATTCTCCTTTTGGGTTTGTGATGCCACCAGCAACAACTTTTGTGTCATTTGGTTTGGTAAGCGAAATTGTGGCGTATTCTAATGGTTGTTTGCTTACTTTCTCAAAGACTTTTCCGGTGACTTTTACTTTGTTTTTGCCTCCTGGGCCTCCTTGTTGTGAGTAATTGTAAAAACTTGTAAACAAGAATACAAGCAATACAGCAAATTTGATTTTTTTCATTTTCTGGTTTTCTTTTTCTCTTTAGACGGCAAATGTAGTTTTTGGTTTAAAGAGAGAAATCACAAAAAAATGTTAATGGAATATTTTAGAATCAATCTAAAAAAGAAGCAACAAGTTCTGGGTCTCTGCCAATTATAGCTTTTCCGTCTTTTACAACAATAGGACGCTCGATTAAAATAGGATTTTCTACCATTGCATTAATAATTTCGTCATTACTTAGGGTTTTGCCTTTAAAGTTTTCGATCCAGATTTTTTCTTTGGTTCTGATAAGTTGTAATGGTTCAAGATTTAGCTGGTCTAATAGTGTCTTTAGCTGACTAAAAGTTGGAGTTTCGGTTAAATAAGGTATAATTTCGAAATCTTGTTTAGATTGTTCAATAAAAGCAAGGCAATTTCTGGATTTTCCGCATCTCGGATTGTGGTAAATTTGTATCATTTTGTTATATTTAAATGTTTAATACTCGTACAATAAAAAAGGAGGTATTTTAGCAATATCAAAAGTAAGACTAACTTATCGAATTTGAATTCTCATTTTTTAAAATTTTAGATTTATGTTTTTAGAACAAGGGATTAAACCCGAAAACAAATTTTGGAAATATCTTTTAGGATCAGTCTTTATTATTTCGGCATCTTTTATAGGGCAAATTCCAATTACTGCGGCTGTATTTTATAAAACATTTATAGATCATACAGCTTTTCCAACTACAAATGAAGGGGTAATGAAAATGTTTGAGTCTAATACAACTCTCTTTCTGGTCATGATTTCATTTGTTTTTGCTTTTGCAGGAATTTATTTTGTTGTAAAATATATCCATCATCAAACTCTATTGTCGGTTACCACTTCAAGACCAAAAGTAGATTGGAAGAGAATTTGGTTTTCTTTCTTTTTGTGGTCGTTTTTCTCATTGCTCAGTTTTTTGTTTGTATATTTAAGATCTCCTGAGCATTTTGTATTACAGTTTAAATTAGTTCCTTTTTTAATATTGGCTTTTTTAGGATGCATTTTAATTCCGATTCAAACTTCTACTGAAGAATATGTTTTTAGAGGATATCTAATGCAAGGGTTTGCCAATTTAGCTCAGAATAGATGGTTTCCGCT
Organism: Flavobacterium sp. UW10123; assembly: GCF_040538975.1. Taxonomy (NCBI): domain Bacteria; kingdom Pseudomonadati; phylum Bacteroidota; class Flavobacteriia; order Flavobacteriales; family Flavobacteriaceae; genus Flavobacterium; species Flavobacterium sp. UW10123. The sequence continues at coordinate 183,780 of NZ_JBEWQE010000002.1, forward strand.
TCTTATGACTTCTATAATATTTGGTTCCATGCACTGGACTAATCCAGAAGTTGAAAAAATGGGAAGTATTATCATGATTTATTATATAGGAACAGGATTATTTTTAGGAGTTATCACTTTGATGGACGAAGGAATGGAATTGGCGCTAGGATTTCATGCTGCAAACAATCTTGTTGGAGCATTATTGGTTACTTCAGATTGGACCGTTTTTCAGACGAATTCTATATTTAAAGATCTTTCAGAACCTTCGGCAGGAATTGATGTAATTCTGCCAGTAGTTGTTATTTACCCAATCCTGCTTTTTGTTTTTAGTAAAAAGTATGGCTGGACTAATTGGAAAGAGAGACTTACAGGGAAAATTAATAATGTCGAAATAAATGCTTAATAATATGCAAAACTTAACTCATAATAACGTTCACAATTATTTCAAATTAAATGGATATCATTTAAATGCAAAAGATTTGTGCCGCGTCGCTTATAGTTTTATAAAAGAAGGTGATACTTACGAACAGTCAATAGGAGAATTCTTTTTGGATTGGTTTGATAAAAAAGATTATATCGAAATGACGACTTCTGGAACAACAGGACTTCCAAAACTGGTCAGATTAAAGAAGCAGGCCATGATCCAATCAGCTTTGGCAACGGGAGATTTTTTTGATTTAAAACCAGGAGATAAAGCTTTATTGTGTCTTCCAACTCAATTTATAGCAGGAAAGATGATGCTGGTTCGCAGTTTAATTTTAGGGTTAGAATTGGATGTTGTTTCACCAAGTCTTCATCCGTTAGAATTAAATACAACTACTTATGATTTTGTTGCGATGGTACCGCTTCAGGTTCAAAACTCTATTGATGGACTTTCTAAAGTGCATAAATTAATTATAGGAGGAGCTAAATTAGATTCGACTCTTGAGGAAAAATTATTGCCACTTAAAACCGAAATCTATGAAACGTACGGAATGACTGAAACAATCACACATATTGCTGCGAAACGTTTGGGTGATTCTGTTTTTTCAATCCTTCCAAATGTAAAAATATCTCAGGATGATCGTCAGTGCCTCGTTATTAACGTTGCTTCTATTTCTGATGAACCAATTGTAACCAACGATTTGATTGAATTACTAAACGAACAGCAGTTTAAATTTCTGGGACGAATTGATAATGTAATCAATAGTGGAGGAGTAAAGCTAATTCCAGAACAAATTGAAGCCAAGCTGATCGGAAAAATTGCTAACAGATTTTTTGTAACTGGACTTCCAGATACCACTTTAGGCGAAAAACTGGTTTTAGTTATCGAAGGAGAAAAACAAGAGTTTGAACCTGATTTCTTTGATGTTTTAGGAAAGTACGAAAAACCAAAAGAAATAGTTTTCGTTTCAAAATTCAAAGAAAACGAAAACGGAAAATTACTTCGTAAACCTACCCTTCAGGATTAAAATTTCAATATTTAAAATTGCTTCGCCTGTTCGCTAACGCTCGGGTCCAAATTCCAATGTGTGCGTTTAGAACTTTGTCAAAGTTTTAAACTTTGACAAAGTTGGAATAAAAATAAAAAATCCCAAATTTCAATAACTCAGATTGAAATTTGGGATTTTAAATATTAAGCAATTCCAAGGCTGGAATTTAAATATTGGAATTTCCTATTTTTTACGTTCCAGTAAAGCCATATAGAAACCATCAAAACCAGATTCTGAAGCCAGCATTTTACGGTCTTCAACAAATGTAAACTGTTGTCCAATTTCTGTTTTTAAGAACTTTTCTACTTGCTCTTGATTTTCTGATGGTAAAACTGAACAAGTTGCATAAACTAATTTTCCGCCTGGTTTTACAATTTTAGAATAGCTTTCTAAAACTTCACTCTGAACTTTACGAATGTTGTCGATAAATTCAGGCTGTAATTTCCATTTAGAATCTGGGTTTCTTTTCAAAACACCTAATCCGCTACAAGGCGCATCGATTAAAACACGATCAGCTTTTTCGTGTAATTTTTTAATCACTTTTGTGCTATCAATAATGCGGTATTCAATATTAAAAGCGCCATTTCTTTTAGCTCTTAATTTCAATTGCTTCAATTTACTTTCGTATAAGTCCATTGCAATCAATTGTCCTTTATTTTCCATTAAAGAAGCCATGTGCAATGTTTTTCCACCTGCTCCTGCGCAAGTATCAACCACACGCATTCCTGGTTTTACATCCAAAAATCCTGCAACTAATTGAGAGTTTGCATCTTGAACTTCAAAAAGGCCTTGTTTAAAAGCATCTGTCAAAAATACATTGGCTCTTTCTTTTAAAACAAGAGCTTCTGGCTGGTCTTTTAAATATTCAGTTTCAATATTTAAATCCATCAAAGTATTTCTAAGGCTTTCTTTAGTTCCTTTTAATGTATTAGTTCTAAGAATAACTTTTGCTGGCTGATTTTGTGCAGCAATTTCTTTCGCCCAAACTTTTTCGCCTAATTCTTTTACACCTAATTCATCCATCCAATCTGGAATAGATTCTTTGATGGCTCTAGTCTTAGATAATTCATCAAAACGTCCTTTGATTTTTCTTTCAGGAGTTCCTTCCAGTTGTCTCCAATCTGGAATTGGATAACCTCGTAAAACAGCCCAAACAGCAAACATTCTCCATAGATTGTCTCTGTCATAAGGTTCTTTTACTTCGGCAATTTCTGCGTATAATCGTTTCCAGCGAACAATTTCGTATATGGTTTCAGCAACAAACTTCCTGTCAGAACTTCCCCAACGTTTGTCTTTTTTTAATGCTCTTGCTACCACTTTATCAGCATATTCTCCTTCGTTGAAAATTGCATTTAAAGAGTCAATGGTAGTATAAACTAAATTTCTGTGTAATCTCATTTCTATTATTTGAGTTGCAAAGGTACTATTAATTGATTGAAAGTTAAATTTTTAATACTGAATCTTACTTTAGACTTTCACTAAATGAAAAAAACACTCCAGTTTAGAGTGTTTTTTTTGAAATTATTGTTAAGCTTTTTATTCTTTTGAAATAATACGCGTTAATCCAATATTTTCTGGAGCATGAAGCACCATTGGGAATTTCTCTATTTTAACAGAGCTGCTGTCCAGACCAAAAGCTCTTTCTTCAGACAAACTCAGTTTTTTGATAAAGAAATATGAGTTCATGATAATATTTTCATGCCATCTTAAATCATTGTCGTTTGATAGGAATTTCTCAGACAATACAAATTTAAAGTCTCCAATGATATTGTTTTTGTTCAAAGATTCATAACGGCTCGTAATATCAACTTCCCCGCGTTTTACCATATCTTTGATAACTTCTCTAAACATCAAATTGATTTTGGTTGGTTCTCTAAAACCCAAATTAAAATCAATTCTATAAATATCATCTTTCGCAATTTCGGTTACTTTATATTGCGTTTTATATGGTTCAGTCAAAATATTCACGTGAACAAACCAATAGATATCGGCTCTTTTTGGTCGTTTTTGAAGGATAGAATAGATGATTTTTTCTTCCAATTCATCAACGCGGTTGGCATTGGTCATATAAACTAAATGCGTAGCGTATTTCGGAATAGATAAATCTTGGCTTAATTCTACAAGAACTTGTTTGTAGTCGTCAACCTTAACCACTTTCGTGTAGTTTTTGTTGATTTTTTTAGCTAAATACCAGATTGTCATTACAGAAATCAATAAACTAGCAATGATTAATGTTACGTAACCACCTTCTGCAAATTTGGTAATATTAGCGAAAAGGAAACTGAACTCAATTAATAAATAAATAGTGATCAACGGTACCATGAAGTACAGTTTTACACGTTTCATGATTAAGTAGTAATTTAATAATATGGTAGTCATGATCATACACAATATAATGGCAAGACCATAAGCATGTTCCATGTTTCCAGATTTCTCGAAATGTAAAACGATTCCAACACAGCCAAAAAACAATAACCAGTTGATTGATGGAATATACAATTGACCTTTTACTTCTGTTGGATATTTGATTTTCACTTTTGGCCAGAAGTTCAGACGCATTGCTTCGTTAATTAATGTAAACGAACCTGAGATAAGCGCTTGAGAGGCAATTACAGCCGCAAGAGTGGCAACTACAATTCCGAAAGGTAAAAACCAATGTGGCATAATTAAGTAAAACGGGTTTCCGTTTTCGCCACCTAATTGCTGTAATGTGCTTCCTTCATGGTGAATTAAATAAGCTGCTTGACCGAAATAGTTTAAAACTAAAGTAGTTTTTACAAACATCCAGCTGATTCTGATGTTTTTTCTTCCACAGTGACCCATGTCAGAATACAAAGCCTCAGCTCCCGTTGTACATAAGAATACAAAACCAAGAACAAAGAAACCATCAGGATGTATAGATAATAAGTGATAAGCATAGTAAGGATTAATCGCTTTAATTACTTCTGGATAATTCAGAACCTGAATTGTTCCTAAAGTTCCCAACATGGCAAACCAAATTAACATCATTGGGGCAAAGAATTTACCAACCAATTTAGTTCCGAACTGCTGAATGGTGAATAAAACGAATAGAATTGTAATTACGATATACACGATAGTTTGTGTTTGCATCGTTGGGTAGAATGCCCTAATTCCTTCTACAGCAGAAGAAATAGAGATAGGCGGGGTAATAATTCCGTCTGCGAGCAGGGCGCTACCTCCAATAATCGCGGGTACTATGAGCCATTGAATTTTTGTTTTCTTGACCAATGCATATAAAGCAAAAATTCCTCCTTCACCGTGGTTGTCTGCACTTAAAGTAATAAGTACATATTTAATTGTAGTTTGTAATGTTAAGGTCCAAAAAACACAAGAAATACCACCTAAAACAATATCGGCATTTATCGTGTGATCGCCCAAAATAGCCTTCATTACGTACAATGGAGAGGTTCCAATATCTCCATAAATAATCCCTAAAGTAATCAATAAACCCCCAATAGACAACTTACTATGTAAGTTTTTATGCGATGCGCTCATGTATAGTTTTATAAAAAGACGGTTGCAAATTTACTGTTTTAAAACAAATTAGCAGCAATTATAATTAAAAAGATAAAAAAAAGCACAATCGTAAAATTGTGCTTTCTTTTTTGAGTATTATTTAATTTGAAAATTAGCCTCTTCTGCCATTTCCTCTAGAATTTGAACCGTTATCTCTTTGGCTTTGTCCACCTCTAGATTCTTGGTTTCCTCTAGAAGATTCTTGGCTCATGCGTGGAGATTCTGAACGTTGGCTTTGCTGTGGTCTAGCAGAATAATCTCTGTTTGAATTACTAGATTGGCTTTCAGAATAGCTTCTTGAATTTCTTTCAGTTCTTGGAGCAGATGTTTCACGATTAGAATATCCTCTTGAAGTAGCAGAAGTATTTCCGCTGCCGTAATCTCCTCTCTGAGTATTTTGTGTTCTTGGCGTAGTCTCAACTCTTTGTGGATTATTTGCTCTAGTTGAATAATCACGATTTGTGCTTCTCTCTGTATTTACGCTTTCAGAACTTCTGCCTGTTGAGTTGTAACCTCTATTGCTATTGTTGCTTCTATCAACAGACGATCTGTTTGTTGCGTTTCTATTTTCAGCGTACGTTCTGTTAGAATTTCCGTTATCAGATGTTGTTCTTCCAGTGTAATTTCTGTTTGTGTTGTACGTATTTCTATTGGTTTCTCTGCTCGCTACGCGTCTTTGATCTAATTCGTATCTATTTGTTGTGTTAGAATGTCTTTCAGCAAAACTGTAGTTTGGACGCATTCTTTCATAACCGTAAGTGCGTCTTGTTTCATAGATTGCTGGAGCCCTGTAGCTTCTTCTCACATTTACATAATTGTATGTATTGTGTACATTGATGCAAACGTTAATGTTATTTCTGTATCTGTAAACAGGGTAAGGACTCCAAGCAGTATAATACGTTGGATAATAACCCCAATACCAAGTTGAATAATAAGGTCTGTAATTTGTTACCCAGAATGAAGTGTAAATAACAGGAACAACGCTATAAACAGGCTCATAAATATAATTTGCTCCATACAAGTAAGAGTTTCCAACAATTTGAACGCTTACTTTATTATAATTGTCTCTTTCTACATCAATAGTAGCAACGTCTTGATAAACATCACGATCTAAAACTGCTTGGATAATAACAACGTGAGTTCTGTTTTCAACGCTTTCAATTACACGTAAGTAATCTACTTCGTCATCACCGTTAAGATCAAGATTTGATATTTGATATTTTGGATCATTTAAACGTCGCTCGAAATCTTGAAGGTTAGCTGATTCTCCAAACATCGAAGCAACAGCTCTTAAATCTAAGTTATCGCTTATATCTGAGTTTTTTGCATATACTGTAGCTCCAGCTTGTGCTTGACAAGAACTAATTCCTAATGCAAATAAGGCTAGTAAAAGTATTTTCGCTTTCATGATAAAATCATATTGAAGATTAATATTCTGTGATATCCAATTACTGTGCCATAAAATTTTTAGTTGTTTGTTTTGTATGCAAAGTTCTTTTAAATTAGTATGTTGCTTTTGAAAGTATAATCGTTAAAGCTGTATAGATTATTGGGGAGAGAATGTTTATCAATTTATGCCCCGAGTTTTTATTAGCTTCATTTAGATATGAGTTTAATACAATATTTATTGTTGCAATATCTTCGTATATGTTTGGGCTTATTTCGGCTTGGATTAGGATGATTTGAACATTGTTTACAATATTGCTTGTCACACGTAAGTAGTCAACTTTATTATCATCATTAAGATCAAGATTAGAGATTCTATAGTCAGGATAATTAAGTTTTCTTTCGAAATCAGCTAGATCTGTCGATTCTTGAAAGATTGATGATACTGCATTTAGATCTAAATTTTCTTGAACATAAGAGTTTTTAGGATATACATTAACTCTTTGCGCACTGAGAGAATTTACTAAAAGTATAAATATCCCTGTAAATAGTATATTTTTCATATTTTACTTGTTAAATATTAATTTGTAAGAAAACAATTACCATGCCAGAAAAGAATGCAGAATGACTTTGAAATTTTATAAATAATCGTATTTTAGCATTAACCAAATTTTAAATTTCCTATGAAAAAACTCGCTTTATTTTGTGTTATTTTTATTTTGCTGATGTCTTTTAAGACATTTAACTATAAAACTGACGTTGTTTACAATAATGGCTTTACATCAATGACAATAGATACATTATTTAAAGACAGAATTAGTATTAGGGCAATTCTGATTGACAAAAATAAAGTTTGGTACGGAGCCGATAATTCTCGTTTTGGTTATTATGATCTGGATAAAAAGGAAAAATTTGAAGAACATATTTATCGCGACACATTAAAATTAGAATTTAGAAGTATTGCTCAAACTTCAAAAGATATTTTTTTATTGAGTGTGGCAAATCCTGCACTTCTTTACTCAGTTTCTAAAAAAGACCGCAAAGTTAAATTGGTTTACAAAGAAATTAATCCGAAGGTTTTTTACGATAGCATGCAGTTTTGGAATGATAAGGAAGGAATTGCAATTGGTGATCCAACAGAAGATACATTCTCAATTATTGTTACTCGTGACGGCGGAGAAACTTGGACGAAATTGCTTTCTGATAAATTACCAACAAATAGCACAGGTGAAGCTGCTTTTGCTGCCAGCAATACTAACATTGTTATAAAAGGAAATGATACTTGGCTAGTTTCAGGTGGAAAAAAAGCGCGTGTTTTTTATTCTCCGGATAAAGCAAAAACATGGAAAGTTGTAGAAACTCCTATCGTACAGGGAAAACAAATGACAGGGATTTTTACTGCCGATTTCTACGATTCTAAGCAAGGTTTCATTGCAGGAGGAGATTACGATCTGCCTAATAATAAAGCCAATAATAAAGCTTTTACAAAAGATGGCGGTAAGACTTGGCAATTAATTGGTCAGAATATGGGATTTGGTTATGCATCATGTGTGCAATATGTTCCGGGAGGCAATGGAAGAGAAATTGTTTGCGTAGGTTCTGAAGGAATACAGTATTCTCAAAATGGAGGAGAAAACTGGATGCAGCTTTCTACAGATAACAGATTTTTTACTATTCGATTTGTGAATAGAAATACTGCAATCGCAGCTGGACATAATAAAGTAGTTCGATTGAATTTTAAATAAAAAAATAAGAACCCTAAATAATAAAGTAAGTATTATTATATAGGGTTCTTATCGCTGTTGTTTTGTTAAGCTTAATCTTTATTGCCTTTATCTCGGTATTGTTGCAATAATTTTCTATTAAAGTCGTCTTCTGATTTTTTAAGCAATAGTATTTTCTTTGCAGGAAGTACTTTTTTCAAACTGTTCGTGTATTTTTCACGAAGCTGATATATTTCTTTATCTGTACTTTCAATTTGAGATAATAAAGTTGTTGCTTCTTTATCTGAAAGATTTTTAAGATTGTCATCTTTTAGCTGTCTCAGATAAGTTTTCATTTTTAAATACTTCAATTCATATTGCTTATCGTCATAAGCGTTGTAAATTGGCCAGAATTTTTCCGCTTCGGTAGAAGTTAGTTCTAATTCTGTCGTTAAAAATGACACTTTAAAAGCTTTAATTTTTTCTCGCTTTTCATCAATTTTTCCATTTTGCGCAAAAAATGAAAAACTTGTCAGAAATAGCAATAGCGGTAAAATGTTTTTTATTTTCATTGTTAAGCTAAGTTGTTGAGTTAAGTTTGATTTAATTTTGTTCTGAAATTAAGTGTTCTAGGTTTGGACTTGTTGCCAAGATATCTTCTAATGTTTCATCTTCCAAAGTAACATCGTTGCCTAATTTTTCAATATCGTTATCATCTAATTTTTGAATTAAATCGTATTGACTAATATTAGAATGATAGGATAAATAATTTTCTAAAGTAGCTTCGTCAAGATCGTTTGAATTAGCTTTATAATTATTTATGACAGGAATTAATAATGCAAAGCCTACTACGGCAGCGGCAGCCGTCCAAAGTATTCTTTTACGTTTGTAAAAAGGAATTACTTTAACTTCTTTTTCGTTTAATTGCTGTAAAACCTTTTCTGAAAAATCATCAAAATAATGATCCGGAGTTTTAAAGCCAGATTTTATTTTGGGTTCGTTTTCTAATTTAAATGTTTTCATAATACTTATAAGATAGTTTTAGTTACAAAAGGTTTAATTTGATGTAACATATAATTCGATTTTTTTTACGGCATGATGGTAAGATGCCTTTAAAGCACCAACAGATGTTCCTAAAATATCTGCGATTTCTTCATACTTTAATTCTTCAAAATATTTCATTTTGAAAACTAATTGCTGTTTCTCCGGAAGTGTTACAATTGCTTTTTGAAGTTTGATCTGAATTTCATCTCCGTCAAAATATAGATCAGCTTTTAAACCATCAATAGTTTTATTTTGAAGGTCTTCAGACGAAATACCGCTTAGTTTTGCCTTTTGCGATAAAAAAGTCAAAGCTTCGTTGGTAGCAATACGATACATCCAGGAAAAAAGTTTACTTTCTCCTTTAAAGTTTTTAAGATTTTGAAAGACTTTTACAAAAGTGTTCTGTAAAACATCGTCGGCATCATCATGATTCAAAACAATGTTTCGAATATGAGAATACAAAGGGCGCTGATAATCAGACAAGAGTTTTTGAAACGCAACATTTTGCGTTTCAGGGGTTAATAATTGTTTTATAAATTCTTTCTCGTCTATCAAACTTTTGTTTTGTAAACTTTTTAATAGAAGTTAGACAGAATTTAATGCAAAGGGTTTAATGAACCTTTAAAAATTATTTAAAATTCTGAGTCTTCTTCTTGTGCAGGTGTTTGCGTTGGAGCAGGAGCTGGTGCTGCTGGCTTGCGTTTTACAGGCTCTGTACGAGGCTGTTCAGTGCGTGGCTCGCTTGGAGTTTCGCCAGCATTTTCTGGAATATAAACAGGATCGGTAACAGCAGCAGCTGGAACTACTTTTGGTTTTATTGGGAAATAAATTTCTGTAACCAATTTAGAAGAAGCTTTGACATCCAATTTGCTTAATGTCAAAATCTCAAGATGCGACCAGCTTAAATCTGGAATAATCTTTTGATTGTTGATATAAGCAGTTGTTTTTGCAATAGCTTCATTTCTATGAGAGTAATCTCCATTAAGGGTTGTTTTTACAGCATCAAAACCATTTAATTTTCCTGCTAAAATATCGCTTCCCGAGCTTGTTGAAATCTCTTTATTGATTGGCAAACAGATTGAAATCTTTGCTAAGCCAGTTTTAGTGTCGTAAGTATGATAAATGATAAAAGGTTTTCCTACCGCGGACAATCCATTTGTTTCGCTAAAGTGAATAAGCTTCGGAATTACAATTCTGGCATTTTTGCTTACTTTGGCAATTTCGCTAGTAAAAGTCTGTTTGATATAAGGAGTTTCTGTTTTCTTTACCACTCCGTCTACAGTAACAGCAAAAGTTTTGGTTTCGTAATCTAAGTTTTTGTCAATATTGGCTAAGCTTTTTTCATAAATAGTTCCAATAACTCGGTCAGAACCGCCATGAAGAGCAGTGTATATTTTAAATAGAAAACTCATTGTTCCTTTTCCTTTCCAAGTAACTTTTGTTTTTCCGTTCAAAGTGTCTTTTAAAGTCCAATTTACATCAGCTTCTGTACCATCAAACTGCATTTTTTGGTCGATGCTTTCGCCTTCTTTTGTTTTAAGGATGATAGAATTTCCTTTTCCGTCTATACCATCCCAATAAAATGTAGCTCCATTTCCGCTAGTTTTATTAGCGTAGGTCATTTTAATAGTAGGATCTTCAACCGACCATGATTCAAAATCTTCGTAATTTCTAAAGTCGTTCAGGTAGTTATAAACCGTTGCGCGAGGCGAATTGATAACTTTACTTCTTTCTACAGAAAAATCTCCTTTCTGAGTAGCAACAAAAACAGTAAGAGCGACAAAGCTTAAAAGTGCAAAAAGAAATAAATACTTTAGAATTTTCATGGCAGATTAATTGGTTTCGGTAAAGTTATAAATTTTATTATGAGTCTTACTAATAACCCATAATTATTAGGTTTTATTTTATTGCGACCGGAATAATTTATCTTTTTAGAAAGATTTTAATTACGAACAAAAGGACAATGAAAAGCAGAAAGGCAAGGAGTACTTTGTAATTTCCTTTATAAAAGACTTTGTGTAATTTCAAATCTTTTCGATAAGCAAATATCATAATGATTACAAATGCAATAAAAAAACATACTCCAAATAGTATTTGACCTTGACTGAACATAGTTATAAAAATTTTTAGCAAATTTAGAGATTTGTAAACGATTTGCTGCTAAATTGCCTTTTCATTTCATTGAATAAATTTTCAGATTTATTAGAAAGAGACTTAAATTAGCAAAAAAAGAAAGACTACTATATGAAAAAACAACTTGACGCCGTAACCGAATTTCACACTGCTTTTAAAATTGGCCACAGTGCAACTCCAATTGCCGATGTAGGAGCAGAGAAAAAATTACTTCGTTATAATTTAATGAAGGAAGAAAATGAAGAATATTACGAAGCGGTTCAAAATAATGATTTGGTTGAAATTGCAGATGCACTTGGAGATATGATGTATATTTTGTGCGGAACAATTATCGAGCACGGACTTCAAGATAAAATTGAAGCTGTTTTTGATGAAATTCAGCGCAGTAATATGAGTAAATTAGGTGAAGATGGAAAACCAATATACCGCGAAGACGGAAAAGTGATGAAAGGTCCAAATTATTTTAAACCTGATTTTTCTAAATTGTTGTAAAGAAGATTAAACGCAAAGAACGCTAAGTTTTTTTTCTGCAGTTCTTATAAAAAGGCAAAGTTCGCAAAGCTTTCCGTTATTTTTTGTCATTTCGACGAAGGAGACCCGAGTGATAGCGAACAGGCGAAGCAAATCTTCACAAGTAACTCCGCAACGAGAAACTAAAATTTAATAATAAAGAAAAAATAAAAAACCCGATAAAACTAAATTTATCGGGTTTCTTTTTAATATGGTTTTGGATTATTGAACTTTCACTGTCCAACCAAAAGTATCTTCAGAAAGTTTGTTTTGAAGACTTGTTAGTTTCTCTTTTAAGAAAGAAGCATAAGAATTTTCGATTGGAGCCATTTCGAAGTATTCATCTTTATAAGAGAATCCTTTGATAACGCTAATAACTGCAGCAGTTCCCGCTCCGAAGATTTCTTTTAAAGATCCGTTTTTGGCAGCTTCTACTAATTCTGAAACAATTACTGGACGAACTTCAACTTTTAATCCTTCTTTTTCAGCCATTGCGATCAAACTTTTTCTAGTAACACCATCTAAAATTCTTTCGCTTGTTGGAGCAGTTAATAAAGTATCGTTGATTCTGAAGAAAACGTTCATTGTTCCAGCTTCTTCTAATTTTGTATGCGTTGCATCATCTGTCCAGATAACTTGTTGGAAACCATCTTTGTTTGCCAAGTTAGTTGGGTAAAACTGAGCAGCGTAGTTTCCGGCAGCTTTTGCAGCACCGATTCCACCATTTGCAGCTCTACTAAAATGCTCAGCAATGATAACTTTTACTTCACCTCCATAATATGCTTTTGCAGGAGAAAGTAAAATCATAAATTTATATTCGTCAGAAGGATTTGCAATAACTCCAGGACCTGTAGCAATCATAAATGGACGAATGTACATACTAGCTCCATTTCCTCTTTGAATCCAATCTTTGTCTAATTTCAATAATTCATTTAAACCATCCATAAAAATAGCTTCAGGAACTTCTGGCATTGCCATCCTTACAGCCGATTTATTGAAACGGTTAAAGTTTTCATCTGGTCTAAACAACCAAACATCATTATTGTCATCTTTATAAGCTTTCATTCCTTCAAAAATCGCTTGCCCGTAATGGAAGACTTTTGATGACGGATCCATTAAAATTGGTGCATAAGGCTTAATGACAGGGTTTTGCCATTGTCCGTTTTTAAAATCGCATTCGAATAAATGGTCTGTAAATACAGCACCAAAACTTAAGTTGTCAAAATCTACCTCGTTTATTTTTGTAGAAGCAGCTTTAATGATTTCAATTTTGCTCGTTTGAGTTGTACTCATAGTTATGTAAGTTTTTTGTGAGATATTCTTCACTATCAGAAATCTAAAGTGATGATATCGTGTAAAATGGAATTTATTGAATGCAAAATTACGTAAAAATCTCTAAAACGTTTAGTGAAAATTCATTATTTATAGGTTTTGACTGAGATTTATTTATCCTATAATAAACTCAAATATTTGATTGATTTTTATAAAGAATTTATGAAAAAAGTGTCGTTTTTTAAGGCTTTACGCATTTGTTTTGACTAAATTTGATTATTGAAATAGCTTGAAAATCAATAAAAAGCTATTATTAAATTATTAAAAAGGTGAAAAGGGAAATAATTAAAACGCTAGATGGCTCAACTACAATTCGTTTGCCTGAATGGGACGAATGTTATCATTCTAAACATGGTGCAATTCAAGAAGCGAAGCATGTTTTTATTAAGAATGGATTGTCATTATTCGATAATCCTATAAGTATATTAGAAATAGGTTTCGGGACTGGTTTGAATGCTTTTATCACGTATTTAGAAGCTATTAGAAAAAATCAGAAAATTGATTATGTTGGAGTAGAAGCGTATCCTGTTGATTCAGATGAAATCTTGGAAATGAATTATGCAGCAGAACTTGACGCATTGGAATTTGAGAACATTTTTGAGAAAATGCATAAAAGCGAGTGGAATGAAAAAGCAGAAATTTGCGACTTGTTCTCGTTAACCAAAAGGAAACAATTTTTTCACGAAATAAACGATTTTGAAATTTTTGATTTGATTTACTTTGACGCCTTCGGATATAGAGTGCAGCCGGAGCTTTGGAGTACTGAAATTTTTCAGAAAATGTACAATAGTTTAAAACCAAATGGAGTTCTGGTTACATACGCAGCTCGAGGAGTTGTTAAAAGAAGTATGATCGAAGTCGGATTTACAGTAGAAAAATTAGCAGGGCCTCCAGGAAAAAGAGAAATGTTTCGAGCTTTTAAAAAGGTTTAAATGAGTAATTTAGAATAATTCTACATTGATTTATTTGTTTTAAGAAAACGTATTCGTTGCTAAAGTTTTTAAAAAAATAAGTTAAAAGTAATATTTATGTTAGTTATTTGTTTAAATTTGGTTCGAGTTTAAAAAAATAGATAACCCCCGAAAATCTTATTTTATTATGTCAAAAATGATGTTTGATTACACGAAATCAATACTTGAAAGAGTTAGTTTCGATCCGATACTTTTCTGCAAAGAGTTAGAAAAAGCTATCAAAACACTGTTACCTTACGAAATGGAACAATTGCAAGAGTGGTTACTTAATTTCGTTGTCGGAAAACCAGAATTAAAGCCAAGTCTACAGCTAATTAAAGTATAAAAGAAAGGAGCCAAATTGGCTCCTTTTTTATTACGCTTTCTTTTGTAATGGACTAATGATTTGAACATTCTGAAAAACAATTGCACCTTTTACAACGCCTGCAATTGTAGATCTAAGTGCATCAATGATTTGCATTTTTAATTCGCTCTTTGGGTAAATTAAACTTACCTCTCGAGCAGGTTTTGGCTCCTTAAAATTACGGAGCTTCAGTTTGTCGGATTCTTTTAAGTCTAAGGTGTGCAAGTACGGAAGTAACGTTGTACCAAGGCCTTCGTCTGCCAATTTAATCAAGGTTTCGAAGCTACCGCTTTGAATTTGGAAATTAGTTTGATCGGCGTCTGAGACATTTTTGCACAAATTCAAAATGCCGTCTCTAAAGCAATGTCCATCTTGTAACAGTAGGATTTCATTTAGATTTAAGTCGGCAACTTCAATTTCTTCTTTCTGGAAACTAGCATGATGCTCTGGAATGTAAGCTACAAAAGGTTCAAAGTATAAAACAATTTCTTTAATTTTTTCGTCTTCAAGCGGAGTTGCGGCAATTGCAGCATCTAGGTGTCCGTTTTTTAACTTCAGAATAATTTCTTCTGTATTAAGCTCTTCAATCAAGAGTTTTACTTTTGGGTATTTCTTAATGAAATTATTCAAAAACATTGGCAGAAGCGTAGGCATAATCGTTGGAATAATTCCTAGACGAAATTCTCCACCAATAAAACCTTTCTGCTGTTCTACAATATCTTTTATACGATCAGCCTCGTTTACGATGTTTTTTGCCTGACTTACAATTTTTTGTCCTATATCAGTAAGCTGAATCGGTTTTTTGCTTCTGTCGAAAATTAAAATATTAAGTTCTTCTTCGATTTTTTGTATTTGCATACTTAAAGTTGGCTGTGTTACGAAGCATTTTTCTGCAGCAAGAGTGAAATTTTTATGCTCAGCAACCGCTAACACATATTGCAATTGAGTTATAGTCATGTTGATAGTAATTTGTGATGCAAAAATAGGAAAATATAATTTTTATTTATGTTTATTTTAATAAAGTTACTCTAAATTTGTAGTAAATTAGTGTAAAAAATTAAATTATGAAGACAAATATTTTAGGATTACCAGTAAAAGAATCAGAATTATTAGTAAAAGAACTGAATGTGTTGTTATCAAATTTTCAAGTATATTATCAGAACTTGAGAGGTATTCATTGGAATATACGTGGAAAACGTTTCTTCGATTTGCATGTAAAATTTGAAGAATTATATACAGATGCGCAATTAAAAATAGATATGATCGCAGAAAGAGTACTAACAATAGGAGGAACGCCTCTGCATACTTTTGACGATTATATTAAAAATAATAAATTGACAGTTGGGAAAAATATTTCTAACGATGAAAAAGCAGTTCAATTGATTGTTCATTCTTTGTCAGATTTATTAAAAATCGAAAGAGAAATATTGAACAAATCTGATGAAATTAATGATGAAGGTACCAATTCTATGATGAGCGACTTCATTGCTGAGCAGGAAAAAACAATTTGGATGATGAATGCTTGGTTAGAAGAATCATTATAAAATATTGGTTTTTAATAAAATAGAAGCAGAATGGAATGAAAATTGCATTCTGCTTTTTTGTTTATGTTAAATTTCTATAAAAATCTCTTTGATTTTATTTGTTTAACGCTATTTTTGCTTCAATGAAATTTATAGCTCGCATATTATTATTCATATTTATTGCCTTCTTATCGACCCCGACAATTGTTCAGGCGATTAAGAAAGGAAATAATACGGCTATATCTTTTAGTATCGCTGAAGAAGAAGTGCATAAAGAACTTAAAAATATAGTTCATCCTGCTATTCTTGAGCATGAAGTTTTGATTCCGGTTTACATCGAGAAAAAAACAATCATTTCTGAAAACATTGTCAAACTAGACAACATCTCTCCGAGCATTTTTGCTCCACCACCTAACGTAGCATAATACTTCCAATTATTTCGAACTTTAGCCGCATTTCTATCGAGATGAGGTAAATCTTTAATGAATAATTTTTTTAGTATTATATTATGACAAAAAAAATCAATCTTTTTGCCAACCTTAAATCTGATTTTGCTTCAGGTTTAGTGGTTTTCTTGGTGGCTCTTCCGTTGTGTTTAGGTATTGCAATGGCTTCTGGAGCGCCGTTATTTTCTGGAATTATTGCTGGTGTTGTGGGTGGTATCGTTGTAGGATATTTGAGCCAGTCACATATTAGTGTATCAGGTCCAGCAGCTGGGTTAACAGCTATCATTTTAACCGCAATTACCGATTTAGGAGCTTTCGATGTATTTTTAATGTCTGTTTTTATTGCTGGACTAATTCAATTAGCATTAGGATTTTTAAAGGCTGGAAGTATATCGAATTATTTTCCGACAAACGTAATTGAGGGAATGTTAGCCGGTATCGGAATTATTATCATCTTAAAACAAATACCGCACGCTTTTGGTTATGATGCAGATTTTGAAGGTGATCAAGCTTTTGTTCAAAATGATGGAAGCAATTCATTTTCATTTCTATTCGATGTTTTAAATCATATTCACTTAGGAGCTGTTGTAGTTTCTGGAGTTTCATTGGTAATTTTATTGGCTTGGGATAAAGTTCCTTTCTTAAAAAGAATAAAACTGGTTCCAGGAGCTTTGGTTGCTGTTATTGCTGGAGTAGTTTTAAACGAAATATTTGTATCTACAGGAAGCACTTTGGCAATTGCGAAAGAACATTTGGTTTCTTTGCCAGTTCCAAAATCTTTTGAAGACTTTAAATCAATTATAATTACGCCAGACTTCACTGCTGTTACAAATCCGCAAGTTTGGGTAGTTGCTATTACGATTGCCATTGTCGCTTCTATTGAAACTCTTTTATGTATTGAGGCTTCAGATAGAATGGATGTGCAAAAGCGTTACACAAATACAAATGTCGAGCTTAGAGCGCAAGGTGTTGGTAATATGATAAGCTCTCTTTTAGGAGGTTTGCCAATGACATCTGTAGTTGTAAGATCTTCTGCGAATAATAATGCAGGAGCAAAATCTAAAATGTCAGCCATTATTCATGGTGTGCTTTTATTAATAAGTGTATTGTCTATACCAGCAATTTTAAACAAAATTCCTTTGGCAACATTGGCTACTGTTTTGATCTTGGTCGGATATAAATTAGCAAAACCAGCAACCTTTATGCATTTCTGGGAAAAGGGGAAATACCAGTTTGTACCTTTCATTGCAACTTTGGTCTTTGTTGTTGCGACAGATTTGCTAAAAGGGGTTGCGCTGGGAATTATCATTAGTATCATCTTTGTTTTGAGAGGAAATTTGAAAAGAGCTTATGTCTTTAAGAAAGAAGAATATGAGGATGGAGATATCATTCATATCGATCTAGCACAGGAAGTTTCGTTTTTAAATAAAGCGGCGATCAAACAAACATTGGCTGAAATTCCAGAAAATTCAAAAGTCATTATCAATGCTCATGATACCGAGTATATTGCCCATGATGTTTTGGATTTAATTCGTGAATTTAAAGAAACGAGAGCTCTCGACGAAAACATTAAAGTGAAGCTGAAAGGGTTTAAAGAAGCTTATGAATTAGAAAATACACCAGAAAATAGTAATCATGTTACAATTGAGCATTATTATGATGTGGCAAAAAGAGAACTGGTTAAAAGAGAAGTTGTTAAAAGTGAATAATTAAAATAAGGCATTTTTAAGACCAAAGTAATGTCAAAAAATAGGTAACTTTACATCAAGTTCATTTTTTGAGACTATTATAACTTAGAAATTACCACACAAAAAAATAAAAAAATGAGAAAATTTTATGAGCAGTTATTAGAGAACAATAAAAAGTGGGTTGAAACTTCATTAGCAAAAGATCCTAATTATTTTGCTGATTTGGCAAAAGGGCAACAACCGCCATTGTTATGGATTGGATGTTCTGACAGCCGTGTTCCTGCTAACGAAATTGTTGGTGCAAAACCAGGTGAAGTTTTTGTACACAGAAATATTGCCAATATGGTTGTGCATTCTGATATGAACATGTTGAGTGTTTTGGATTACGCAGTAAATGTTTTAAAAATAAAGCATATTATTGTGTGCGGACACTACGGATGTGGTGGTGTTAAAGCTGCAATGGGACATCAATCTGTTGGTATTATTGATAACTGGTTACGTCATATTAAAGATGAGTACCGTTTGCACGATAAATACTTGAATTCAATTGAGAATGAAGAAGAGCGTTTTAATGCTTTTGTTGAAATCAATACTAAAGAGCAAGTTTACAACTTAGCAAAAACATCTATTGTTCAAAATGCTTGGAAAAATGGACAAGATTTAATGCTTCACGGATGGGTTTACGGATTAAATTCTGGTTTTGTAACCGATTTGAATGTAACAATTAGTTCAAACGATGAATTGGATTCGGTTTATCAATTAGATCTTTAATAGATAGAAATAGAAATCGCCCTTAAAAAGGGCGATTTTTTTTATTCGTTTTCGTCTAAATTCTCATTAAATGCCGATGGAAGCATTGTTGGAATAAACTTGATTAGTATTGGCAGCAATAAACTTCCTCCTGGAAGTAAAAATATGGTCAAAGATGGAATGGTTTTACAAATGTCTAAAAGCTGTTTTTTGACTTTCTTCTTTTCTTTTGCGTCCAAATCTCTTGTTGTAGAATAGGCAAGAAGAACCATTAATTCCTTACTCTGAACAATTTCCTTAATTAATCTGTTTTTATTTCTAATAATCAGTTTAACAACGCTATGCGTCATTTGATCATAGAAATGCTTAACAGGATTCGAATAATTAAAGTACGGAATCTTCTTTTTATGCGTGGTGATAAAAGTATTGGTTGTATCCATACTTTTGGTTACAAAATCGTCTGAAACTCCCATTGTAGAACCTAAAGCATATAAGAAATACGATTCTTCATTTTCTACAACTCCATCACTCCACAAAGCCATTCCAGCCATGTCGATTAGGTAATATTGTTCCAATCTATTTTTAAAGTATTCAAGATTCAAAGTTTCTAAAGTTTCAACCGTAACTTTTGAAAATTTTGAGTAACGTATAGAAGCTTCAAAAAGTTTTATCAGAAGATCGTCGTGCTGAGATTTTACAGTTTTGGTTTTCAAAGCCAAACCAACAATTCCGAGAACCGTTTCTTCAATACGCTTTAAATACTTTTCAGGAATTTCTCCGTGCTCCAAATATTGCCTGAAAGCCAAAACATCAATAAACAAAAGAGCATTCGTTACCAAATGCGAAAAGTTTTTACTGATGATACTGTCGTTGGTTTGAACTCTCTGATCAATAATATTTTCTAGAGATAGAGAAGGAGTGTCTTTTGGCAATAAAATTTTAAACAAATTAAATCCTTCTGGGTTCATCTGTTTGTAAAACTTTAAAACTTCTGAAATAAAATTTTTAGGTTCCGAATTTCTTTTCTCTAAACAAAAAACATGATAGAGTGTATTTAGTAAAGCTACTTTTGAAATTTCGGTTTTAAACCAACCTTTTATTGGAATTGGAACTTGAGAATCTATAGCAATAATATGACCATAAATAAACCCCGTTTCTCTCACTTTATAGTAAAAAGAATCTACAGTTTCAAAAGGAATAGCCTCTGAAAACTTCTGTTCACTAAAAAACTTATCGATCCAGCCTGGTGCTGATGGGTTAATCATTGACTTTATTTTGCTGATGCAAAGCTATGTCTTTTTCTTGTTTTAGAATTCATTTTAAAATGAAATAACCGCTAGATTTTGTTAAAAATAGCGGTTATTCAAATTTTTCTTATTTAATGATTCCTGCGCAAGCAACTCTTCCTCCGGCATTTCCAGTTGGCTGAGTAGTAAAATCATCTGTTCCAGCATGTACAATTAGGCCTTTTCCAAGAACATCTTTGTTTGCATCCCCACATCCAATGCACCATTCGTCAGTTGTTAAAGTGATAGATCCGTTACCTTTTGCGTCAGCGGTAAAGTTTCCGATATCACCTGCATGGTATTCTCCAACTCCCCATTTTCCATGTTTTTTGAACTTTGGATTCCAGTGTCCTCCAGCAGAACTTCCGTCTGCAGAACTACAATCTGCTTTTTCATGGATGTGAATTGCGTGAACTCCAGGTTCTAATCCAGTGATTTTTGCTGTAAAAGTTACTTTGCCATTTTTCTCAACAAAAGTGGCAGTTCCGGCAACTTTGCTGTTGCTTTTTGGTTCTAATGCAACAGTTAGAGTTTTAGCATCATTTGATTTGTTATTTGTTTTACAGCCAATGATTAAGGCTGTAATTATAGCGAAAGAAACAATTAGTTTTTTCATATCTACGGGCATTTTTAGTTAAAGATTAAGTAAATTTAACATAAAATAACGGATTTGATTAACTCTAAAAGTTAAAAAAAAGTCAAACTATACGTTATAATTTGATATTGATTGAGTTAAAAACCGAAAATATTGTTTAAATTCGTATAGGTTTTTAACGAATAATTTCTGAAAACCACTTGTCTAATTCGCTCACATTTAATCCTTAATGTTATGATGAAAAAGATTTTTACCCTCGTTTTTTTTAGTTCGTTTTTAATTTCCTGCAAATGCGCAAAAACGGATGCTGTCTCTAAACTTGACGGAATATGGGAACTGAATTATGTTGCCGAGCCTTCAACTACTTTTGATGCCTTATATCCAAATAAAAAACCAACCATAAATTTTGATACCAAAGCAAGTCAGGTTTCTGGTAACGCAAGCTGTAATTCATACTCAGGAAGATTGGCTGTTAATGGCAATAAAATTAATTTTACTCAACCATTGGCCGTAACCAAAATGATGTGTTTGGACGGCTTGAAAGGTGAACAGACTTATTTGAGTACGCTTCAAAAAATAACGTCTTACGATATTACAGATGATGGCAAGACTTTAAACTTTATTTCTGGGGATATTGCCATGATGCGCTTTAATAAAAAATAATATTATGAAAACTACATTATCTATTGTGTTGCTACTGATAAATGTTGTTAGTTTTTCGGTTTCTGCACAGGAAAAAACAAAAAAAGAACTCAAGCAAGAAAGAGAGTTAAAGCAACAAAACGAAATTAAAGCGCTTATTGATTCTCAGGATTTTGTGTTTGAGGCTCAAAAAACAACACCTCAAGGCGGGAGATTGATTCAGCTCGATTATAATACTTATTTTTTAAAGTTTAAAACCGATAATACAACCTGTGATCTTCCTTTTTTTGGCCGAGGCTATAATGTTGGCTATAATACTGATGGCGGAATAAAATTTGAAGGAAAGCCCGAGAATATTAGGGTTGAAAGCAAAAAGAATAATACTATTCTAAAAGCAACAGTAAGAGGCGCCAGCGATGTGTACGATTTAACGTTTTCTATTTTTTATAACGGAAACACAACACTTTCTGTAAGTAGTAATAATAGAGGTCCAATTAGTTATGATGGAGTAATTTATGCTCCAAAAACAGCAGAGAAACAATGATATAATTCAATACTAAACTTGTCACAAATTCGTCTGAATATTATATGGTAAGAATCTTTTTTTTGTTATTGAAGTGGCAGTTTTTGGTTTTGGTTTTCTTTTTTGATGTGTTCACGGTATCTGGTCAGGATTTGGAGCCCAGAGTATATGCTAATGTTCCAAAAAGCTTAAATGTAATTGCTGCAGGTTATGTTTTCATGAATGGAAATGTGCTTACAGATCCTTCTTTACCCATAAAAGATTTTACACTTCAAAGCCATAATATGGCTGTAAATTATATTAGAACTTTTGGGTTGGCAGATAAACTGGCTCGCATACAGGTAGCGCTACCTTTTACTTTTATGGATGGATCTGCTGTAATCAGTGATCAGCTGGTTACTGGCTCAAGAACTGGTTTCGCAGATATGAAAGTGCGTTTCGGAATTAATTTACTAGGTTCTCCTGCACTTGATAAATCTGAATTTAGGAGTTTTGAGCAAAAAACAATTCTTGGGGTTAGTTTGGTTACTTCTGTTCCAACAGGAAGATATTATGGCGATAAACAAGTAAACATTGGAACAAACCGATGGGCTTTTAAGCCCGAAATAGGGGTGTCGAAACGGTTTGCTCATGTTTATGCAGAGGCCTATGGTGGGATGTGGTTTTATACGGATAATAACGACTATCTAGGAAAAAAATTAGAGCAAAAACCGACCTATAGCCTTCAGGCGCATGCAAGCTATTATTTTAAAAACCAAATGTGGGTTGGCTTCAATACGACTTGGTTTTTTGGAGGTCGAACTATTACTGATGGAGTTTCAGATGATAGCCAGATTGATAACTGGCGGGTAGGAGGGACTTTTTCTACTCCAATAGCAAAAGGACAGTCTATTAGATTTCAATATCATATCGGGGCTTATACCAACAACGGACTAAATTATTATGCCTTGTCAGCAGTTTATCAATATTCATTTTTTTAAAATTTACTTTGGAGTTAATGTGTTTAAAATCAGTATATTTGAGTATGCATATATTTTTAAAAACAAATTTAAAATTGAAACTATGAAAAAATTAGGACTTATTCTTATTATGGCGGCAGCCTCGTTTTCATCTTATGCGCAGTCTTCTTATAAAGAAGATTTAGAAGTAGTACAAAGTGTTTATGGAAAATCTAAAGCCGAACTGGTAAAACAGTACATGAATTTATCTGATGCACAAGCTACAGCCTTTGCTAAAGTTTATGATAATTATGAAACATCTAGAAAAGCTCTAGGGCAGACTAAGTTTCAGCTAATAAACGATTATGCTGCTAATTATGAAACTTTAACCGATGCAAAAGCAGATCAATTGGCAAAAGCAACTTTGAAAAATCATATTGATTATGAGAAATTATATTCTAAAACTTACAATCAGGCAAAAAAAGCAATTGGATCAATAAATGCAGCAAAGTTTATCCAGCTTGAAGTGTATTTGCAAACGATAATTAGAAGCGAAATTTTAGAAGCAATTCCGTTTATCGGAGAATTGGATAAGAATAAGGTAATGTAAATTGTTACGATTTTTATAAAAGTAAAATGGGCTGTCTCAAAATTGAAACAGCCCATTTTATTTTATTTTTCAGTTTTAACTTTGTAAATTTCATTTACCATTCCGTCACGGAAACTATCTAGAGTAAGTTCCCAAAACATAATTCCACCTAGTTTTTTAGCTTTTGCATATTCAGCTTTTGCTTTAATAGATCTTAAATCATCTGATGTTGCAAAAGTTTTAGTCGAAGCGTTGTACCAATATGGCGCTTGAGCTTTTTCATCATAAAAGTATTTCCAACCGTTAGCCTCTGTGTATGTTGTAGCATAGTTTTTAAAATCAACACCTTGAAAGTGTTCTCCCGCTTGATATAATCCGTTATTGATGTTTTCTACGTTTTTCCATTGTCTGGTATAAAATGCCCCTCCAATTACTAATTTTTCAGCAGGAACACCAGCTTTTAATAAAAACTCAACAGCTCTGTCAGTAGATTCTTCTTTAGGATTTGTACTGTATAATGGAGTATGATGCCCCGTAACTTTTGAGTATCCGTTTACTAAATCATAACTCATAATATTGATGCGGTTTACAAATGGAGCAACTGCTTTCCAATCTATAGATTCATCTAAACATTTCTGGAAACCTCCCGCTGCAAAACTCAATTCGTATTTTTTACCTAAAGTTGAACGTAATATTTTAATCAATTCAGTAAAATTAGGTTTGTCAGCAGGTTGGTATAAATGTCCAGGAAGTCCTTCAATAGATGGATATTCCCAATCTAAATCTAAACCGTCAACTTTAAAATAATCGCTTACTTCTTTTACAGATTTTGCAAATTTTAAGCGGCCATCAGCAGTTGAGAATGCTTCAGAACAAGGTTCACAGCCTCCCCATCCTCCAAGAGATACAATAATTTTAAGCTGTGGATTTTTTGCTTTAAGCGAAACCAAATGTTTGATAGTAAGAGAATCTTTTGCAGAATCGACACTTAATTTACCATCTTTTAAATGACAGAAACTAAAAATAATCTGGTTTAATTTTTCAACTTCATATTTGTCAATAAGTTGAGAATCGCCAGTGTAATAGGCAATAATGTCCATTTTTTTATTTTTCTGTGCGAAAGCAGCGGTGAAGCAAAAGCACAATAAAAATGATGCAATTAGGTTAATTTGTTTCATTATTTTGTTTTTTATAGTTTTTAGAACGTTAAATATACTGTAATACATTTGATGTTTAACTATTCTGTTGGAGTCCAAAAGCCAATTTTAACAAATATTTTGCAAATAACTGCAAAAATATTGCGTCATATAAGAAATATCTTTAGTTGGAAAATATCAAAAAAATAAACCCGCACAGTTTCGGACTTGTGCGGGTTTATAACAAATTAAAAGCTAAAAACTATTTTGAAATTAGAAGCAGTAAGTATCTTCTGCGACTAATTTTGCTGCAATTTTTTCTCTAAGTGCCACAACATTTGGCAGGTTAGTATATTTAGTGAAACGTTTAAGTCCCATTAACATCATACGTTGTTCGTCACCTTCAGCGAAAGAAGCGATTCCTTCTTTTCCTCTTAAGTTTACGATATCAACCGCTTTGTATAAGTATAATTTTGCCATAGCGATTTGCTCCTGAACTTTGTCTTCGCCTTGAGCTTTTGCTAATTTTTCAGTTCTCAAAATTGTACTTTCAGCCATATAGATTTCGATTAAGATATCTGAAGCTGCCATCAATAATTGCTGGTGAGCATCTAATTCTGGACCATATTTTTGAACAGCACTTCCTGCAACCATTAAGAAAACTTTCTTAAGGTTAGCAATAATTCCTTTTTCTTCAGAGAATAATTCAGAGAAATCTGGAGTATCAAAAGAAGGAATTCCCATTAATTCTTCTTGAACTTTCATTGCTGGTCCAAGTAAATCAACGTGTCCTTTCATTGCTTTTTTGATCAACATACCCACAGAAAGCATTCTGTTGATTTCGTTTGTTCCTTCATAGATACGAGCGATACGAGCATCTCTCCAAGCACTTTCCATTGGAGTATCTTCAGAGAATCCCATTCCACCAAAAATCTGAATTCCTTCATCAGAACAAGATTGAACGTCTTCAGAAACAGCAACTTTCAAGATAGAACACTCGATAGCATATTCTTCAACACCTTTCAATTCTGCTTCTTGATGAGAAGTTCCTTCTGCTTCACGAGCAGCGATTCTGTCTTCGATGTCTTTTGCAGCACGGTAAGAAGCACTTTCTCCAGCGTAAGCGTTAGTTGCCATTTCAGCCAATTTAGAACGGATAGCTCCAAAAGATGCAATAGGCGTGTTGAACTGAATTCTTTCGTTAGCATATTTTACAGCTCCAGAAGTAACTCTTCTTTGCGCATCTAAACAAGCTGCAGCCAATTTAATACGACCAACGTTTAACGCGTTCATAGCAATTTTGAAACCGTTTCCTCTTTCAGACAACATGTTTTCAACAGGAACTTTTGTTTCGTTGAAGAAAACCTGACGAGTAGAAGAAGCACGGATTCCTAATTTATGCTCTTCCTCATTCATAGAAATTCCGTTTGAAGGATCGTTTTCTACGATGAAACCTGTAATATTTTTATCATCTCCAATACGAGCAAAAACGATGAAAACGCTGCAGAAACCTGCATTCGAAATCCACATTTTTTGTCCTGTGATTGAATAGTATTTTCCATCTTCAGATAAAACAGCTTTTGTTTTTCCTGAGTTCGCATCAGATCCTGCGCCTGGCTCAGTTAAGCAATAAGCACCAAACCATTCTCCAGAAGCTAATAACGGAACATATTTTTTCTTTTGTTCTTCTGTACCATAAAGTGTAATTGGCATAGTTCCAATTCCTGTATGCGCACCGAAAGCAGTTGAGAAAGACCCTGTTGCTCCAGAAATGTAGTCACAAACCAACATTGTAGAAACAAATCCCATTCCTAATCCACCGTATTCTTCTGGAACTGCAACTCCTAAAAGTCCTAGTTCACCAGCTTTACGCATAGAAGCTTCTGTATAAGCGTAATCTTTTTTCTCAAAACGATCTTTATGCGCCCATAATTCTTTATCAACGAACTCTTTTACAGAGTCACGCATCATTAACTGCTCTTCCGAGAAATCTTCTGGTGTGAAGATATCTTCGCATTTTGTTTCTTTAACTAGGAATTGACCTCCTCTTGTTTTGTCGCTCATGACTTTTTTGTTTTTTAGATTGATAAGATGAAAGAGGCAAGAAGCAAGATTTTTAATTTAACTTGCTGATGAAGCCTGTTGTCATCCTTTGAAATTCAATTATTTTGTTTTCTAATTTTTCTGTTTTTTCTTTTGTTAAATAGTTGTTTTGACAAGCTATCAACAGTTGTGTTTGTAATTCAAATGACGAGCCTAAACTAATATTCAAATAATGTTGAAAGTGTTTATTTCCTCTGTTTGAACCTTCAGCAATATTAGAAGGCATTGAAACAGAACATCGATTCATTTGACTAGTCAAACTATAAGTTTCTGATTTAGGAAAAGTGGCAGTTAGTTTATAGATGTCATTAGTGATCTCCATAGCTAAAATCCAAATTTTCAAATTCTTAAAATTGTGTCTCATGTTTTTTTGAGGCAAGATAAGAAAGAAAAATTAAAGTAAGTTTTTTACTACTTTTTAAAACCTTAGTTTCAAAACCTATTCATTCCAAAAATAAGTCTTGCTTCTTGCTTCTTTCCTCTCAAAAAAACTACAACACCTCGTAAATCCCCGCAGAACCTTGCCCAGTCCCCACACACATAGAAACAATTCCGTATTTATTTCCTCTACGTTTCATCTCATCAAATAACTGAACAGAAAGTTTAGCACCAGTACATCCTAGAGGGTGACCTAAAGCAATTGCTCCACCGTTAACGTTTACGATTTCTGGATTAATGTTCAATTCGCGAGTTACTGCTAAAGCTTGAGAAGCAAAAGCCTCATTTAATTCGATTAACTCGATATCGTTTAAAGTTAATCCTGCTTGTTTTAATGCTTTCGGAATTGCTTTTACAGGACCAATACCCATAATTCTTGGTTCAACACCAGAAGAAGCAAAGTTTACTAGACGTGCGATTGGCTCAAGGTTTAATTCTTTTACCATTTCTTCGCTCATGATTAAAACAAATGCAGCGCCGTCGCTCATTTGAGAAGAGTTACCCGCAGTTACACTTCCGCCAGCAGCAAAAACTGGTTTTAAACCTGCTAAAGCTTCTTTAGAAGTTCCAGCTCTTGGGCCTTCGTCTTTGTTTACAACGTAAGATTTAGTTTCTTTTTTACCATTTTCGTTGATGAAAGTCTGTTCAACAGTAATCGGAACGATTTGTTTATCGAATTTTCCTTCTGCCTGTGCTTTCAACGCTTTCATATGTGAGTTGTAAGCAAACTCATCCTGATCTTCTCTAGAGATTTTGTATTGGTTCGCCACCGCTTCAGCAGTTAAACCCATTCCCCAGTAGTAATCTTCGTGACCTGCTGCGGCAACTTTATAATCCGGAGTTGGTTTGTAACCTCCCATCGGAATATAACTCATACTTTCTGCACCACCCGCGATGATACAATCTGCCATTCCTGACTGGATTTTAGCAGTTGCCATTCCAATAGTTTCTAATCCAGATGCACAGTAACGGTTTACAGTTACACCAGGAACATCTTCTACTTTTAATCCCATTAAAGAGATCAAACGTCCAACGTTAAGACCTTGTTCTGCTTCCGGCATGGCATTTCCTACCATAACATCATCGATACGGTTTTTGTCAAAATTAGGCAGTTCGTCCATCATAAACTGAATGGTTTCTGCAGCTAATTCATCAGGTCTTTTAAATCTAAAAACACCTTTTGGAGCTTTTCCAACTGCTGTTCTATATGCTTTTACTATATATGCTGTTTTCATTTGTTTTTCTTTTTTTAAGATTGGTAGAAGCAAGAGGCAAGAGGAAAGAGAAAACTTTGTTTTGAAGTCTTGCTTCTTGGCTCTTTCATCTTATTCTCTAGTTACGAAGCGGTTTTCCTTTAGTCAACATGTATTGAATTCTTTCTAAAGTCTTACGTTCTGTACATAAACTCAAGAAAGCCTCACGTTCGATATCTAATAAATATTGTTCAGATACTAAAGTCGCTTCAGATAAATCACCACCAGCCATTACGTAAGCCAGTTTGTTGGCAATTTTCTTATCGTGTTCAGAAATGTATTTTCCAGCTTCCATCTGATCTGTTCCAACTAAGAACATACCTAAAGCTTGTTTTCCTAAAACTTTAATATCATTTCTTCTGATTGGCTGTGTATAACCAGCTTCAGCCATTAACAACGCATGTTTTTTAGCTTCAGCGATCTGACGATCTTTGTTTACAACGATAATGTCTTTTCCGTGTTGAAGAAGTCCAGTGTCAAAAGCTTCATAACCAGAAGTCGAAACTTTAGCCATTGCGATTGTTAAGAAATATTCTTGAAGAACGTTCAATTCCACATCGTTTTTGCGGAATAAATCTGAAGCTCTTAAAGTCATTTCTTTGGAACCACCACCGCCAGGTATAACTCCAACACCAAATTCAACTAATCCCATGTAAGTTTCTGCAGCAGCAACTACTTTATCAGCATGTAAGCTCATTTCGCATCCACCACCAAAAGTCATTCCGTGAGGTGCAACAACAACTGGAATAGAAGAGTAACGAACACGCATCATTGTATCTTGGAACAATTTAATAGCCATATTCAATTCGTCGTATTCCTGCTCAACAGCCATCATGAAAATCATTCCGATATTAGCTCCAACAGAGAAATTCGCTGCTTGGTTTCCAATAACTAAACCTTGGTGTTCTTTTTCTGCTAATTCAATTGCTTTATTGATAGCTTGTAAAACATCGCCACCAATTGTATTCATTTTAGATTGGAATTCTAAGTTTAAGATTCCGTCTCCTAAATCTTGGATAATTGCTCCACTGTTGCTCCAAACTTTTTTGCTTTCGCGAATGTTGTTCAGAATAATAAATGAATCTTGTCCAGGAACTTTTTCTTGTGATTTTGTTGGAATGTTGTAGAAATAAGTAGCGCCTTCTTTTACAGTATAAAAACTTTTGCTTCCAGAAGCTAACATTTCATTTACCCATGCAGCAGGCTCTAAACCTTCAGCTTTCATGATTTCGATTCCTTTTTCAACACCAATTGCATCCCAGATTTCGAATGGACCATTTTCCCATCCAAAACCAGCTTTCATGGCATCGTCAATTTTGTAGAATTCGTCTGTGATTTCAGGAACTCTGTTAGAAACGTAAGCAAACATTCCAGCAAAGCTTTTGCGGTAGAATTCACCCGCTTTATCAGTTCCTTTTACTAAAACTTTAAAACGATTAATAGGTTTATCGATAGTTTTAGTTAATTCTAAAGTTGCAAAATTTGCTTTTTTTGCAGCTCTATATTCTAATGTATTTAAGTCTAAAGAAAGAATATCTTTATCTACTTTTTTGTAAAAACCTTGTCCAGTTTTGCTTCCTAACCAGTTATTCTCCATCATTTTGTTGATGAAATCAGGAAGTTTGAACAATTCGTGTTGTTCGTCGTTCGGACAGTTTTCGTAAATACCATTGGCAACGTGTACCAAAGTATCTAAACCAACAACGTCAACTGTACGGAAAGTAGCTGATTTTGGACGGCCAATAACTGGTCCTGTCAATTTATCAACTTCTTCGATAGTTAATCCCATTTCTTTTACAAGGTGGAATAAACTTTGGATTCCGTAAATACCAATTCTGTTTCCAATAAACGCCGGAGTATCTTTAGCAACAACCGAAGTTTTTCCTAAGAATTTAGATCCGTATTCATTTAAGAAATCCAATACTTCTTTTGAAGTTTTTGGACCAGGAATAATTTCAAATAATTTTAAGTAACGCGCAGGGTTAAAAAAGTGAGTTCCGCAGAAATGCTGTTGGAAATCTTCGCTTCTTCCTTCACTCATAAAGTGAATTGGAATACCAGAAGTATTAGAAGTAACCAAAGTTCCCGGTTTACGGAATTTCTCGATTTGTTCAAAAACCAATTTTTTGATGTCTAAACGCTCAACAACAACCTCAATAATCCAGTCAACATTGGCAATTTTTGCCATATCATCTGTTGTATTTCCAGTCGTAATTCGGTTTGCGAATTTCTGACTGTAAATAGGAGATGGTTTAGATTTTAATGAATTCGCCAAATGTTCGTTTACCACACGGTTGCGAACGGCTTTACTTTCAAGTGTTAATCCTTTTTTAGCTTCAGCTTCGGTCAGTTCACGCGGTACAATGTCAAGAAGTAAAACTTCGACACCAATGTTAGCAAAATGACAAGCTATACCTGAACCCATAATTCCGGATCCAATTACAGCAACTTTTTTAATTGTGCGTTTCATAATTTGTTACTATTTGTTTGTAGGAGGAAAAGAATGTTATTCTTTTTCTGTGTTTTCTGTTTGATTAAATATGTTTTTATCGTGAATCAGTTCGTTAATGATTTCAGAAACTTCGATAAAATGATTCAGTTTTTCTTCCGAAACATGTTTTCTAACGGTTTCATTAAACTTTAGAACTGTATTTTTAGATAAATCTCTTTTTTCTTTGCCAAAGTCAGTTAGATAGATTAAAACACCTCTACCATCGCTTGGGTTTTTCTTGCGAACAATTAAACCTTTTTCTTCCATAGACTTTAAGGTTCTTGTTAAGCTGGTTGCTTCCATGCCCATTCTTGGACCAAGAGCCGTTGACGGAGTTCCTTCTTCCTTGTCCATACTTAAAAGAGCAAATCCAGTCGCCATTGTTGCATCGTACTTTGCAGCCTCTTCATTATACATTCTTGAAACAGCTTGCCATGTCGCTCTCAAAATATAATCTATCGTTTTATCTTTCATAGGTAACTATATCGATTTCAAATATAATTAAAAAATACTATGCATGCATATAATTTTTTAATAAATTTTTGGTTGGTTATAAAATATCCCTGATTTAGAGGGTTTTGGTTGTTTATTTTTAAGTGTAATATACTATTCTTTTTTTAGATTTTAACATTTTTAATGCTGTAAAAATCCTTTTTTAGTTTTTAAAACGCATTTAATTCTGTATTCTGTAAAAAATTATGCATTTATTTCAGTTGGTTTTTCTGAATCGTAGCGTGAAATAGCATCTTGAAGCATCTTTTTCATACGATTTCTCAGACCTTCTGGCTTTAAAATCTCCAAACAGCTTCCAAAACCTAACAGAAGTCTTTCCATTTCATAATTTGGTATTACATATATATGTATAATAACACTTCCGTCTTCGTTTTCTTTAATCAAGCGCTGAGAAGTATGTAAAGGTTTTGTGAGAACATAAGGTGCATTAGAAGCATCAACCCATAATTCGATACGCCTTGCGTTTAATCCCGAATTTACAGTAACACCAATTACATCTTTATAATAAATATCGGCATCAAAATCTTCTTCTAAATATGGATGATTAAAATCGTAGTCAATAGAAATGATTCTGTCCAAAGCCAAATTGGTAATAGGCTGTGATGCTTTTTTCTTTCCGATCAAAAACCAGCGATTATTAAATTCTTTCAAGATAAAAGGATGAAAATGGAATTTTGTTTCCTCAGCAGATTTAAAAGATTTATACGTGATAACCAGAACCATTTTCTTGATAATCGCCTGATATATTTCATCCAGATAATGAAGTCCTTTTAGTTTCTCATTTTTGTCCAGATAAATAACGGGTTTGGTATGCGACTTTTCGGCGTAGATTTTATCTTCCAATCGCTGTAGAATATCTGATACATCATTAAAAAGAGAAAAATCTTTAAATTGCTTTAACATCGAAACCGTTTCGGTCAAAACATTCATATCCGTTTCCGTCAGCGGAATATCGGTTATCGAAAAATCTTCGTCTTCATATTTATAATACTTTTTGTCGTAAACAACAATTGGCGCATTATAACCCAATTTTTCACTTCGCATCAGCTGAATATCCATTTGAATGGTTCGCTTGCTGATTGGGTTTTCTCGACCTTCATATTCAAACAAAGCTTCAGAACAGCATTCGATTAAATCTTCGAGAGTCCATTGCCGGTATTTATTCTGCAGGCATTTATCGATCGTTTTGTACCGAATTAAGGCGTTTTTGTTTTGTGACATTGTTGTGTTGTTTAAACGTAGAGACGCAATTCATTGCGTCTAAACATTGTAGATATTCGTTGTGGATAATCATTGGCTGTGCGTCTAACACATTGTGGATATATTCGTTGTGTAGACGCAATGAATTGCGTCTCTACATTAATAATGAAATCTCTTTTTCAATATTAATTCTTGCTTTTTCTTCATATAAATTCCTAAACTCATCGGTTTGAAAAATAAATTCATTTTCCAGAAAATGCTTCAACGCTTTTGCACGCCCAGGTTTGTAAAAAAAATCAGGATAAATGCGATATTCTTTTCTAATTTGTTCAAAATAGATTTTATAATCTTCCCAATCTTTGGCGAGGATTTTCAAATCAAAATCGATCAACCAATTA
The DNA here is from genome assembly GCF_040538975.1 of Flavobacterium sp. UW10123. Classification (NCBI taxonomy): domain Bacteria; kingdom Pseudomonadati; phylum Bacteroidota; class Flavobacteriia; order Flavobacteriales; family Flavobacteriaceae; genus Flavobacterium; species Flavobacterium sp. UW10123. The sequence continues at coordinate 216,705 of NZ_JBEWQE010000002.1, forward strand.
ATATCTTCAATTTCATTTTGCTGATGTTGCTGTGTAGCGCAGATTGCATCAAAGATTAATTGTTTATTTAGATTGCTATTTTCAGATAAAACAGCCAAAGCATATTCGGCACTTTTGAGTTCATTATCTTTTTTGGAAGCCGAATAAACAAAATCATGATAAAAAATAGAAAATAATATTTCGTTTGGGTTTTCAAGTTTATCACGATAGACTTCAAAAAGGGCAATCATTTCTTTTAAATGCGTGAGATTATGGTAATGTCTTGATTTTTTGGAATATGCCTTTTCTAGATCCAACCAGTTTTGCTGAATTTCATTATCCTCAAAACCAATATTAAGAAGTAAATCACTGTAGATTTTATTCAAATTCATCTTGTTTTTTACTCAAATTTAAAATTCTTTTTTTACTGCGCAAAATAATTGCGTAGTGGTTTTGAAATCTTTGTTCAGGAAATAAAACAAATAGTATTTCTAAAAAATGGAAACAAAAATTTTACTACGCAAAATAACTGCGCACTAGTTTTAAAATCTTTGTTCAGAAATAAAAACAAACGTTCATAGAAATAAAAAAAGAATAAAATAGGTCAAGTTTGAGTTACTTCGAAAACACTTTCCAATGTACCACTTACACCATTACCTTTTTATTTTACAATCATAATTGGGGCAGTAGCTCAGTGGTAGAGCAGGTAGTTTTGAAATTATCCATCAAAGGTCAATCAAAATTTACTTCTTACACTTTTAATGTCCGTGTCGTGGGTTCGAATCCCACCTGCTCCACAATTAATGGTCAATTGAAACTTACTTCAGAAAATTGGTTACTACGGTTCGAGTCCGGCAAGTTTTAAAATCATCATTAATAAAAAACGAGGGTCAAAATTAGCTTACTTCTCGGGGAAACCCACAAACTTCCAATTTGAATCAGCTAATTCATTACACTCAATTTCAGGTCAAGTGTTTCTTACTTCAAAACTCTTTTAGGTAGAACTCAGAAACGCAATTATCTAAATTTTAAAAATTAAAAAAATGAAAACAAAAGAATTATTAAAAATCAGTTTACGTCAAAATGCAATTTTCATTCCGTCAGAAATGATTACGAATGACGTTAAAAATTTATCAGGAACAACATCAGTTTTGTTAGCCAATGTTTCTAAACTTGGATTTACATTTTCTGAGTCATTGCTTTATGCTTTAAACAACGTAAACCCAAAATATAAAATCGAGGTTTTAGAAGTTTTGAGAGAAGTTCTGGGAACTGATAAAAACTGGACGCCATTGGTAAAAGAATGGAATATTCCAACCAATGAATCTGTTGTAGATCATATCATCACTTTTTTCGGAAATGTTTTCCAGACTAAAAACGGAACAACTTTACAATGCGGACATATTATCCCAGACAATACTTTTCCATTAGAAAGATACAACGGTTGTCCGTTCTGTGGAACTCCGTTTGAATTTGGTAAACTGGAAAATATCGGACAAGGAAGCAAATTGAAAATATTGGAATTATGGTCAGAAAAAGATTTAAATGATTTCTATATATCGTTATTGCAATCAAAAACCGCTTTAGACGCTACTCAGGTAGATAGTTTAAAAATAGCGATGCAATACTTGCCTTTACCAAAAACAGAAGTAGCAATGAAGGAAACTTTAATGCTAGTAATCGATCTTTTGATTGAAAATGGTAAGGAAGACCAAGCGTCTCAGTTTTTGAAAACGCCAACTGATATTTTAAGATATTTATGGTATAAAAACACAGGAATGCTTCAAATTATCGAACCAAAAACGATTATCAAAAGAACATCAAAAAATGCGCAGCATTTCCATAATGTTTTAGATACAAGCGTTCAGGCGAGAATTGCGTCTCAAAAAGATTTGAAACTTAAATATTCCCGAAAAGAATGTTTAATGGTCGCAAACTGGCTGAATAATATGAACATGGACGTTGAAGCGATGTGCGAAACGATGCATCCAAAAAGAGGAATGTGGGTTCGTTTTATCCGAGCGCTTCGTTTGGCAGAATACAGCAAAAGAAAAGGGTTCGAAAAATTGAACTTTTTAATGGATGTATTCTACAATCAAGTGTACGACGTTTGGCAAAGCAAAGTGAATTCGTCAAGATTGAAATTTGATGCGGATAAGACTTTTGCCTTATTGAAACAGCGTCCAGGATTATTTGCCCGTTCGTTATTTTCGAATATGTTATGGTTTGGAGCTGATGAAACAATCGCTCATTTTGAAGAAATCATCGATAAAGTTCCGGCTCGATTGGTGTTTACTTTGAACATGTATGCTCAAAATTATTTCGATAAAAACATGCAGAGAAGTGTGAAACCTTTGGGTGGAACAAACAAACGAATTGGTGCAAATCAGTTGTTGGGATTATACGAAGATTTTCAGTTAGAAGAAATGAAAACTAACATCGAAGAATTATGTCTTTTGGCTATGAAAAAACGATTTGCTTCAGTTCCTAATACCAACAAAACGATCTATATCGATCCGCAATTGTTTAATATTCCGGTTTCTATTGGAGACCGAAGCGAAACCGTTCAGGATTTGCCGGTTGCTTTAATGGGAACACGTTTCCCGGTTGAAGGTAACGAAGTGCGATTGTTTATGCAGTGGGGTAAAGATCTTCCTGCACAACATTTGGATATGGATTTGAGCTGTCATATTGCCTACGAAGACCGTTCAGATATTTGTTCTTTCAGCCGATTGACGACTACAGGTTGTCAGCATAGTGGAGATATCCGAAGCATTCCGAATAAAATTGGAACAGCCGAATATATCAACATCAACATCGACGAATTGGCAAAAGCCAAAGCAAAATTTGTAACTTTTACTTGCAATGCGTACAGCAACGGAAGTATTACGCCAAATTTGGCTGTAGGTTGGATGAACAGCAAACACCCGATGAAAATTTCGGAGAGAACTGGCGTAGCGTACGATCCGTCGTGTGTAGATCATCAGGTTCGTGTAACGCAGAATATTGCCAAAGGTTTGGTTTTTGGAGTGTTGGATGTAGCCAAAAGAGAAATCGTTTGGTTAGAGATGACATTCGGAGGTCAGGTTGTAGGTGGTTTGGATTTCAAAGGAGTTCAGGCGCTATTGGCAAAACTAAGCAGCAAATTGAATATTGGTAATTTGTTACAACTAAAAGCGGAAGCTCAAGGTTTAACAATCACCGAAAATGAAATTGCCGATGAGGTGTATACAGCACAATGGGCTATGAACCCTGCGGTTGTTACGCAGTTGTTAATAGATTAGGTACAAAGGTTCAGAGAGGCAAAGGTTCAAAGGTTTTTGTAGAGGCGCACTGCTGTGCGTCTCCGCAAAGATTGGTAAATTTAATCTCGCAAAGGCGCAGAGTCGCAAAGTTTTTTTTGCCACAGATTATAAGGATTAAAAGGATTTTTTTATCTGTTGAATCTGCGTAAAAAAAATTTACACAAAATAACTGCGCAGTGATTTTTGAATCTTTGAAAAATAAATTAATAGTTATGAGAAATTCAGAATTTGAAATCCATCCTTTTGATCAAGCTTTCTACATTGAATCTTTATTAAAGAAAACACATTCAGTTTTAAATGATGCTAAATCATTAAATAAATTTTGGATGAAGAGGAACTATCATTGTAAAAATGACGATATGATTCTAGATTTATTTGAGAATATTATTCTTACTGCGGGAGGAATTTCCAGATTTTTTTGGCCTTCAAGCAAAAAAGTACATCATAAAATTAGAGGGGAAAAACTACGAGAAGTTTATGAAATTAATGATTCAAATGTTTTAAAAAATCGAGACATGCGGAATCACATCGAACATTTTGATGAAAAATTAGATGATTTTTTAAAAGAATTTTCTACATGGAAAGTAACGCGAAAGTATGTGGGACCATTAACTTTTGTAGATGATAATAGAACATTTTTCAGAGCATATTTTTATGATAAGGATATTTTTAAAATGTTCAATGTAGAATATGAAATGGAACCAATTATAAATGAGATCAAGAGAATTCACGAAATTTTATTATTACAAAAAGCGAATAGTGGACGATTTTAAAATAACTGCGAAGCAGTAAAAAAAACTTTGCGCCTTTGTCGCTTTGAACCTTTGTCCCTTAAAAAAAGAAACAATGAAAACACAAATAAACGGAACAGATATATTAGAATTAGGATTCCCAGAAGGAAAAATAATCGGGATTGCCTTAAAAATAAACAGCAAAAGAAACGGATTCACAAGAGACGAAATGATAACAAATTTCAAAAACGTCTTAGAAATTCCTGAGAATTATATCGACGATAAAATCTTCAGCAAATTGGCTGTGGCTTTAATCGAAAAATCGAATGAAAAACCAGAAGATTTCATTGCTTTAAATCAGAATCCGAATGCGTATTCGGCTTACGGATTGGACCATATCGAAGACGGAGCCAGAAAACAAATGGAAGTTGCCATGAAACTGCCTGTGACGGTTGCGGGAGCTTTAATGCCAGACGCACACCAAGGTTACGGATTACCGATTGGCGGAGTTCTAGCCACAAAAAATGCCATTATTCCGTATGGTGTTGGGGTTGATATTGGGTGTAGAATGGCGCTGTCGGTTTATGATATTCCAGAAGATTTTTACTTTGAAAACGAAGCCAAATTCAAAAGAGAATTAATCGCAAATTCTATTTTTGGAGCAGGTCACGGATTTCACGGTCAGTACAAATCAGATCATGCGGTTTTGGAAAACGAAGCTTTCAATATGAATCCGTTTGTGAAGAATCTGAAAGATAAAGCCTGGTCGCAATTAGGATCTTCGGGTGGCGGAAATCACTTTGTAGAATTCGGAATCATGGAATTTGCCAAAGACGATGCGGTTCTAAATATCCCAAAAGGAAAATACGTCGCTTTGTTAACGCATTCAGGTTCACGCGGAATGGGAGCAACCATTGCCGGACATTATACCAAAATTGCCAAAGACGAGTGCAGACTTCCAGAAGTAGCCAAAAACTTGGCATATTTAGATATGAATTCGCAATTAGGTCAGGAATATTGGCTGGCGATGAATTTGGCGGGAGATTACGCTTCGGCTTGTCACGAGATTATCCATAACAAAATGGAACGCGCTTTGGGTGCGACAATTTTAGCCAAAGTAGAAAACCATCATAATTTTGCCTGGAAAGAAATCTGGAACGGCGAAGAAGTGATTGTACATAGAAAAGGTGCAACTCCAGCCGGAAAAGGCGTTATGGGAATCATTCCGGGAAGTATGACCGCACCGGGATTTTTGGTGAGAGGAAAAGGCGAGGAGAACGCCATCAATTCCGCTTCGCATGGAGCAGGAAGACAAATGAGCAGAACCCAAGCCATAAAAAACATCACACAAGCCGAAATGAAATCGATCCTGAGAGATCATGGCGTTACGCTTATCGGAGCAGGTCTTGACGAAGCCCCAATGGCATATAAGGATATCAATCAGGTGATGGAAGCGCAGAAAGAATTAGTTGATGTTGTTGCCAAATTTACACCGAAACTGGTTAGAATGGCGGACGACGGAAGCCGAGAAGATTAGTTTCTTCTTTAGGTTCAAAGTGACAAAGTAACAAAGGTGCATAGGTTTTTTTACGCAGATTTTGCAGATTCCAGCGGATTAAAAAAGATTTTTATAAATAATCTGCGCATATCTGCTTAAATCATTTTAAATCTGCGTGAAAAAAAAACTTTGCGACTCAGCGACTTTGCGAGATTAAAATAATAATTGTAGACTAAAGAATAAAAAACTTTGTGTCTTAGTGCCTTCATGGCAAAAAACAAAAAATATGACTTACATAGATATCGGAATTAATTTAACAAATAAACAATTCCAAAACGACATAGACGATGTCGTGCAAGACGCGCTCGACGCCGACGTATCGCAAATGATACTCACAGGCACCAGCGTACTAAATAGTGAAGAATCTGCTAAGATTGCGAGGCAGTATCCGGGCGTGTTGTACGCTACGGCAGGAATACACCCGCATGATGCTAAGAGTTTCGATGCGCAGAGTATTTCGAAACTGAAGAAATTATTAGAGATGAAACACGTAGTTTCTGTTGGGGAATGTGGACTCGATTTTGATCGTGATTTTTCGCCCCGAAACAAACAAGAAGAATGTTACAAAGCGCAGTTAGAATTGGCGATTGAAGTACAGAAACCGTTATTTTTGCACGAAAGAAGCGCTTTTAGTTCTTTTATGAATATTACCAAAGACTATTTGCCACAATTGCCAAAAGCCGTTGTGCATTGTTTTACAGGAACTTTGCAGGAGGCCAAAACCTATCTCGATAATGGATTTTATCTGGGTTTCACGGGAGCAATTTCAGATGCCAAACGTTTCAGCCATTTAAAAGAAGTCATTCAGTACGTACCGCTCGACCGATTGATGATTGAAACCGATGCGCCGTTTATGCTTCCTAAAAATGTCCCGAACAGCCTCTTGAAGAAATACCACGAACGCCGTTGCGAACCTGCTTTTCTGCCGTATGTTGCCGGAACAATTGCACAGTTTAAAGGAATTACTTTGGCTAAAGTGGCGGAGGAAACGACTCGGAATTCTAAAAGCTTTTTTGGGATTTAGATTTTAATTTGTAAAAATTATTTGTTGGCTTTTAAATCAGGGGTATGTACTTGGTTTGAGGGCTTTTTGTTTGTATATATTTGGCTCAAATAAAAATTTAAATGCATTAGAGGTAAAAATGAAATGATTTGAGATGAATTTACTTTTTTTTAATTTTTATAATATTTAAATATAAAACATATTTTTGTACTAATACCATTTATAATTTATGTCAGATAAAACTTTGTCTTATACAGAATTTAGAAAAGCAGCAATTAGAAATATTAATGTTTGTGAGATTTTGCTAAAAACCTATGAAACAGAAAAATTAGTTAATCAAAAACAAATTCTATATAAAACTTTTTATTTAGGGGGATATGTGATAGAATTTCTTTATAAGTTTTCTCTTTTTAGTCATTTAAGTTTAGATTCTAATGAAAATGTATATAATTATGGAGATTTAGATTTCCAAAAAAAATGGAAGGTTCATAATTTTGACCAACTTAATATTTTGTGTCAAAATGAAGGTTTAACTTTCTCTACTGATATACCATATTTTGGAACCACTTCATTAGACAAAAAAGTTATTAAACTTTTCGACTCATGGGATGTACAAATTCGATATAGTTTAAATTTAAGTAAAAAAGGAATAAAACAAATTGATTTAGAGTATAATGAAATAACGAAATATATAGAAACAATTAAAGATATTAATAAAAAAATAACCTCAAGATTCTCATGATACTTATATTAGATATTTTCAATGAAATTATAAAAAAATTAAAGTTATTGAAAGAAAGGAAAGACATTGAAAAGTACTTTATACAGTTAAGTCAAACTAATACTATCCAAGTCGTAATTGTTACAGAAAACAATATTAACAAAGATGACTTGTCAAAATTCGATATTAAATTCACTAAGCTAAAACCGAGTGAACTGGAAGAAGATGAATATTTTTTAGATTTATTTCAAGAAAAAGATGAATTAATATATTACAAAAATTCTAGAAGAAAACTTACGAATTTACTAAATGCAGAAAGTGATTATATAAGTAAAACGCCCATTATAGGTTATTACAGTTATAAAGGAGGAATGGGAAGATCTACTCATTTAGCTATAACTGCTACCCATTTAGCTAGAAAATACAATAAAAAAATAATAATACTAGATTGTGATTTTGAAGCACCAGGATTTTCGAATTTTTTTTTAGAGAATCCAGCAGCCCCAAGATATCAAAACGGTTTGATTGAATATTTTTTTGATGTTGAAGTTGATGATGAAATTAATTTAGATAACTATTCATGGGAAGTATCGCAAAGTTTTTCAAAAGATGGTGAAATTAGAATATTCCCTGCAGGTAATCTGAATATAGAGAATGTTGATAATTTGATATTTGAAAATCATTTAACTCATTATTTGGAAGGATTATCAAGGTTAGATTTTTCTTCAAAAGATAATATAATTAATAAATTTAAAACTTTAATTGAAAAAATTGAAAATACATATAAACCAGATGCCATATTTATAGATAGTAGAACTGGATTTACAGATATGTTTGGGATTGTTGGATTAAAACTAGCATCTCATGTTGTGGGTTTTTTTAGTAATAGCGTTCAAAATTTGCCTGGAATCTATCAGTTTATTGATAGTATTAAATCTATTCCAGAAAAAAGAAGTGAATTTAGAGCCTTAATTGTAAATTCTTTTTCTGATATAGATTTTTTTGAAGATGAATTTAAAGATAAAGTAAATGATTATATTAATGTGACATCTGATGATGAATTAGATGATTCATTGTTTACGCCAGATTTGTTTTTCTTTAACTACGATGTTGCAATAGCAGAAATAGGTACGAGTAGGGAAAAAAGAAGAAATTGGATTGATTCATTAGATAATAATCGTTTCAACAGAGGTTACGGAGATGTTTCCGATAGATTGAATGATCTAATGAAAGAGTATAGAAAAGATACTAATACTCCAGAAACTGTTATTAAAAGTTATCAAGTTAATAATAAAAGCGTTGAAGTTACAGAGTTGTCTTATTCTCCACATGAAGAAATTCAGAAAGAAATTCTTAGTGCATTAGATAATAATTGGCCTAATTTATACGGAGATAGTGATTCATTGAATTTTGATATAGAGCTTGAAAGTGGAAAATTTTTCTATCGAGATTCAATGAAAGATCTTTTCAATTTTGATAAATTCTTGATTTTAGGGAATAAAGGCACTGGGAAGTCATATTTATTTCAAGCATTAAAAAATAAAACTATCGTAGCTGAATTGCAAAAAATAGCTCAAAAACCAGCCTTAAAAATTCAATTTCTTCATTTGGTAGATAAAAAAACAAAGTATTTTATAAATACCGATGGATTTGAATCTTTTTCAAATGAAATAGATTCAATTGGTGATTTTTATGCAAAGTTTTGGAAGGTATATTCATGGAAAGCAATAGTGACTAAAATTGCTGAATTAAATATAACTTTTGAGTCTAGAATTAGTTCAAATTTTAGTATTGAAAATGATACTGCAAACATTAAGAAAATAGTAAACTTCATATCAAAAATTGATAATGTTATTGATGTGGAGGAAGAGTTAAAAGAATTAGATAAAACGCTTAACTCAAAAGAAATTAATTTGATAGTAATTTACGATAATTTAGATTTAATGGTTCAACCATTAAAATGGGTTGATCAGATAGCTCCTTTAATTAATTTCTGGAACTATTCAAATTATAAAAGAATTCATTCGAAACTATTCTTAAGATCTGATTTATTTAAGAAAATAAGAGGACTTAATAATAGTCAAGAATTAATTAATAAGAGTATTTCAATTGAATGGACTAAGGAAGAAATTTTTAATTACTTTTTTAATTTAGTTAAATTATATGCAAAAGAGAATTTTATTTTAGCAACTAATAAGTTTGATTTTAAATCCATAAGTAATGATGACATTGGCTGGATAGGAAAATTTACTAAAAACTTTCAAAATGAAAAACAAAGTAACCAAGAGGAATATATTTTAAGGAGGTTATGCTGGGTTTTTTTCGGACAGTATCCTGATTTTAAAGCTCACGGAGATTCTTATGATTGGCTTTATAAAAATGTAATGAATGCAGACGAAACTATTAGTTTACGACCTTTTATTGACTTATTAAAACTGTCCATTGAGGGGTATAAATTAGATCGTAATAATAGTGATTTTACTCCAATTTTGCCGAGTAAATATTATACTGAGAAAAGTGTGAGGAGAAAAGCGGTGGATAATCACTTTAATGATTTAATTAAGGAAAAAGGTAATGAAAATCTAGAAATTATTTTTGATTATATCGATAATAATCATCAATACAGATATTATGAGTCTTTACAAAAGGATTTTTACGAACTTCTTTTAGACGTTAAAAATGCGTATGCTCTGAATGAAAGCATAAAAGAGCTTGAAGAGTTACTAATAATAAATGGTATAATAAGGAAAAGACCAGTTGGAGGTAATACTAAATATTCTTTTGCGTTTCTTTACAAGTACCGATTAGGTTTAGGGAATAGGAGAAAAAGTAAAAAACGTTACTAAACCCCTTCCATTGTTTTAATAACTTTTGAACATTAGAAAGTAATGTTTTTTTACTATTTCCATAAATTAGGGATTCTAAAAAAAAAGTAAGTTATTTCTTTCTTTTTTAAAATAAAAGTATATCTTTGCGATGCAAAACAATCAAAGGAGAAATCCTTAAAACTTTTTTAAGTTAACATAAACGAATACCTCGTCATGGTGAAGGAACAGGAAACTGTCCTAAATCATTCCTTTGAATGTTTTGCACACCTAAAGCGGGGTATTCGCGCATCTAAAATTTTCTATTATGCAAAAAGAAAATCAAAAACCAACACATCGTGATGTAGTGCCATCCGTAATTAATTTCCTTTCAGACGAATTGTTTGAGGGAGATTACAAAGAACAGCCCCTGTATTTGCAGGAAATCTTCGAGCTATTAATGCATACAGAGTTTGGCGACGATATCAATTTAAGGCAAAAAATACTGAGCTGTTTAAGAACCAGCCGTAATCTGGCAGAAACCTTATCGCCATTTTCAGAGAAACAGATTTATAAGGCTTGTACTAGCAATCGTAAATTATCTCAATAAAAATTCAAATCCCGACAATAACCAATTGTCGGGATTTTTTGTTATAAAAAATATATTTTTACTATATTTTGTTAAATTATGGTAAAATATAGTACATTTGTATCTATAATTAATAATAGAAAAAATACATATGAAATTTTCATCAAGCCAATTTTTTGAACCTTTAGCAGGAGATTTTCCAGCTAATAGCTCAGGATGCGTATGTATTTTTATGAAATTATGATCTAGAATTTAGAGTCAAACTCATCATAAAATAGAAAAGCGTCCTCATTTTAGGACGCTTTTTTTGTTTTAAAGCCTTTCGATTTTGCTTAAAAAGCACTTCGACTTTGCTCAGTGTGACAAAAGAGAACAATAAAAATGATAAAGAAAACAAACCAGAACTAAAAAAACTAAAAAAATATTTAACCAAAATGTTTAATGATTAATAAAAATAGAAAGATATAGTCTTGGAAAGTAATCTGATGAGTAACAGTCATTTGATACAAAAGTAAGATCTGCACCAGTTTGCGGACAGGAATTTCTTTGTCTAAATTTTCGGTATAACTAATTGATAGTCAGAAAATTATTCTTAAAAAATATTTGGAAATATGAATTTTTCCATCATATCTTTGCCAAACAAATTTGAAACAAAGCGTTTCAGAAAACAACAACAACAACAATTATAAAAAATAAATAAAATGAGTTTTAAATTATACATACACAACCCAGGATTAGTAGCCGCGACTTCGTTTCGTGAATGCTTTTACATGTCGGTGCATCAATATAGGCAATAGGATAGTTATATCGTATTTGTTATGAAGCACCTTTAATTGGGTGCTTTTTTTTGTGACTATTTGTTAGCCACAAAGACACAAAGGCGCTAAGATTTAAGAAAAGATAAAAAAGAAAAACTTTGTGTCTTAGCGCCTTAGCGGAAAGAGAAAGAAATGCGCAAAATAACTGCGCAGAACAATCGTAATATTTGTTCATTAAAGAATAAAAATGAAGTAAAAAATAGGAACCGTTAGTAGCAAGTGCTAACAGTTTAAGTTTAACAATAAAAAATTTAAGGATGAATCAAGAAATAGGATTTACGTCGGACCATAGTTGTCAAACAGATAAACTCGAGACAAGTGAACTGTCGTTTGCCTCAATTAAAAAGAAAGATTTGGAACTGATTAACCTATGGAAGGAGAAGGTGAATTTTAGGGAAATTATATATATCATATAGAGATTTTTCTCTGGTAAAGCAAGGGTGCTTTTAAACTTTTGTGATATTGGATTTCCCAGAAAACCTTCAATTTCCTGAGATTCCCAAGAATTGCAAAAAAAAAAAAATACCATGCAAAACAATACACTAGAAAAATACAAAAAAGCAATTAGAAAAAAATACGAGATAGAAAAAGAAGGTAAATACTTTGATTATTTGTACAAACCTTCTCGTGGAAAACTTCGTGATTTGTGCTGGTTGATTTTCGAAAACAACCCAACAAAAGAAGACTTGAACGTTTTCTGTAATCTATTGGGTTTAGATTTCGATCACAGTAAAAAGAATAAGTTTAAGGAGAAAAAAGATAAGTTCAGACCTATCGAAACTTTCTTCAAAGGAGAAACAGATCCGTCAAACATTGATGCTATCAACATGGCTGCAATTTTGGTTGATTTTGAACCTCGTCCTTTCAAAAAGTTCTACGAAATGTCTAAAAGTGAAGAAATAAAACCAGTTAAACGGATTGAGAAAGCTAAAGCAGTTTTTGAAAAGAAGAAATCTGCTAAAAAGGAAAAGCCTGAAAAAAAGTCTAAGAAAAGAAGTTTCTTTCTAGATTTTAAAAGCATGTTTTTCTAGGGAGTTGCCACTAAGGCGCTAAGACACAAAGTTTTTTTAGCCACAGATTATAAAGATTAAAAGGATTAAAAATCTGCTCCAATCTGTTAGATCTGCGTGAAACAAATCTGAGCACTCTTAGCGGTTAAAAAAAACAATTATTTAAAAATTTAAAAAATGAAAACAACAGATAAAATTATTATTATCGATTTAGAAGCCACATGTTGGCAAGGCGCAGTCCCGAGCGGACAGCAAAATGAAATTATTGAAATAGGTTTAGCAGTTTTAGATATTGAAACGGGCTATATCTCAAAGAACATTGGTATTTTAATCAAACCGCAACGTTCAAGCGTGAGTCCGTTTTGTACTGAACTGACGACTATTACTCAGGATTTACTCGATAAAAATGGAGTTTCTTTTGAAGACGCCGTAGATTTGTTAGTCGACGAATATAATCCAGATTTGTACACTTGGGCAAGTTACGGGCAATATGATTTGAATATCCTGACAAAACAATGCAAATCGTTTGGCATTCGATATCCCATGGGAGAGGAGCATATCAATGTAAAAGAGCATTTTGCTGAAAAGTTTGGCTTAAAGAGGTCTACAGGAATGAATGGCGCTCTGCAATTACTAAATATTCCATTAGAAGGAACACATCATCGCGGAATTGACGATGCTAAAAACATCGCTAAGATTTTGCATTGGTGCCTGAAAAACTAGAATGGTTTAAATCCACTCTCCAGTTGCATTATAATCATCTGGAAGATAAGTGAGATATTGAACCATTCGCGGTTTTTCACCTTTATTTGGTGTCGCACAATGCGGAAGTGCCTGATGCCAAATGATAAAATCTCCAGCATCTCCTACAATTGGTTTTGCTTTTAGAGTCTGCAGCGCTTTTGTTCTTGCATCTTCATGAGGTTCTACTTCGTCCAGCCACTGATCGATTTGGTTATGAAACCCAGGAACGCAATGAAAAGCACCATCATTTGGTCCACAGTCGGTTAAATAAAGTAAACCCTGAAGGCCAAAAGTCAAAGGCTTTTTCAAACTCATATCCCAATGAAGCGGACTTCCCAGAAAACTAAAATTCTCTGTTTCTGGCGGATTAAAACTTACCTTGTCAATCGTTTTGTAAATTTTGGTGGTTTTGTAAAGCTGTTCGTACGCTTTTTTTACCCTTGGAGAAAAACGGTTCTTATTTAAAGTTTCATGATCAGAAAAACTAAGCATAAGCCCTTTTTGATTTTCATGCCTTTTGTACCAGCTTTCCTTTTTGTTGGGATCCATTTTAAGATATTCCCAAATGGCTTTTTGAGTGTCTTTGCAGTCTTCTTTTGAGATAGCATTTTTAACGATTACATAGCCATTTTGGTTCCAGTATTCTAAATCTTCTTCAGATAAAACATCTTCGGTTAAATCTTCCGGTTCAAGTGTTACATCATGTTTTCGGTTGTTTATCCAGTCTTTGAAAGATTCATAATCTGGTTTTTCAAAATATAAAAATCGCAAAGCATCTTCCATAGCAATACCCAACTGATAGAGTGTTTTAAGTTCATTGTCCCAGTTAGTTTGATTTAGATCAGCATTTTGAGGAGCGACAGTACGTTTCCAAAGTTGTTCAAGGGTATTCCAGGGCATAGCTTTTCTGTTGTAGAAGATAAAGCTAAAATACGGCATTTATGGTTTAATGTTCAAAGTAAAAATACCTGTTTTTTGATACTAAAAAAGGCTGTCTTAATTAAGACAGCCTTTTCGTTTTTGGTTATATTATTCTGATTTATTAATTGTTCCCGTAGATTTTAGCGTAAAGGTCTTTATAAATTTCTTTAATAATTTTACGTTTCAATTTTAGAGTTGGAGTAAGCTGACCGCCATCAATAGACCAAACATCTGGAGTAAGTTCAAAACGTTTAACTTGTTCCCAGTGTCCGAATTTTTTATTGATGCCTTCAACTTCTTCATCGATACGCTTAATAACGTCTGGATTAGCGCTTATTTCTGCATCAGAACTTCCTAAAGTAACTTTATGGATTTTTGCCCATTCTTTTACAAATTCGAAGTTTGGCTGAATGAAAGCTCCAGGCATTTTTTCGCCTTCGCCAATAACCATAATCTGCTCAATAAAACGAGATTGTTTCATAGCATTTTCGATCATTTGCGGAGCAATATATTTACCGCCAGAAGTTTTGAACATTTCTTTTTTACGATCTGTAATTTTTAAGAAACCTTCACTGTCAATTTCTCCGATATCTCCAGTATGGAAATAACCATCAATTACAGCTTCCGCAGTTTTCTCAGGATCTTTATAGTAGCCTAACATTACGTTTGGTCCTTTTAACAGAATTTCTCCGTCTTCGGCAATTTTTACTTCTACATTACGAATTGGTTTTCCAACAGTTCCAATTTTAAAGCCTTTGTTTCTTTGGTCGTTTACAGCAATTACTGGAGAAGTTTCAGTTAATCCGTAACCTTCCATAACCGGAATTTCTGCAGCAGCAAAAACTCTTGTTAAACGTGGCTGTAAAGCGGCACTTCCAGAAACCATTAAATCTAAATTTCCGCCCAAACCTTCTTTCCATTTGCTGAAAATAAGTTTGCGTGCGATTTTCAATTGAAATTCATACCAAGCACCATTTGCTCCGTATGGTTCATATCTTAAACCTAAATCAATAGCCCAGAAAAATAATTTTTTCTTAATACCTGTTAATTCAGCTCCTTTTGCATAAATTTTATCGTAAACTTTTTCTAAAAGTCTTGGAACAGCCGTAATTACAGTTGGACGAACTTCTTTTAAGTTATCACTGATTTTGTCAATAGATTCTCCAAAATAAACAGATACACCATAATATTGATAGATGTACAAAATCATTCTTTCAAAAATATGGCAGATAGGTAAGAAGCTTAATGCAGTGCTTTTTCCTGGATCAAACGGAATTCTTGGTGAGCTGTCTAAAACATTCGACACAATATTTTTGTGCGAAAGCATAACTCCTTTTGGTCTTCCTGTTGTACCAGAAGTATAAATGATTGTCGCTAAATCATCTGTGTGAATGCTGTCTTTTCTAGCTTCAACTTCGTTTTGATTGCTATTGTCTTCGCCTAAGATCAATAAATCTGACCAATGTTTGCATCCTGAAATTTCATTAAAAGAATAAACCTCTTTTAAAGAAGGCACATTGGCTTTAATAGCATTTACTTTCTGCAAAACCTCTTCATCAGAAACAAAGCAATAAATACTGCCGCTGTGGTTTAAAATATATTCGTAATCTTCTTCTGCAATTGTTGGATAAATAGGGACATTCTGTGCGCCAGTCTGCAAAATACCAATATCCATGATATTCCATTCGGTACGGTTGTTTGAGCTTATTAAAGCAATTTTATCATCTTTCTGAACGCCCATACGCAATAATGCTCTCGAAATAGCATTTGCTTTTGCAATATATTCTTCACTGGATGTTTTTTCCCAGACTCCATTTTTTTTGGTTGCAAGAGCAACTGGAAGGTTGTAAGTTTCTTGTTGATAATAGGGAAAATCAAAAAGGCGTGTGATTGAAACCATGTTTAATATATTGAATTTTATCGCAAATTAAATAAAATTTGGGTATGATTTTTTATTTAATGAAATTTTATGGGAAAATTTATAGAGACTATTAAAAATCAACGAAAACGTTTTCTTTTTTGCGGTGAAATTTCCTAAAAATCAAGAAAAATTTAATTTGGACACTTTTTTTAATGCTTATTGTACGTTGTAATCTACATATTCTTTTACTCTTTCTCCCATCAAAAACATTTTTTTCTTGGTAAAATGAATAGAAAATTGAGAGTAGTACCATTCTTCACTATCATTTGGTCTGTACCAGAAAGTATAAGAGGCACTATTGTAGCCTTCTTTAAAAATAGGAGTGCCTTCTTCGGTGCATTCAATTCCCCAATTTATTTTTTGTTTGCTTAAATCTTCAGCCTGAATAAAACCTGTTCCGTCTGGATTTAAAACCGTAATAGGCTCTTTTTGATTTAATGGAGCATAAGTTCCAGGAACTGGATATCCGATTGTAGTGGTAATGTAACGTTCTTTAGAATTGTGAATAATTTGATCTACGTGAACTTGTGAATGCGATGGGGCAGCAGCAAAGAATATGCAGCAAATAAAAAGTAATTTTAAAAATTTCATTCTATGTAGGTTTAAGTGTTTTTGGGCAGAAAAAATCTAATGGCTGATTTTTTGCTGAGCGAATATAATCCATTTTTTTTATAGAATGGAAGCTTAAAAATACAAGAATGAAATTTTTATGTTTTATTTATTTCACCTAAGTTTTTACTCGGTAGAAAACTGATTTTCGAGTAATTTTTCTTTAAAATCAGATCTGAAAGTGTAGGCAAAAGTCACCATCAGCGCACGCGTGTCTGATTTGTTGGTGCGATGATTGCTAAACAAAAGGGTATTGTTTTTATAACCACTTTCTAAAGTGTTGAACATATCTGTTACCACTAATCCTAATCTGGCATTTCCTTTTCCTAATTTCTGTTGAAATCCCATGTCAACATTGTAAACCGGAATCTTTTTTCCTTGTGCTGTTGCAACTGATGAATTGTAGTTTCCAATGATTTGAAGTTTCCCGCCTTTCCACGGAGTAAAATTATTTATGATTTTTCCGTACCAGCTAAATGCATTTTTAACAACATCTTGGGCTTGTTCCAGATTGTCTGCATTGATATTCTGCTCAAACGCGGTTAAACTGATATTGGCATCATAAAAAGAAAATGGCTTAAAAGTAAAAATCGTTTCCAGTCCGTACGTTACCGTGCTTCCTATATTTTGAGGCTGTAATAAAACGACTCCGTTATCTTGCAGGATGGCATATTGTCTAATCGCGTCTTTTGCATTTCTATAAAAAGCATTTGCAGAAAGCGAATAATTGTTCCAATCTTTATTATAATTTAATTCGGCAATATGAATGATTTCGGGTTTCAAATACGGATTTCCTCCATGCGGATTCAATGCATCAGTTATATCGATAAACGGATTTAAATCATCTAAATCAGGGCGATTAATTCGTTTACTGTAACCCAATTTTATAAATTCATCCGACTTTGAGTTTAATTGAATAGATGCAGAAGGGAAAAACTTTATATAATGGTTTGAAAAGCTATCGCTTCCATTTTCTGTTTTTCCGTTATTAGAAACTTGCTCAGCGCGCAATCCTGCATTGTATTTCCATTTCTGATTTTCTTTAGAACCCGAATACGAATTTAAAAGTGCATAGAAAGCATTGATCTGTTCGTTAAAATCAAAAATATTGCTGGCTAATGGATTGATCACATATTCGCCATTGATCATATCGGCACTTTGAAAATCGGAATTAAAGAATCGGAAAGTTCCTTTATATCCTGTTTCTATTATTGATTTTTCAGAAACTGGAAAAGCGTAATTTAAAATAGCATTGGAGATGTTTTCTTTTGAATAATTATGAGTTTGCTGTAAAAATGGATCACCAATTATAGTTTCATTTTCATCGTATTGATTGGTGTCGATATCGGTGTTTTCTCTTCCGAAATTAAATGAAGTTGTAATGCTGGCATTTAAGCTTTTTCTGTCATCAGAAAATTTTCGATCATAATTGAAAGCCATTTCTGCCGCTTTAGCTTTTTGGATTTCCATTGAATGGCGCTGATTTCCAGAAAAAAACTGACCAGAATTATTGAAAATATCCGTTTTTAAAGTCTCATCATTGTCTTTGTTCTCTAGATTTCCGAGCGCTTCAAAAGAAAATGTGTTTTTTTCATTTGGCGAAAAGTCAACATTCAATTTTAAATTCTGCAAACCTTCTGTTCGCTGATCGCTTCTCTGTTGATCAATATAATGTTCGTCTTCAATAAAATAATTAGTTCTTTCTCCTTTTATGCTTTTTGTTCTGCCTGCAAAACGGTTATCATAAGCAACTCCAATATTCCATTTGTCTGTTTTATTGTTTAAAAGTACCGAACTATTCATTCTTCCTTTGGCTCCAAAACCGGCACCGAGAACCGCAGAACCATTTAGACCATTTAGATTATTTTTCTTGAGTTTAATATTGATAATGCCGCTTTCTGCATTAGCATCATATTTTGCTGTTGGACTTGTAATAATTTCTATGCTCTCAATACTGCTCGCTGGAATTTGATTCATATCGTTAATGGCAGAATTTTTTCCATTAATTAATATTAAAGGTGTTTTTCCTCTTAGCGAAATGGCATCATCGGCATCAACAGAAACTGTCGGAATGTTTTTTAGCATATCAATTGCTGTTCCGCCAGATTGCGAAATATTAGAAGCAGCATTAAAAACAAAACCTTCATTTGTTTTCTGGATCTGTTTTTTTTGTGAGTTTACAACAACGGTATTAAGCAGGTTTGCATCCTCTTGTAAAGTAATTGTTCCGAGAGAAATAGCAGTTCCTATATATTTTATTTTTTTAATATTCGTTTTAAAACCGATAAGTTTAAACTGAAGCAGATATTCTCCAGTAGTTACATTTTCTAACGAAAAATTTCCAGAAACATCTGTCACGGTATAATTTATTGTTTTTGTAGAATCGGCAACATTCTTTAAAAGTACATCAACAAATTCTACAGGATTTTTTCCGTCAGTAACGGTTCCGTTTATAGAAGAAGTTTTTTGACTAAATGCAAATTGGCTTGTAAGAAACACTAAAGCGATAAGGACTGTATTTTGGATCATTTTTTTCATGAAACAAAGATATTTATCCGAATGTTTACGCTTGCTTAAGCTGTCTTAAGATACCATTAAATTAATCTTAGAATAGTTTTAAATAGTTTTGTTAGCCACGAATTACACGAATTTCCACGAATGCATTGTGTGTAAAAGTTTGCCACAGATTAAAAGGATTCTCACAGATTATTTTTTGACAATGAAAAAAAATCATTTTAATCCTTATAATCTGTGGCTAAAAAAAATAATTCGTGAAAATTCGTGGCTATAAAAAAAACGCCCGATAAATTCGGGCGCTTTTCATAAAAATATATTTTTAGTTTTTCTCAATCCATTTTCTGGCATTAACAAAAGCTTCGTGCCAAGGCGTAACCTCGTCATTTCTGTCTTTTGGATAATGCGCCCAGTTCCATTGGAAAGTCGAGCGCTCAATATGAGGCATCATAACCAAATGTCTTCCAGTTTTGTCACACATCATAGCAGTGTTGTAATCAGAACCGTTTGGATTTGCAGGATACCCTTCGTATGCATATTTAGAAACAATATTGTATTGATCTTCTGCATAAGGCAATTTGAATTTACCTTCTCCGTGAGAAACCCAAACTCCTAAAGTGCTTCCAGCTAAAGTCGATAACATTACAGAATTGTTTTCCTGAACAGTTACAGAAGTAAAGATACTTTCGTGTTTCTGACTTTCGTTATGGTGCATTTTTCCATGAACTTCATGCTCTGGATTAATCACTTCCAATTCCATAAACAACTGACATCCGTTACAAATTCCAACAGATAAAGTATCTTCTCTTTTGAAGAAATTATCTAAAGCTGTTTTTGCTTTTTCGTTGTATAAGAAAGCTCCAGCCCAACCTTTAGCAGAACCTAAAACGTCAGAGTTAGAGAATCCTCCAACTGCTCCGATGAATTGAATATCTTCTAAAGTTTCACGTCCAGAAATTAAATCGGTCATGTGAACATCTTTTACGTCAAATCCTGCCAAGTACATTGCGTTTGCCATTTCACGCTCAGAATTACTTCCTTTTTCACGGATAATCGCTGCTTTTGGTCTTGGTTTAGAATTGTCGATTTCTGGTTTCTTTCCTGTAAAATGTGTTGGGAAAGTATAATTTAAAACCTGATTTTTATAGTTTTCAAAACGTGCCTGAGCTCTTCCGTTTTTAGATTGTTTTTGATCTAACAAATAAGAAGTTTCGAACCACACATCTCTGTAAGTTGGTATATCTAATTTCCAGTTTCCAACTTCTAAAGATGCTGTAGAAGTTACAGAACCAATTTTGAAGAATTCTATATTATTTGCATTTAATTTAGCTTCAACTGCTGCATCAGATTTAGCTTGGAAAACAATTCCGATGTTTTCCGCGAAAAGGATTTTTAATAAGTCTTTTTCCGCGAAAGCGCTGAAATCAATTTTAGCTCCAAGATTTACATCAGCAAAACACAATTCTAATAAAGTAGTGATTAAACCACCGCTTCCGATATCGTGACCCGCTAAAATTTGGCTTTCGCCGATTAGTTCCTGAATGGTATTAAATGCATTTTTGAAGAAAGCTGAATCTTTAATGGTAGAAGTTTCGTTTCCGATTGTGTTTCTGATTTGTGCAAAAGAAGAACCTCCTAATTTGAAATCATCTTGAGACAAATTGATATAATAGATTGAATCTCCGTTTTTCTGTAAAACTGGTTCAACTACTTTTCTAATATCTGTACAGTTTCCAGCAGCAGAAATAATAACCGTTCCAGGCGCGATTACTTCGTCATTTGGATATTTTTGTTTCATTGAAAGTGAATCTTTTCCTGTCGGAATATTGATTCCCAATTCAATTGCAAATTCTGAACAACCTTCAACAGCAGCGTATAAACGAGCGTCTTCACCTTCGTTTTTACAAGCCCACATCCAGTTTGCAGATAATGAAACTCCTTTTAATTGCTCTTTAATTGGTGCCCAGATAAGATTTGATAACGATTCTGCAATTGCATTTCTAGATCCTGCAACAGGATCGATCAAAGCAGCAATAGGAGCGTGCCCGATAGAAGTTGCAATACCTTCTTTTCCTAAATAATCCAGAGCCATTACCCCAACATTATTTAATGGCAATTGTAAAGGACCTGCATTTTGTTGTTTAGCAACTTTTCCTCCAACGCAACGGTCAACCTTGTTTGTTAACCAGTCTTTTGAAGCAACAGCCTCTAAACGTAAAACGTCTTTTAAGTATGATTCGAAATCTGCAGCATTGTAAGCAACGTCAGCATATTTTCTGTCAACGGTATTGTCAGTCATAACCGTTTTTGGAGAACTTCCGAAGAAATCTTCTAAAGCATAATCCATCGGTTTTGAACCGTTAGTTTTTGATTGGAAAGTAAAACGGTGATCTCCCGTTACATCTCCAACTTCGTACATTGGAGAACGCTCTCTGTCAGCAATTCTTTGCAATGTATCGATATCTTTTTGACCAATAACCAATCCCATTCTTTCTTGAGATTCGTTACCGATAATTTCTTTTGCTGAAAGAGTAGGATCTCCAACTGGTAATTTGTCTAAATTGATCAAACCTCCAGTTTCTTCAACCAATTCAGAAAGACAGTTTAAGTGTCCACCCGCACCATGATCGTGAATAGAAACAATAGGATTATTGTCGCTTTCTACTAAACCACGAATCGCGTTAGCAGCACGTTTTTGCATTTCAGGGTTAGAACGCTGAATCGCATTTAATTCGATTCCAGAACCGAAAGCTCCTGTATCTGCAGAAGAAACCGCAGCACCACCCATTCCGATTCTATAGTTTTCACCTCCAAGAATAACGATTTTATCGCCTTCTTTTGGTTTGTGTTTGATAGATTGATCAAGTTTTCCGTAACCAATTCCACCAGCTTGCATGATTACTTTATCGTAACCAATTTTTCTGTTCTCTTCTTCGTGCTCGAAAGTTAAAACAGAACCCGTAATAAGCGGCTGACCGAATTTATTTCCGAAATCAGAAGCTCCGTTTGAAGCTTTGATTAAAATGTCCATTGGTGTTTGGTATAGCCATTTTCTTTCTTCAACAGCATTTTCCCATTTTCTGTCATCCTGAGCGGAGTCGAAGGACTTTAAACGAGAATATGAAGTCATGTAAACAGCAGTTCCTGCTAATGGTAATGATCCTTGGCCTCCAGCTAAACGGTCACGAATTTCTCCTCCTGATCCTGTTGCAGCACCGTTGAAAGGCTCAACTGTTGTTGGGAAATTGTGTGTTTCTGCTTTTAATGAGATAACAGAATCGAATTCTTTTATTTCGTAAAAATCAGGTTTGTCTGCCGATTTTGGTGCAAACTGCTGCACTTTTGGCCCTTTTACAAAAGCAACGTTGTCTTTGTAAGCAGAAACAATATCGTTAGGATTTTCCTGAGATGTTTTTTTGATTAATTTGAAAAGAGAAGTTTCCTTTTCTTCGCCGTCAATAACAAAAGTTCCGTTGAAGATTTTGTGACGGCAGTGTTCTGAGTTTGCTTGAGAGAAAGCGAAAATCTCAGAATCCGTTAATTTTCTTCCAAGTTTAGTCGAAAGATTGTTTAAGTAATCAACTTCTTCTTCGCTTAAAGCTAAACCTTCTACTTTGTTGTAAGCAGCGATATCATCAATTTCCAGAATCGGTTCCGGCTGAATGTTGATAGTGAAGATTTCCTGATCTAATTCGTTGAATTTTTGAGAAAGCATTGGGTCAAAATCAGTAAAATCTTCCGTTGCTGGATGAAATTCTTCGATTCTGATAATGCCAGAAATTCCCATATTTTGAGTAATTTCTACAGCATTTGTACTCCAAGGTGTAATCATAGTAGCGCGAGGACCAACAAAGAAACCTGTCAATGCAGATTTTTCGATCTTACTTGCGTCGGCAAAAAGCCAGTTTAATTTTGAAATGTCTTGAGCTGAAATTTCGTTTTGCGTTTGTACGGCAAAAACAGTTTTGCTTTGGTTTTCAAAGAAATGGATCATTTGTGTAGTTTGTTGTATTGAGCTGCAAATTTAGTCAATCTAAACCAAAAAAAAAAGCAACGAACAACGCCTTTTTAATTATTTATTTTTGCTTTGTTTTGCCCTAAAAATGCAATTTTTTTGCTGCTGATTATGCTTGAAATTTAACATTTTTTGATTTTCTTTTTTTGCTTGTAAACTGTTGTTATTTTTCAAATTTCAATCGAAAAACACTTCATGAAGAAGTAAGGTATTCTTAAAATTGAATTACAAATTTTTCTAAAGGAAATCCGAGAAAATTGCAGGTTGTGTAAAAAGTATTGCCACGAAGGCACGAAGACGCGAAGATTTTTTATCAAAAATAGAAAGATTTTCGTCATTTTTTGTCATTTCGACGAAGGAGAAATCACACTAGTATTTCCGCATGTATAATTTCCAATCTTTGCAGAGTTTCGTGTGTGATTTCTCCTTCGTCGAAATGACAAACTAATAGGGCTTTGGCAAAAAAAACTTTGTGTGCCTTAGCGCCTTAGTAGCAAAAAAAAACTACTTCGGGAAATCCTGATTCTGATAAGCACCCAAATCTGGTGGAGAAGTTCTTGTAATACCTAAAATATCTATTGGAATGATATACGCCTGATTCCCTTTCGCGAAAGCGGCAGAAGTTTTATCAATATTGAATTTATTTTCAGAAGGTTTATAAAATTTCGGATTCTCATTTAGAATAATATTATTATAATGTTCCGTATCAGTTTTAAACTGATAAAGCAGATTTGTTGATGAACTGCTGAATTTTAAAAGACAATTATTCAATTGATAAACAAAAGGAGAATTAGCGTTTTTACTCAAATTAAATTCATTTGTAGTCGATCCGTAAATTATACAGTTATTAAAAGTAGCCTGTGTCAGAGGGTTAGTTTCGGGACTGGCGCCCGCTAATGAATTACTCAAACTAACTGCGAATTGGGAAGGAGCCGACCAATTATTGTTAAAAGTACAATGTGTGAATTTATAGTTTCCACCATAAACACAAGATAAACTAGTCAAACCAGCATAGTTAATTACTAAATTTTCTCCCGTAATTTGAGCGTTTTGAGCTAAAATTCCATATTCGGCACAATTGTAAATCTGTGAGTTTTTAATTTCAATTGTGTTTGAAGGACTTCTAAAATCTAAACCAACAATCGCATTTTTTAAAGTTAAATGATTGATGGAATGATTGACACTGCCTCTCTCAAAAATAACAGATTTCCATTGTCCTGGAATATCTGAATACATTGGTTCTAAACGATCACCTTCAAAAACAACTTCGTTTTCCAATTTATTAGTGGTTGAAGTTGCTCCATTAATTTGTAAAGAAGCTTTGTTGTCAACATATAAACCAGAATTGGCGTGAAAATGAACTCTCGCACCAGCTTCAAAAGTCACGGTTTTGTTTTCTGGAACTCCTGCGTAACCATAAATGACGTAAGGTTTTTGTTTGGTAAAAATTAATTCATTACCATTTTCAGAATCATTTTCGCTCAAATAAAATCCGTCAACATCTTTACCGTCGATTTTGATTTTTTCTTTTGTTCCATCAGCATTTTGATTTGGAAATAAAAAAACAGCATCTTGAATCAAAGTAACTAAAGCCACTTCTTGCAGGTTAGCTCCACTGTCAAATTGGATTTCATCGGTATATAAAAAATCGGTTGGATTGGCGTCTGTAATATCTGCGGTGGTTTCTATAAAAATGTACAGGCTGTCTTTTGCTAAAAGGGTAACATCTTTAAAAATTTTCCCATTGTTGCCTGTCATTCCGTCGACAGTCATTCTGTATTTGGAATTTAAACCTTTTTTGAGTTGAACGACCGGAATCGAAATATCATTTTTACTCTGATTGTAAACTTTTAATTGATACGTGCTTGAACCAATATTTTTAAAAATAGTGTCTAGATAAACCGTGTCTTTTGAAAACTTCAAATCTCCGGAACTGGCTACAGTATCAAAATCAGTTCGACAAGAGCTGAACGCTAGAATTAAACCCAGAACGAAGATTGAAAAGTATTGACGCATTGTTGTTTTTCTTTTTTTTTTGCCACAGATTAAAAGGATTAAAAAGATTTTTTTTTCGCCACTAATTCCGCGAATTTCCACGAATTAAATTGAATAAAAACTCGTGGAAATTCGTGGCTATCTAAAAAAAGTCCTTCTAATCTGTGTAATCTGTGGCTCCAAAAAAGCCAAAGATTGATTTTTGATTGTTTTTGTAAAAATAGCAAAAAACCTACACGTTTGAAGTTGAATTTTAAATTTTAGAATCGGATTTTAGATTTATGTCTTATCTTTCTTTAATTTTACGATTTTAAAGTTTATTTTAATGAATTATACAAAAGAGCAGATTTTGGCACGCTGTAATGAGTTTTCTAAAAACACATTAATGGAAACGCTAAAAATTGAATATATCGACGCCGGAGAAGATTTTTTAGCTGCAAAAATGCCAGTAAATCCTAGCGTTCATCAACCAATGGGATTATTGCACGGCGGTGCATCTGTTGCTTTGGCAGAAAGTGTTGGCAGTGCGGCTTCATTCTTTTTTATCAATCCGAAAGAGCAGGAGGTAAGAGGCATTGAAATCTCGGCAAATCACCTGAAAAGTATTCGAGAAGGTTTTGTTTTTGGAACAGCCAGAATTATTCACAAAGGAAGAAGCCTTCATCTTTGGGAAATCAAAATTACTGATGAAGAGGGGAACTTGGTTTCACTTTGCAAATTGACGAATATGGTTTTAGATAGAAAGAAAAGCGAATAAATATGAATTCATTTTTCTTAAAAATTAAAAATCATAAAGAGCAAAATTTACCTTTTGTACTTTATTCCAAACCCAATGCAACAAACTACATTGGGATTTTACAGCAAAATTCTGTTTTAAATATCGTTTCAGATTATAGCGAAAAAGGATTTGTTTTCGCTTCTTTCGATGAAAAACAATTAATTCTGATTCCAGAAAATGAATCTGAAATTATTACTGCCGAAAAAGAAACGACTTCATTTGAGCCAATAGAAATTGATGATTTGAGTTTTGATCAAGAAGCTAAATTTCAATATGAATATTTAGTTGTTCAGGGAATTCAGGCGATTAAAAATGAAGAATTCAAAAAAGTAGTTTTATCACGAAATGAAGAAGTGCCTTTAACTGAATTTGATTTTATCGAAACTTTTCAGCATTTGGTTCAATTATATCCAGCGACTTTTTGTTATTGTTTTTTTCATCCAAAAGTTGGAATGTGGATGGGTGCTACGCCGGAAAAACTTTTAAAAGCAAACAGAAATGCTTTTGAAACCATGGCTTTAGCGGGAACGCAAAAAGATAATAACCAAACAGAAATCGTTTGGCAGCAAAAAGAAAAAGACGAACAGCAGTTTGTGACTGATTTTATTGTAAAACGTCTTAGAGAGTTTACGGCTTCGGTTGTGGTTTCTGAGCCATATAGTTTAAAAGCAGGATCGATTTGGCATATCAAAACGGATATTTCGGGAGTTTTAAAAGAAAATTCAACTTTAGAAGAAGTTATTGATACTTTGCATCCAACGCCTGCCGTTTGTGGACTTCCGAAAAAGAAATCAAAAGCTTTTATTTTAGAAAATGAAAAGTATGAGAGAACTTTTTATACAGGTTTTCTAGGAGAGTTAAACAGCAGTTTTGAAGGAAATAATTCAAGTTCTGATTTATTTGTAAATTTACGATGCATGCAGATTCAGGAAGATAAAGCAATTTTGTATATGGGCTGCGGAATCACAAAAGAAAGCATTCCTGAAAAAGAATGGGAAGAAAGCGTCAATAAATCGATGACGATGAAAAGAGTTTTGAGAAAATAGTTTATAAAATTGTTTCAAGTTCCAGGTTTCAAGTTTCGCTACAACTTGAAACCTGAAACTTGAAACTTGAAACAAAAAATAAATGAAATTAGACATATTAGCATTCGGTGCGCATCCAGATGATGTAGAATTGGGTTGTGCCGGAACCATTTTAAAAGAAGTATCCTTAGGGAAAAAAGTAGGTATTGTAGACTTGACACGCGGTGAATTAGGAACTCGTGGAACGGCAGAAATTAGAGATCAGGAAGCAAAAGATGCAGCTGACATTTTAGGCGTTCTTGTTCGTGAGAATCTGCGTATGCGCGATGGATTTTTTGTTAATGATGAAAAACATCAATTAGAAGTCATTAAAATGATTCGTAAGTATAAACCTGAAATTGTATTATGCAACGCAATCGACGATCGCCATATTGATCACGGAAAAGGAAGTAAATTAGTTTCAGATTCTTGCTTTCTTTCGGGATTAATGAAAATTGAAACTTCGATCGATGGAGTGCAACAAGAGGCGTGGAGACCAAAAGTAGTTTACCACTATATTCAATGGAAAAATATTACTCCAGATTTTGTAGTTGATATTACAGGTTTTGAAAAAAAGAAAGTAGAAGCGATTTCTGCTTATAAAACCCAATTTTACGATCCGAATTCAAGCGAACCTGCAACGCCAATTACAAGTAAAAACTTTTTTGAAAGCTTAAATTATCGTGCGCAGGACTTAGGAAGACTGGTTGGGAAAGATTTTGCCGAAGGTTTTACAGCTGAAAGGTGTTTGGCAGTCAATAGCTTAGAAGATTTGATTTAATTTTTATAAAAATTTTTCATTTTTTTCTTTGTAGAACTCAACCTTTGTTCTATATTTGCACTCGCTAAGCAGAAAAATGGTGGTTGTAGCTCAGCTGGTTAGAGTAGCGGTTTGTGGTGCCGCGGGTCGCCGGTTCGAACCCGGTCAGCCACCCAGATAGAAAGCCTTGAAGAAATTCAAGGCTTTTTTTGTTTTTCTAAGAAAAGAAAAAAAGTAAAATTCCAATTTTTGAAACTCCAAATTCCAAAGCATGTAAATTTGGAGTTTGAATTTTTTTATTTTGAATCTAATCTCAAAGAATTTGGAATTTGGGTTTTAGAATATTGGAAATTAAAAAAGCACAACTGTTTAAGTTGTGCTTTTCTGGTGGTTATTATATTTGGTTTATGTATTATCTAATTTCTTCAAATGTAGTTCCTTGTTTTATATCGCCACTTTTAAAACCTTTATTAAACCAATACATTCTTTGTTCAGAAGTTCCGTGTGTAAAAGAATCGGGAACAACGTGTCCTTGCATTTTACTTTGAATAGCATCGTCTCCAACAGCATTTGCAGCACTTAATGCTTCTTCAATGTCTCCAGTGTCTAAATTGGTTTGATTGTAATGTGCCCAGACCCCAGCATAAAAATCGGCTTGTAATTCTAGTGCTACAGATAATTTATTGGCTTCTGCTTCACTTTTTCCTTGTTGCATTTGACGCATTTTTGCGGAGGTTCCTAGCAAAGTTTGAATGTGATGTCCAATTTCATGCGCAATTACATAAGCAATGGCAAAATCGCCTCCTTTTGCACCAAATTTGGTTTTGAGTTCTTCAAAGAAATCTAAATCCATATATACTTTTCGATCGCCTGGACAATAAAACGGACCAGAAGCTGATGATGCACCTCCGCAAGCAGTTTGTACAGCACCTTTAAAAAGTACTAATTTAGGTTTTTCGTATGTCATGCCATTATCGGCAAAAATTTTACTCCAGATGTCTTCATTATCAGCCAAAACAACTCTCACAAAATTCCCCATTTCTTCGTCTTCCTTGCTTAATGGGGCTGCAGCTTCTGTCTGCTGACCTTGTCCGCCTTGCATTTGTTCTAGAATAGGCGCTATTTGCTGACCGGTTTCACCACCAAAAACATTAAGAAGCAAAACAATTATTCCGATAACTCCACCGCCAATTATTGCTTTACCTCCGCCAGAAATCGATCTTCTGTCTTCGACATTATCACTTTGTCTTCTGCCTTGCCATTTCATATTGAATTGTTTTTTAACGTTGTACGAATTTATAGATTTTTAATGATAAATTTTATAATTGAAACGTTTATGTTTGGTTTTAATTTCATTAACGCTCTAGGACCGAAAACTGGAATTGAATCGAAATATTATCCCAGCCATTTAATTAAAGCCTCTTCAACAGTTCCTTTCATAATAGGTTTGGAGATGTAATCGTCCATTCCTGCAGAAATGCATTTATTTCGTTCTTCTTTTTCTGCACCTGCAGTAACCGCAATTATTGGAATATCGCGACCTTTTTTGGTATTTCTAATAGCTTTTGCAGTTTCATAACCATTCATAATTGGCATTTGAATATCCATAAAAATAATGGTCGGATTAATTTTTTCAAATTGCTGAATGGCTTCGTATCCATTTTCACATTCAAAAATAAAAGCGTTATTGTATAAGTTTTTTATAATGGTCTTAAGAAGAAGCATGTTTACTTTGTTATCTTCGACAATTAAAAAAGTAATATTGTTGCCGTTTGTTCCTATTTCGTGAGCATCTAAATCAATATTTAAACTTTTAAGTTCGGCATTGTATTTGTCATTAATACTTTGGTTGCTGGTTTTTAAATTCAAATCGAAGAAAAAAGTGCTTCCTTCATCAATTTTGCTCTCCAGCTGTAAACGGCTTTCCATTAAAGCAAGCAATTGGTTGGAAATGGTCAAGCCCAATCCTGTTCCTCCAAATTTTCTCGTTGTAGAGCTGTCTTCCTGTAAAAAAGCTTTGAAAATTTTCTTTTTATTTTTTTCAAGTATGCCAATTCCTGTATCAATTACGGCAAAACGAATAATGGAACTACTGTTTGATTTTTTTTCTAAAACCGAAACATTTAATTTGATGGAACCCTCGGTTGTAAATTTTACAGCGTTTGAAAGCAGGTTGATTAAAATTTGTTTAAGACGAACAATATCGGTCCAAATGTATTTAGGAACATCAGGGTCAATATTCAACTCAAGTTCCAGATTTTTTTTGTTGGATTCATATACAATTAAATCAAAAACTTGCCCTAATATTTTTTTTATATCATATAAGTCAATAAAGAGCTCTAGTTTTCCAGCTTCAATTTTTGAGAAGTCCAAAATATCATTTATGATTTCAAGAAGAGAATGAGCCGATTGATTGATTGTGGTCATGTATTTTTCTTGAATTTCCTCCAAATCTGTTTTCATTAATAAGTGTGTAAAACCGATAATTCCGTTTAGAGGAGTTCTGATTTCGTGCGACATATTGGCCAAAAAGTCAGATTTTGATTTGCTTGCGGCTTCTGCCAACTGTTTGGCTTTTATAGCGTCTTCGATTTCTTTTTTGCTTGTAATATCAAAATAAATTCCACCGACAAATTCAATTTCGTCGTCTCGCTTAATTACGTCTCCAAATTCTTCTATCCAAATAAATTCGCCGCTTTTGCGCTTAATGCGATACACATTATGCAAAGGCATGCCGTTTTGCAGATTATCGATCTGATTGTTGATTACTTCATCTTTATCATCAGGATGAATTAACGATAGAAAAGATAAATTATTTTCAATAAATTCAGATTTTGAATAACCTGTAAGGTTAAAAACTTCGTCATTTAAGAATATTTTGGTCGAAAGAGCATCAAATTTTGATAGATAAACCGTTCCGGGAATATTATTGGCAATCAGTTTAAATTTTTCCTCGCTTTCAATGATTTTTGTTTCGTTTCGGTTTCTTTCTAATGCAGATGAGATGTTATTTGCTAAGACTTGAAAGATATTAATTTCGTCTTCAGACCATTTTCTTTCTGTTGTACAATCATCAAAACCAATAAAACCAGTAAAAATATCGTTTATGTAAAGCGGTAAAATTAAAATCGATTTAATTTCATTGTCGATGAGAAGTTTTTTGAAAAAACCATCATTAAGATTTCGAGTTAATGTGTTTAAGATTTTTCTCTGTGATGCAACATCATAAATTTCTCTTAGATTTTCTTCTGTCATATGACGAAGAGGTGTAATCTGATGGGCAATACCATCTCGAGACCATTTGTATTTTTGGCTGACAGTATTGTAAATAACATCTTTTTCGTAGTAATACATATGATCAACTTTGGCTGCCTTTCCAATAATGTTATAGGTTTCCTCAAACATTTGATGTGTAGTTTTGCTAAGCAGGAATTTTTCGGTACATAAAGAAAGTGCGGACAAAAGCTGACTTTTGAGCTCCAATTTTTTTTCAGCTTCTAATCGCATTTGGGAAGAAATAGCAAGTGAAATCACGTCTGAAATCGTTCTTGCATAATTAATGTCTTCATTGTCCCATTCCCGCTGTTGTTCGGTGCTTTCAAAACAAACCACTCCTTCTAATTGACCAGTTAGAAAAATTGGCACATCTAGCATCGATTTAATATCGTTTTTTGTAAAGTAAAGCTTTTGAAATTCTGATGTTTCCAGTTTGTTGAATACATCTGGCGCATTTATAATTGCTTTGTTGTTCAGTGTTTCAAAATAAATAGGATAGGACTCTTTGTCTAGAATGTTTTTATCATTCAAACTCTGATTGTCTAGACTGAAAAGATTTTTGCAGGTAATTAAATCATTGTCATATTTCCAGAAGCTTACACGGTTTACTTGACTTATAGAAGCGGCTTCTTTTAATATTAAATCAATAACAGTATTTAATTCGTCATATTTGCTAAAATCTGTAGTTGATAATTTCTTAGTCGAATTGTTATAGGCTTCAATTTTTTTAAGACGCCTTTTTTTTTCGTTTTCAATAGTCTTTTTCTCTGTAATATCTCTTGCAATTCCAGAGAAACCAGTCGTTAATCCCAAATCGTTTTTACGGACAATGATTTTTTGCGAAATCCATATTTCTTCGCCATTTTTCTTTAAAATAGGAATTTCAATAATCGGATAATTACTTTCATTAAGCACTAAATTTTCATAAAAATCTACGGCACTAGTGATGTAATGTTCCTGAATAAAATTGGAATAATGTTTTGTGATTATTTCATTTTCTGTATAACCAAGAATTGCAAAACCAAATTCATTTATAAAAGTAAAATGACCTTCGGCATCAATTTCAAAAATGATATCGGTTGCTGTTTGAATTAGATTTTTGTATTGATCCTGAACAATAACCTGCTCTGTAACGTCTTGTCCAATGCTGATGATTAAATCATCTGAGAACTTTTTGTCTTTCCATTGAATGTATTTGTACTCACCATTTTGAGTTTTTAATTTTCTGATGTAAAGCTTGTTTTCTTGATTTTTTGAGGGATTTAATTTTTCTACTGAATCTTGTGTTAATTCCCAGAATTTTAATCCCATTACTTCTTCGGGCTGATATCCGAGAATTGGAGTTATGGTTTCGCTGCAAAATAGTATTTCTCCTTTTTGATTGGATGCTATCGTAAGTGAATTTCCTTTGTGGACAATTTCACTTGCAAACCTAAAATTATCACGATTGTTTAATAAAACAGCATATTTTACCTGATTGATAATGAAAATAAGAATGCAGAAATTAAGCAATAAAATGGACGATTTTATTGGGATGAGATGAAGCCCCAACGCAACAATTAGAAAGGCAAACGTTAAAGCGACAAAAGACCAGTAGACTTTTATAGGCTTTAGGATGTTGTATGAAAAGAAAAAAGAAATAAGAAAAACAATGATTGGTACAACATCACTTTTTAAAGTGACAATATTGTAAGCAACGTAACTGATATAAATGAAAAAACAAGAAATAAAAATCTGCTGGATCTTATCTCTCATCCATTTGATTTTATCTATTATCATGTAAATGACAAGAACGGAAACACCAATTAGAACATTTACAATTAATAGACTTTTGGGTCTAATTTTGAAAATTTCATTAATGATTTCGATGACAATTACTGCAATACCAAAAAACAAAATGTAAAGTTGATATTCTTTGCTAATGGTATCTTGCTCTTTCTTTTTTTCGATGAAATATCCAATTTTAGCTTTAATCTTAAAAAACTGGTAAACCAATAGAGAAAGAAAGGCAACAAGAGATAAACCTAGTACAACAAGTTTGTGATTGTTGTAATAAATAATGTCAGTATTAAGTACATACCATCCGGTCATAATTGATTCAAAGGCACTTCCGAAAGCGGAAATTCCTGAAATAACCGAATTGAAAAAACTACAGTTTGCGGCCATAGAATTTGGGGTATGTTGGTTTAGTAAATAGCGTTTTGAAAATTCTTAAAAGAATTGGTTAAGTTCTTTGTAATTAAGAGTTTTCGATTAATCTATGTCATATTTTCCAATTGAATCAATAGAATCTTCTTCTTCAGATTCTGTTCCGAAAATGGCAAAGTAAGTTGCATATTGCATTGAGCTGTTAAAAACTACAGTAAATATTATTCCTATGCAGCATGCTACAAGTCCTACTAGAGAACCTAAAAAACCGATAATAAAAAAAGCGAATATATTTAGTGGATTTTTAGTAACTATACTAATGCTTGCTTTTAAAGATTCTATTGCTGTTAAATTTCCAAAAACAATTAAAGGGGTTGATAAGTATACGAAATAGGTTATAATATACGGAATCGCAATCGCAATTACATCTCCAAATGGAATATTCAAGCTTTTAATTAAATTTGAAAATAAGTTTCCTATAATAGCTGTGATAATTGCAGCGACGAAAATTTGCGTAAAATATTTTCCTTTGTAGTAGTAAAACATCGTAGAGACATTAAATTCAACGTCTTTATCTGCTGAATCTGCCATCTTTAAAAACCCTGCACTAAAAGGCGCTATTAATGCTGCTAGAACAGAAAAGCCAATGGTTTGCATTAAAAGCTCAACAACTGTAAAATTTTGATTTGTAAATTCCTTTAGATAATCTTCCTTTAGACTTTCAAATCCAAAATAGGCAATCATTATTCCCATGTATGCCATTACAATGATA
Organism: Flavobacterium sp. UW10123; assembly: GCF_040538975.1. Lineage (NCBI taxonomy): Bacteria > Pseudomonadati > Bacteroidota > Flavobacteriia > Flavobacteriales > Flavobacteriaceae > Flavobacterium > Flavobacterium sp. UW10123. The sequence goes on from NZ_JBEWQE010000002.1 coordinate 250,740, forward strand.
ATGGTTAAGACCAAAATGATAAGTCCCGAATAAAGAGCTATTTTTTTATAGTTTTCGAAAGCGTGATTAAAAACTGTAGCAAAATCAAGGGAAAAGCCATTTTTTTTAATGTCCTCAATTTGGTCAAATGTCGATTTCATTTTTATGTAAAATTGTTTTATAGACTTATAATATTTGAAAGGTATCTTGACGTAAATATAATATTTTTAATCAATTCCGTATAAAAATCTATAAAACATTCCGAAATGTTTTCAACTGATTTATAGCCAGTCTAAAATTCGTTTTATGGAAGCCAATTTATCTTTGTAAGGTGCGTAGCGCATAGGTAGATCAAGCCAATTCCCTTTTTTGACTATTGCTTTATGGTGGGAGAATGTATCGAAGCTTCGTTTACCGTGATAGGCACCAATTCCGCTATGGCCGACACCGCCAAAAGGTAGTCTGTTATTAGAAAAATGAATAACAGAATCGTTGATGCATCCGCCTCCAAAGGAGTATTTTGAAATTAATTTCTGTGTAAATGAATTATTTTCACTAAAAATATAAAATGAAAGAGGTTTCTCATAACGGCTAACAATCTTTTCGATGTCGCTTTCATTTTCATAAACAAGGATAGGCAGAATAGGACCAAAAATTTCTTCTTTCATAACCGGGCTGTCCAAATCTGGTTCTTCAAGAAGTGTCGGAGCAATATAAAGTTTGTTGGCATCGCTTTCTCCTCCAAATAAAACATGTTCGTTTTGAATCATATTGGTCAATCGATACCAATTTTTGGTGTTTATAATTCGTGCAAAATCAGGAGATTTGTCAATTTTTTTGCCATAAGCTTTTATGATTTCTTCAATTAAATATGAAATGAAATTCACCTTCATATTTTTTTGGATCAGAATATAATCAGGAGCAATGCAAGTTTGACCAGCATTAATAAATTTTCCCCAGACAATTCGTTTTGCCGCGAGCTTTAAATTGGCAGTTTCATCAATTATACATGGATTTTTGCCTCCTAATTCCAGAGTAACTGGAGTTAAATTTTCTGCAGCCGCTTTGGCAACAATTTTGCCTACAGAGACACTTCCGGTAAAAAAGATATAATCCCAGCGCTGTGCCAACAGTTTATTGGATACATCAACACCGCCTTCATAAACCTCTACATGATTCACATGAAATGTTTTTTCTATAATTTTAGCAATTATGGCTGATGTATGAGGTGTAAGTTCAGACGGTTTTAAAACAACTCTGTTTCCAGCAGCAACTGCTGCAACAAGAGGGCATAAAGCAAGCTGAAAAGGATAATTCCAAGGAGCAATAATCAATACATCTCCGTAAGGTTCTTTATAAATATAATCGCTAGAAGGGAAGTTGAGCAGTGATGGAAAAACGCGTTCAGGTTTTGCCCATTTATTAATTTTTTTTATAACATCTTTAAGCTCAGAAATGACATAATTGGTTTCGGTCAAAACAGCCTCGAACTCAGGTTTTTTAAAGTCGTCGTATAAAGCTTTTACGATTAAATCTTCACTTTTTTGAATATTATACAATAACTTTTTTAAAGTTTCTTTTCGATACCCGATGTTGCTTTTATAATCCATTTTCCGATTAACTTGAATTTTCTCTCTGCAAGTTAATTTATAAAATTTAAAATTTTAACAATTAAATCATAAAAATCATACAGCGTTCCAAATCGGATCGTCTGGAGTAGGAGCAATAATCGTAATATTTTCTTTTGAAACAGGATGTACAAAAGTTAGTTTTCTGGCATGAAGATGAATTCCTCCGTCAGGATTGCTTCGATCTGCGCCATATTTTAAGTCTCCTTTTATTGGCGAACCAATTGCAGATAACTGAGCACGAATCTGATGATGGCGTCCTGTATGCAAATTGATTTCTAGAGCCGTATAATTTTGAAGTTCTTTTATGATTGTGTAATCTAAACTGGCTAATTTGCTGTCCAGAACTTCTTTTAAATGCGCTTTTGAAGTGTTATTCTTTTCGTTTCTTTTTAAATAATGAACCAATTTTGCTGAGGCTTCTTTTGGTTTATTCTTTACAACAGCCCAATATGTCTTTTTAGTTTCACGATTGCTGAATAATTCATTCATTCGGGACAAAGCTTTACTAGTTCTAGCGAAAACCACAATTCCTGTTGTAGGACGATCCAAACGATGAATAACGCCCAAGAAAACATCTCCAGGTTTGTTGTACTTTTCTTTGATATATTCTCTCACAACATCAGACAAAGGTTTGTCTCCTGTTTTGTCGCCTTGCACAATATCACCTACACGCTTATTAACCACAATGATGTGATTGTCTTCGTGTAAAACTTGTAAATTGTCTTTGGTAGAAATAATTTTCATGATGAGAATTTCGAATTATATGTAGAGATTTGGCTAAAGTCTTTAAGGAGGATTAAAAATAAACCTCCAGCTAAAGCTGGAGGCAATTTATAAAAACCTTTGAACCTTTGTTACTTTGCCTCTTTGTACCTAAAAAGAAACCTTAGCAACTCAGAACCTCAGTATCTTAAAAAATTAATATTGTTCATTAGCATTAGGAAAGTCGCTAGACTTAACATCTGCAGCATATTGTCCGATTGCTTTAGTCATTTCTTCGTAAAGATTTAAGTAACGGCGTAAGAAACGAGGGCTGAATTCGTTATTCATTCCTAACATATCGTGAATTACCAAAACTTGACCATCAACACCGCCTCCAGCTCCAATTCCGATAACAGGAATAGAAATGCTTTCAGCTACTTTTTTAGCAAGCGCTGCTGGAATTTTTTCCAAAACAACCGCAAAACAGCCTACTTTTTCAAGCATTTGAGCATCTTCGATTAATTTATCTGCTTCTTCTTCTTCTTTAGCGCGAACAGTATAAGTTCCGAATTTATAGATAGATTGAGGAGTTAAACCCAAATGTCCCATAACTGGGATTCCAGCATTTAATATTTTTTTGATAGACTCTTTAATTTCTTTTCCGCCTTCAAGTTTTACAGCATGTGCGCCGCTTTCTTTCATGATTCTGATAGAAGAACGTAAAGCTTCTTTTGAATCTGACTGGTAACTTCCGAAAGGCAAGTCAACTACAACCAAACCTCTTTCTACAGCGCGAACTACAGAAGAAGCATGGTAAATCATTTGATCTAAAGTAATTGGTAGCGTTGTTTCGTGACCAGCCATTACGTTTGATGCCGAATCACCAACTAAAATTACATCGATACCAGCAGTATCAACAATTTTCGCCATTGTGTAATCATACGCAGTTAGCATAGAGATTTTTTCTCCGTTGCTTTTCATCTCAATTAATGACTTTGTTGTGATTCTTTTATAATCTTTTTTTGCTACTGACATTTTATTGTTTTTTTGATAATGTAAAAGTATTGAATAATTGTAGAATGGGAATCAGCAATAATAGAATATTTCGACAGAAAATAGTTTTTCATTTTTAAATTCTAATCGGAATTGGCTGTCTTCCATTATGATACTATAAATGTGGGGCGATTTTAGAGAAGCTTCAATATAAGTTCCATATTTTTCAATGAAAGCTTTTTCAGACAGTGTATGATCTAAAATTGCGTTTGGATTTATAATAAATTTATTGTTTTCGTTGATAAAAACTTTAATGATTTCTCCCTGATTTTGTTTTTCATCTACAGAAACTTCCAAATCTGGATAGTAATAAAACAAATCACTTAAATAAATTCCGCATTCGTCTGAAATCTGAATTTTTTTAGTTGGATTTCCCATAGTTTTAATTAAATCAGTTTTAGAAATAGTAACCGATTTTGTTTTAAAACCTTTCAGTGAATAATGTGATTTTTGTGTGAATGCAATTATCTGTTCGACTAATTTATGATTTGCAAGTCCTTTGGCTAAAGCCATATTTAATTCGGTTTCTGCCAATAATTTTGGGTCGTTGATTTGCTTTACAACTTCATAATATCTTTGATATGCTGGTGTAAGTTTAGCGTATTCGCTGTTCCAGGCCAATTCTACAATTCTTTCGCTAACTGTTTTACGTTCGTTAAGAGCATTTGTATCAAGTTTGTCAAATTCTTTTAAAAGAACATCAAAATTAGGTCTCGGGCCAAGAAATTTTCTTAGCGTATATTTAGAATATTCCTCATTAAAACTGCCATTTATATTTACCCATTCCTCGGGATTTACCGGAAGATAATTTACAGGAACGGGATCTCCAGTAAATAAAATCTCTCTGATTTTTGAATTCTTATCAGGTAAAGCTCTCGCTTTTAGCCCCGCCGCAAGAACAAAAAGATGATTGCCACCATAGTAAGCATCACCACCCTCAAGAATTGGGTTTTGAGGATCTTTAATTTTTATATCTTTTGCATTAAGACTTTTAGCAATATATCTCTCTTGAATATATCCTTCGTTCAAATTATCAGCTTGTATTTTGTACCAGCCATTTTGATTTTCAGATAATAAACGGACTTCAGCTCCATATTTAAAATGCCCTAAAAAATCTGCAGATGTATTAGGAGAAGAGAAAAGTCTTGTGTCGGAATTTAAAAAATAGCGTTCTTGGGAATGAAGTAGAATGGAGCAGAAAAAGAGTAAGAAGTAAAGTTTTTTCATGAATGTTTCTATATTTTTTTGCCACGAATTCCACAAATTAGCACTAATTAATATAAAAATAATTCGTGACAATTTGTGGAATTCGTGGCAACTTAAATTTTAGCAATCAGCCATATTTACGGCTACAGCAAGACCTCCTTCAGAAGTTTCTTTATATTTTGAATTCATATCTTTTGCTGTTTCCCACATCGTATTAATTACTTTATCTAAAGGAACTTTAGCATTTTTAGAATCCGTTTCTAAGGCCAATTCAGCAGCATTTATAGCTTTAATTGCACCCATTGTATTTCTTTCGATGCAAGGAATCTGAACCAAACCGCCAATAGGATCGCAGGTTAATCCTAAATGATGTTCCATTGCAATTTCAGCCGCCATAAGAACCTGAGCAGGAGTTCCGCCCATCAATTCGCATAAAGCTCCTGCGGCCATTGCAGAAGAAACGCCAATTTCAGCTTGACATCCGCCCATTGCTGCAGAAATAGTAGAACCTTTTTTGAAGATGCTTCCAATTTCGCCAGCAACCATCAAAAATTGTTTGATTTCTTTTTCGCCTGCATTATGGTTTTCAATTACCATATAATACATTAAAACGGCCGGAATTACTCCAGAACTTCCATTTGTAGGAGCTGTAACAACACGTCCTAAAGAAGCATTTACTTCATTCACGGCAAGTGCAAAACAACTAACCCATTTTAAAATCTGGCGAAATTTAACTTCAGTTTTTCTGATTTCTTCCAACCAGCTTTGTGGGTCGGTATAGTTTGATAATCCAATTAAATTTTGGTGCATGTCAAAAGCTCTTCTGCGCACGTGAAGCCCGCCAGGAAGAATACCTTCAGAGTGACAGCCAATGTACATACACTCAAGCATAGTGTTCCAAATACGCATTAATTCAGAATGAACTTCTGCTTCTGGACGCATCGAAATTTCATTTTGATATACAATTTCAGAAATTGTTTTGTTTTCAGTAATCGTATAATTCAATAATTCGGCTGCATTTTGAATTGGGTAAGGAAACGCACATTTTATTGCTTTCTTTTCTTTAGCATTTGTACGCTCTTCTTTAACCACAAATCCGCCTCCGATAGAATAAAAAGTAGATTCATATTCAGAGTCATCAGATTTATAAGCTGTAAATTTTAATCCGTTGGCATGAAACGGAAGAAAGTCCTTATTGAAAACAATGTCTTGAAGAAAAAAGAACGGAATCACTTTTTGGTTGCCCAAATTGATTTCGTTTGTAGTTTCGATTTTTTTAATAATTCCCGCGATATCTTCAACAGGAATATATTCAGGATCTTGTCCGCTCAATCCAAGCATTACGGCAAGATCTGTCGCGTGGCCTTTTCCGGTTAAAGAAAGCGAGCCATATAAGTCGACTTTTACTCTTGTAATGTCGTCTAAAATTGCTTCGTCTTTGAGCTCTTCAAGAAAACGTTCGGCAGCACGCCAAGGACCTAAAGTATGTGAGCTTGAAGGGCCAACGCCAATTTTAAGCATATCAAAAACAGAGATACATTCTTCCATTGTTCAATTTTTATTAAGACAAAGATAATCGAATAATGCAATTATGATTATTTTTTGAATGTTAATCTTGCATATTTGTTAAAAAAGATATTAAAATTTAATAATTCGGCAACGAAATAAATTTAAAACCTTAATATGCGCTTTACGTAAAAAGTTAGCTATTTTTAGGTATTTTTGTAAAAGAACGAGTTGTAAAGAATACTCGATTCTTCAATATTAATACTTCATGGATTTTGTTTGAATTCTGAAATGTCTTTTTACAAATTATAATGCCACAAGAAGATAAAGTTACCATATGATAGAATTTTTCAGACATCTATTACAAGAATTCGAATTACCTTTAAGCAACCCTGTATTAATTTTTTCATTAATACTTTTTATAATTCTGCTTTGCCCAATTTTACTTAAAAAGATAAACATTCCTGGAATTATTGGACTTATTATTTCAGGAGTTATTATAGGCCCGCACGGTTTAAATATCTTGGCAAAAAACTCTGCAGTTGATCTTTTTTCCACAATTGGACTTTTGTATATTATGTTTATTGCAGGGCTAGAATTGGATATGAATGAGTTTAAAGCCAATCGAAATAAGAGTTTGCTCTTTGGTCTTTTTACTTTTATTTTGCCACTTTCGATAGGATTTCCAGTTTGTTTTTATTTGCTTCAATACGATTTTAATGCCAGTTTCTTAACAGCGAGTATGTTTGCAACCCATACTTTGGTTGCGTATCCGATTGTAAGTAAACTGGGAATTGCTAAAAATCAAGCAGTGGCAATTACTGTTGGAGGAACAATTTTGACAGATACTGCCGTTTTGATTATTCTTGCCGTAATTATGGGAAGTGCTCAAGGAAGCTTAAATCAGGCTTTTTGGATCAAATTGACTATTTCACTGGCAATTTTTTCTGCCATAATGTTCTTGCTTATTCCAAGAATCGCCAAATGGTTTTTCAAAAAATTAGAAAGTGAAAAACATGCTCATTATATTTTTGTGCTTTCCGTGGTTTTCTTTGCAGCCTTTTTGGCCGAGGTAGCAGGAGTAGAGCCAATCATTGGAGCTTTCGTTGCTGGTTTGGCGTTAAATCCATTAATCCCGCATTCTTCTGCATTGATGAATAGGATTGAGTTTATTGGAAATTCTCTATTTATTCCATTCTTCCTGATTTCAGTGGGAATGCTTGTTGATGTTAGCGTTATTTTAAGCGGGCCAACTGCTCTGATTGTAGCTGGAACTTTGAGTGTTGTGGCAATATTCGGAAAATGGATTGCTGCATTTTTTACTCAGATTGTTTTTAAATATACCAGAACCGAAAGACAGCTTATTTTTGGATTAAGCAGTGCGCACGCTGCAGCAACTTTAGCCGTAATTCTGGTGGGTTATAAAGCTAAAATTTTGGATGAAAATATCTTAAACGGAACCATTATTCTGATTCTGATTACGTGTATTGTGGCTTCATTTGCCACTGAAAAAGCGGCTAAGAAAATTGCAATCTGCGAAGAAGAATTTTCGCATGAAGATACAGAAAGAGACCAAATACTTGACGAACATATTTTGATTCCGTTGGCTAAAACTTCTGCAGCGGCAAGTTTATTGGATTTTGCCCTTTTAATAAAAGATAAAAAATCATCTAACCCAATTACTTTATTGACGATTGTTCCGAATAATAATCAGGCAGAAAAAAACATTTTGAAATACAGAAAAGCGGCCGATAAATTTGTTATTCAAGGTTCAGCTTCAGAAGTTAAGATCAATACCATTGCCAGAATTGATCACAATCCTGCGAGCGGAATTGCGAGAACTTCTAAAGAAATCATGTCTGATATTGTGATTGTTGGATGGCCGAGAAAAACAGGATTTATTGATAAAATCTTTGGAGAAAATGTAGATTCCATAATCAATAATGTTGATAAAAATCTGTTTATCTGTAGGTTTCAGAAGAATTTTATTGAAGAAAAAAGACTGGTTTTTATCTGTCCGCCATTTTCTGAGAGAGGCGTTGGATTTCATTTATTGCTTCAGAAAATCTGTCGCTTATCTCAAGAATTAAGCATTCCGATTGTACTTCATGCCGAATATAAAACTCACGAAACCATTCAACAGATTGCTAATAATTTGAAATTGAATGCCAAATTAGGATTTAAAAATGTTTCTGATTGGGAAGATTTTGAAAGTATTTCCGATGAAATAAAAACAACTGATTTAGTAGTTTTCAATCTTTCAAGAAAAGGTTCTATTTCGTATCAGTCAATTTTTGATAAACTGCCACAGAAATTTGAAAAATATTTCAATGGAAATAATGTGATTTTGGTTTATCCGCAAGACGATAGAAAAGAAAGTTCGATGGATGCTTATGAAGATTTTACGGCATCGCCTTTAGCAAAAGGAATTGAAGCTATAGAACAGATTGGTCGAGGCATTGGAAGTATTTTGAAGAAAAATTAGGCAATCTTTTTAAAAGCTGCAATCGAATAAATGAAACAAAAATTCCTGCTAATTGTATTGATCGCGATTACTTCTATAGTAAATGCCCAGAATAAAATGAAAAACACAGAAGAACTTATAGATAAAGCTGATCCAGGTTGGCCAGTTGTAGAAGAGTGGATTAAAACTGCAAAAAATAAAGTAGAGATTTTACCAGTTGATCCTGTACGAGCAAAAGAGACTTTATATAAAACTCAAGTTACAACGAGGTCTACTATGGGCGCTGTAATTTTTATGACAGGAGGTCTTTTAATAGACGATGGCTGGATTAGAATTTTGGGTTCTGGAAGTGCAAAATTTAATAGAACATTACCTGATTGGAATAAAGGGAAATCATTTCAAGAGTTTGGAGAAACTCCCAACTTTCTGTTGATTGCAGATGATGCAATTGGAGGTTTTTACTTATTGAATGGTGGAGGTTTAGGAAATGATCTGGGAAAGATTTATTATTTTTCTCCTGATAATTTAGAATATGAACCGCTTGATATTACTTATTCTGAGTTTTTAGGTTTTTGTTTTAATAATGATCTTGATAAATTCTATGAAGGCAATAGATGGACTGGATGGCGCGAAGAAGTGTCAAAGCTAAAAGGTGATGAAGTTTTTAATTTCTATCCTTTTCTCTGGACTGCTGATGGAAGCGATATTAATAAAAATACACGAAAAGTTATCCCAATTCAAGAGCAGTATGGTCTTAATCTCGATTTGAGAAAACAGCTTGGTTTTGAAAAGTGAAAATAGGAAGAATAATTTCAAAAAAATATCAAAATGAATCACAATGCTAAGTCAATACGCCCATTTATTGGTTCTAAAAATTTTGAAATATCCAGAAGTTTCTATCGAGATTTAGGATTCGAAGAAACGGTTTTAGAATCTAATTTTTCGGTTTTTAAAACAGGAGAAATTGCTTTTTATCTTCAAGATTATTACGATAAAAGTTGGATTGAAAACACTATGATTTTTCTAGAAGTTGATGATGTGGATCGTTATTTTAATGAATTATTAGCACTCAGTTTGACTGAAAAATACGATGTAAAACTAACCCCAACTCGCCATTTAGATTGGGGAAGCGAATGTTTCCTGCACGATCCAGCAGGAGTTTTATGGCATTTTGGGAAGTTTAAATAGGCCGTATTTTTTTGTCACGAATTACACAAATTTTCACCAATGGTTATTCAATTAGAAAATAAAATAAATTCGTGTAAATTGGTGAAATTAGTGGCAAGCAAAAAAAATCATCTCAATCCAAAATCACCCAAAACACGCGTTGAGCTTTTTCTTTGATACCAGTCATTATAAACCAACTCTAAATTTTTGACCTCAAACTCCCTGAAATCATAATCATGAAACTTTTCTACTATTTCTATTAATCTTTTAGGATTTTGAAGCTTTTCCTGAAAACGCATTATAGTAGAATGCGCTGTTGAAATTTCATATCGGCTGTCTATAGATTGCTGTAATCCTGAATTTTTGAAATTCTCTCTAAGTCTATTTCGTAAATTATTCAATGTTTCATCACTTGGAAATCCTTGAATCATAATTGCCGATGGAGAAGCAGTTATGCCTTTGTAATGGATTTTGATTTTTTCCACTTCAACAAGACTTCTGCAAATTACTTCAATATATTCGTTTGGTGAGATCTGATTTAATGTAAATTTATCCGAACAAGAAATAATCGACATTACTGTAATATGGATATCTGAATCTGGATAAAAATACTGTTCTGGTTCAGCCTTTTTTAATTCGTTGATAAAAGTCTGAATGTTAGCTTTAATTTCATCATTTGGACGAATAAGAAGCGTAATTCCGAAACGGGAATCAGATTCGTTTTTAAGATCAAAATCGATCGAGTATTTTCCTGCTGAAATGATTTCAGAAGATGTTTTATAAAGCTGATTGTAATGTTCGGTTAAATTCATTTTTGTACGTTATTCAGCTTCAAAAATCGATTTTAGAAGCTTTTGTAAATCATGTTTATTGTTCTCTCCGCCGCCTTTCCATTTCCCAATAATAATGCCGTTTTTATCAATAAGAACTTTGTGCGGAATTCCGCTGACGAAATAATCCTTATCTATAGAACTATTATTTTCTAAAATCGAAATGTGTTTCCAAGATTCGATTTTATCTTTTGCAATGGCCTTTTTCCAAGCATCTGATTTTTCGTCTTTTGTAACGCTTATAATTTCAAGACCTTGTGATTTGTATTTTTTGTATAACTCTCTAATGTAAGGTAATTCTTCGCGGCAAGGAGCACACCAGCTAGCCCAGAAATCTATTAAAACATATTGTTTGTTTTTAAAATCGGCAAGCGAAATGTCTTTATTATCAATATCTTTCAGATTAAAGTAGGGAGCAGGACTTCCAACTTTGCTTTGTTTAAAATATTTTAACTTCTCGGACATTTCTTGCCCTTTTTCCGAATTCTTTATTTCTGGGGTGAAATTTTCAAAAACTTCTACGAAAGTGTCATAAAAACTCATTCCAATAAAACGACCAACATGAATTCGTATAAGTTGTAAAGCACGGTATGAATTAGGATGGTTTTTAGCAAAAACAAAATCAAGTTTTAATTCTTCAATATCATTTTGATCTTTTGCATTTTCCAATTCATCCAAACGAAGGTTTAATTGATTCTTAATTATAGAATCCTTTTCAATTTCAATTTTTGAATAAACTTCTTTTTGTAGTTTTACGATTGAATCACGAACTTTTTTTGTGGGTTTATGAAGTTCTAAAATTTCTTTTTCAATTGCAGCTTCGTCTTGAGCAAAACCCAAATAGCTTATAAAAAAGGTGAGAAGTAAAAGAAGAAGGTTTATTTTTTTCATTAAATAAGACTTTGTAAATAATAAGAAAATAGAATTTAAAATTATTTCTTTTTTGCTTTTTCAAGATTTTCTTTTACCCTAAACTTAACAATTTCAGCAATTAAGTCAAAAGGCATTGGATCTTTCAAAGGAAATTGAACAGAACCTTTTCCTGATTTATATTTAGCAAGTTTTTCAGCAAAAGCTTCATGTCCGCTTGGTAAAGCATATAGCCCAATATGGTTTTTAAAAGCTGCAAAATAAACCACAATTCCATTCTGCTCAAAAGCTGGCATCGAATAGCTGATTTTTTCCTTAGCATCTGGAGCTGCTTTCTGAATCGTCATTCGAACTTTTTCTAGAACTTCCTGAACATCATTCGGAAATCCGCCAATGTATTCGTCTATGTTTTCGGGTTTTTTAACTTCCATAGTTTTTTTGTTTCAGGTTTCACGTTTCAAGTTGCCTTTCTTTGCAGTTAAAGCTTTACCGCAAAGTGCGCTAAGGTTTTTTAATGCGAAGACTAAGCAAAATCTATATTTTAAGTTCGCAAAGCATAGTCTATAAAAAAACTTTGTCTAGGCAAAGCTTTGTGAACTTTTTCGTTTTAAATGACTCGCAAAAAACTTAGCGTACTTTGCGTAAATCTTTGCGTGCTTTGCGGTAAAAAAAAGACTATGCTGTTAAAAAAATTAAGCGAGTCCCTTTGGAAAACGATCTAGAACCAGATTCAATCGTAAATTATGCTCCAAATAAGCTTTTGCTCCCGCTAAAACCAGAGTAAAACCTTCAGTTGAATTACGAACCTGATCGATTATTTTATCCGAATCTCCCTGAAAACCAGAATTGGTAATACTCACAAAAGTTTCATTTTCGTTTAATGGACTAAAAACCCATTCTACCAAAGTAATTTCGTCTGGGTTTCCCCATTCTATGACAATCTTTTTGTTTTCTTGTAAAACAAGTGTGGTAACCGAAAGCGAAAAACCATACATTTCCCAAGTCCATTCGGTTTTCTGGTTTTCTTCTAATTTTCCGGATCCTTTTGTAAACCAAAATTTACTGGTTATCTGCGGATCAATAAAAGCCTGAAAAACTTCTGAAACAGGTTTTCTAATCAGCATTTCGGCTTTTGCAAATTTGTTATTTTCTGTTTTCATTTCTTTTTAGATTAGAAGTTATTTGTTAGAAGTTTAAATGTAAATTTTAAATTAATTTACATTTAAACTTCTAATTTAGGAATTCAGATATTATTATGTCCTAAAATTTAATTAAAATGTAAATCCAGCGATTAAATTAAGAGAATTTGTTTTCATTGATCCATCAGATCTAATAGGATATTTAGCAATATCTGTTAGACCTAAATTTTCTCGTAATTCAATATAGATGTTGTGATTGTCATTTAGTTTAAATTCTTTTCCGAATCCAGCTGAAATTCCAAAATCCAATGATTTGCTGTATTTTGTGTCTTCTAAATTTTCATTTGAGTTTTGTATACCAGAAGTTTCATATTTCCAACCAGACTTAAGCAAATAACCAAAATAAGGCCCTCCATTAATATAAAAACTCTTATTTCGGGTAAAATTGAATTTTAACATTATAGGAAGTGTAATATAGTTAAAGTAATTAGTTGTTTTAATACTATAATATTTATATGATATATCCGAAATATAAGCACCTTCTCCTTTTGAAGTTTTTGTTTTTCTATCGTAATCCAAATCTGCTTTTAAGGATAGACTTTCATTCAGTTTGTATTGTAATGAAACTCCAAATAAATAAGAGAAACCAGGGTCTTCATCTATAAAAGATTCGTAGCCTCTAAAACTTGAGTAGGTTAAACCTGCTTGAACTCCAAATTTAAATTTTGATTCTTGTGCAGTTGTTTTGAATGCGATTAAAGTAATTGTAAAAAGGAGTAAGGTAATTTTTTTCATTTAGTAATTGGCTGGTTAATTTTGAAGAGCGAATATATGTAATTGGCTTTTACTATTGTAATTAAAGCTTCTTTTTATCAATCCATTTTCCAACACTTGGCGCAACATAATTCTTCATTTGCTCCAGCAGATCATCAATATTATCGCTTACTAAAAGCATTTCTCGATTGACTTCTTTCAGCAATCCCTTTTCTGTCATAGTTTGCAATAAAGTTATCAAAGCATCGTAAAAACCGTTTACGTTCAAAATGGCTATTGGTTTTTTATGTAATCCTAATTGTGCCCAAGTTAACATTTCGAAAAGTTCTTCTAGAGTTCCAAAACCTCCTGGAAGTGCAATGACACCATCGCATAAATCATTCATTTTTGTTTTTCTTTCGTGCATGCTTTCAACCAAGATTAATTCGGTTAAACCTAAATGAGCGATTTCTTTCGATCGTAGAAAATTTGGAAGAACCCCAATTACAGTTCCACCAGAATTTAAAGCTCCATCTGCAACTGCGCCCATCAGTCCCACATTTGCGCCACCGTAAACGAGCTCTATATTTTGTTCGGCCAAAGTTTTTCCTAAAACAATGGCTTGTTCTTCGTAAATTTTTTCAGTGCCAAAACTAGAGGCACAGAAAACAGTTATTCTTTTCATCTTTTGAGTTATGAGTTATGAGTTATAAGTTATGAGTTGGGATCTAAATTACAAGTTATTGTCAACTTATAATTCATAACTTATAATTCATCATTTTTTTTGTAGTTCATATTCAAAATAAGGAAAATCAGCGCCGTTAATAGTAAATGTCAACTCATTAATTTTTTTGGCTCCAAGTTTTAAGACGGCTTTTTGAGATCGGAAATTTTCTGCTCCAACATGAAAAAGCACCGAATTGACATGCTGGAAAGCATAATCCATCATTAGTTTTTTGTTTGAATTATTATAAGGTCCTCCCCAATATTTTCTTGTAATAAAAGTGTAGCCGATTCCAACGTTTGATTTTTCGGGATTGTAGTCGTAAAAACTAGTAGTTCCCATTATTTCATTAGTTTGCTTATCAAGAATTAAGAATGGATTCTTTGTAATTATAATATCAAAATAAGTTTTAAAACCTTCTCTTGTGTATCGGTCTTTTACTGGATTCTGTTCCCAAATTAGTGGATCAGAAGCAGCTTCAAACAATGCTTCAAAATGTTTTTCTTCTAAAGGAATTAATTTTGAAATTTCATTTTCTAAAAAATCTGGCTGTAAATTGAAATTTGATGTTTGCATTTTTTTGGTTTTTTGATTGATTAATTTTTATTCCATTCAGTTTTTCGTTTTCAATCTTTGTCGACTCAACTAGCGATCCTTCGACTTCGCTAAGGAAGACAGAATAAAATCTATTTAATCTGCAAAATCTGCGTGAAACAAAAAAGTTAAATCTGTTTAATCTGCACACAGGAAACATTTTGCATTTTAATCTGTTTTCCCACTTTCTTTAATAATCCAGTTTTAGAATTTCTTTTAAAAACAACAACATTATTAGTTTGAACATTCGAAGCCACTAGAAATTTTCCACTTTCGTCAATAGCAAAAACGCGAGGATGTTTTCCTAAAGTAGATTGATAGCCAATGTTTTTCAATAATCCGTTTTCATCAATTGAGAATATTGCAATATTGTTTTCCTTGCCTCGGTTTGTTGCATAAAGAAATTTTCCATCAGGAGAAATATGAACATCGGAGCTTTCAAAACCTTCTTTGATTTTGTCGGGATGTGTGGCAATGCGTTGAATTTTGTTCAAGAGGCCATTTTCATAATTGTAAACACTTATTTGTCCCGCCATTTCTTCAATACAATATCCCCATTTTTGATTAGGATGAAAGGTAAAATGTCTTGGGCCAGCTTCTAAATCAGTTTTTGTAAACGGACTTTGAGTTTCGATTAAAGGCTTCTTCTGATTTTGATCAAAAGCATAACAGCGTATTTTATCGGCGCCTAAATCGGGTAAAAATAAATAATCGCATTGTGGCGAAAATATAGCCGAGTGTACGTGAGATCTTGTTTGCCTTTCTTTATTTGTACTACCATCCGTATATTGAAAATTCTGCGCAATAGAATCAATTTTACCATTTTCTAGAATTGGATAAACAGAAACGCTTCCTTCTGTATAATTGGCATTTGCCAACCATTTTCCGTTTTTATGAACGCTAACATACACAGGATTTTCGCCTCTGCTTCTCTGACTATTTAAAAAAGTCAAAGTTTTTGCTTTTGTGTTGAATTCAAAACTGCTCACACTTCCTGCATTCGGAGTTTTGGTATCCGTACACGCATAAACATATTTTCCATTTGGAGAAATCGTCAAATAAGACGGATTCACAATATTTTTAACTGAAGTAAATTTGGTTAGTTTCCCGTTCAAAGTGTCCAATTGATAAACCTGAATTGCTTCGGCCGTTTTATCACGATTATATGATCCCAAAAAGACATAAGTGCTTTGAGAAAACAGGTTTATTGTTATCAGAAAAACAAGTGCAAAATAGTATGTTTTTTGTTTCATTTTTTGTTTTAAGAGTTTTAGGCTTTGTTCAATTTGTCAGACTGAGCGAAGTCGAAGCCCTAGTGCCAATTGGAGCGCCCTTCGACTTCGCTCAGGGTGACATAGTAATTAACAATTCATAAATTAATTAACCCCTTTCCACCATTGTTTAAATTCTTGTTTATTATTCTTCAATTCGACAACTTCGCCGATCATTGGTGTGATTAATGAAATCGGATTTTCAGATAAACGATTCAATTCAGTCACTTTATTTAAAGGTTCATCCCAAGAATGTAGCGATAAAGCAAATTTTGATGAGTGCACTGGAAATACTCTTTTAGCTTTCAGGTCTTTCATGGCTCTTATAACATCTTCTGGCATATTGTGAATGTATTTCCATTTTTCATTGTATTGGCCGTTATCGATTAATGCAATATCAAATGGACCAAATTTTTCGCCAATTTCAACAAAATGAGAATCGTAGCCACTGTCTCCGCCCAAATACATTTTAAAATCTTTAGTTTCGAGAATGAAAGAAGTCCAAAGTGTATTACATCTTTTAAAACCTCTGCCCGAAAAATGACGGGAAGGAGCAGTATGAATGGTCAGATTTTCATCTAATTTGATAGTGCTGTACCAGTCTTTTTCAATGATATTTTTAGATGGAAATCCCCAGAATTCTAGGTGCGAGCCAACTCCAAGCGCCGTAATTATTTTTTTAGTTTTAGGTTTTAATTTTAAAATTGTATCGTAATCCAAATGATCATAATGATCATGTGTAATCAATAAATAGTCAATTTCTGGAAGATCTTCAACTGTATAAATATCAGAACCTTTAAACGATTTTGTTGTGCCAGGAATAGGAGAGGCATTACCGCTGAAAACAGGATCAATCAAAAAACGTTTTCCTTCCAGCTGAATATAATATGACGAATGCCCAAACCAAACTAAAATATCCTGATTTAAAGGAAGTTCTAATAAATTGGTTTTTATAGACGGAATCAAATCTGTCGGGACTTTTCGATCTACTTTTTTAAAGAAAAATTCAAATAAAACTCCAGCCATACTTGCTCCTTCAGCTAAATCTGGCGTAAAACTCTGATTTTCGAATTTTCCATTTTTATATTGCGGTGAATTTTGAATTTGAACTAGTCTTTCTCCCGAAGGTGCTTTTCCGAATTTTGGATGTTGCAGGAATATGTAAAATGCCAAAACAATCAAGCATAATAGAATTAAGAATGTAATCATTGATTTTGAGGATATAAATTTTGGGTATATTCAATTGAAAGTAAAATTATCTTTTTTAAGGTTTCGATATCAATATCAGCCAATTTTTTAATGTAAATGCATGCCTTAGACGAAGTATGTTTTCCAAGTTTAGATAAAAGTGCTTCTCTTTTTTCTTCTGGCAGATAAAAATAAACAGTCATTGCTGTTTTTCTTGGCGAAAAACCAGCCAACGGAGCGTCACCTTCGTGACCGCTTTCGTATTTGTAATGGTAGCTTCCAAAACCAATAATACTTGGTCCCCACATTTTTGGTTCAAAACCTGTTATTTCCTCAATTATTTTTAGAAGTTCAAAAGCATCATTTCTTTTGACATCATTTTCAACAGCGTTAATAAAATCAGTCACGCTATTTTGAGTTTCTGTGGTTTTATTTTTTGCCATTTCAGTTTGTTTTTTTATTTAATAAATCGCTTTTCAAAAGCATGTTTTTGATTTTAAATTCAGTTGCATAAAACAAATTAGAATCTTCTGGCATCTGATTTTCCATTACAATCAAACTCACATCACTTTCCGGGAAATACAAATTTACAGAAGAAAATCCATCACCTAAACCTGTATGTCCGAGATATTTAATAGGTTCTTCTTCAACAATTCTAATTCCATAACCATAAGGTTGTTTTGCTTTTCCGAAGAAATTATGCTGAGATAAAATGGTATTTTTAATTAATAATTGATACGATTCTGGTTTTAGAATCTTTCCTTTATGAAGATTATTGTTCCAAACTACTAAATCTGATGCTGTAGAAATAACGCCATCTGCTCCAAGGCTTTCGTTAGTAATTTGTCTCGTTGTAATAGGTTCCAATTGAGTTTTTGCATTGAAATAACCGATTGCCAAATTTTGAGTTTTATCTCCAGAATAGCAAAAAGTATAATTCATTTTTAATTGCTTAAAAAGTGATTCGGCAACTTCTCTATAGCTTTTTTTAGAGCTGAATTCGACAATTTTTGCAATTAAATTAAAGCTTAGATTCCCATATTTGAATTGTGTTCCTGGCTTAAAAGCCAAAGGTTTTTGTAAATCGACAATTCCGTGCGAATGATTAAGGAGCTGATGAACTGTAACAGAATCTGCCCAAGTTTGAGTTAATTCAGGCAGATATTTTTTTATTGGTGCATTCAAATCTACTTTTCCTCTTTCTACTTCCAATAAAAGCAAAACGGCAGCAATTAATTTACTGTTCGACATGATTTCAAATTGCGTATCCATTTTCAAAGGCTTTTTACTTTCGAAATTTGACAAACCTTCAACTTTTGAATACAATGTTTTTCCGTTTTTAGAAATCAAAACCACACCATTAAATTTAGGGTTTGAGGTTTGAATTATACTATCAATACTTTTTTTATAATCGTCTTTTTTTTGAGCCGATGAATTGCAAGAAGCGAAGATTAAAACTAATAATAAAGAGATTTTAGTGATGAAGTTCATTTATAATTGTTGATGGTGAATTGTAAAATGTGAAATGTGAAATGTGAAATGTGAAAATATGCCTTAGCCGCTATTTATAGATTTAGTTTTTGAATTAATAATTTACCATTAACAACTCACAATTAATTAGAACATTCCATTTTCATTAATAGAATCTTTTGGTACAGGCTGCCCTAAATCCCAAAGCTCTACGATTTTATCCGATTCGAATTTGATAATGTGCACAACCGCAAAACCAATATCTGAAGGGGTTTGTTTGAGATGTGAATGCACGGCAACCAAGTTTCCGTCTTCCAAAATATGATGGATTTTAAACACTTTATTCGGGTTTGTTCTGGCAGACTCTTCCATAGCAAGCATCAATGTGTCGGCGTCGCCTTTGAAATAGGCGTTATGATGTTTGAAATTCTTTCCGACATATAATCGAAAACCTTCATGAGGATGCCCTTTTGCTGCTAGTTTCAGGAAGTTTTTAGCGATTTCTTTCTTAGTCATAATTCAAAATTTAAAAGCAAACTAAGTTATGAAATTAAGTGCTATAAATTTTGCAGAAAATAACAGGGAATTTATAAAATTAGATGGCTTCCGATTTGATTTTGGTAAGATCGATATCCAATTTCGCAAATTCTTTTTCGCCCAATTCTGTTATATAGAAATGCTTGTCTGAAGCATCATTTTTGGCAATGCATTTTTTGTCTGCAAATGTTTCCAAAAGCAGTTCGCCGAGTTTACCGCCAATATGGCTGTAGCATTTTTTTGCTGGTTTTGCAGTATTTTTGGTTTCCATTTTTATTTAGATTTTCTTTTTTACAGCGATTTTAGAAGCCAAATAAGCCATTGGAAGATAAGCAAAGACCAAATGGACAATGCTAAACCAGATTGGAGAAGGAAGTGTAAAGACCATTGTGATGCCACCAAATAAAAAGAAGGCTCCAATGACAAAAGCTAATTTTGTTTTGTGAGACGCAGCGGATAACGCAGTTGTAAGTGCTCCTGCAAAAGTTCCGATTGCGTGGGCTAAAAAAGGAAATAGAAAATGCTTTGGCTCGAATAAATGCATGCTTGCCTGTAAACCTTCTGTAGTGGTAACATCGGCACCATTTGGAGGCGGAATTATAGAACCGCTTATTAAAATGATACTCATGTTGACAATGCTTCCAATAACAAGACCTGCAATTACGGCCAAAGTATTTCTAAATATAGGGTTCATAATTTTCGTTTTTATTATAACGAATTTATGAAATTTATTCTTTTGATGATAATGCTCTTTCGGTTTCTATTTGAGGTTTTCCTGTTGCGTTTGGTTGGCCTTTTCCAGTTTCTATTAATTTTTTCAAACTGTTCTCGATATAGTTGCCCCAGCCAGCTTTGCAAACATCAAAACATTCGTATTCAGGAACCAAACCAACATGTGTAAAAGTGAGTTTTGTTTTGTTGCCTTCTTTCGAAATGTCGAAAACAGCTGTTGTATTGGTCCATTCGGTATCGTCTTTGGTAAAACTGAAATAGTTTTCTTCAATTAGCCAGACGATTTTCTGATTCGGAATAACTTCTGTCAATTTTATTTTACAGCGATGAACATCTTCGTAGTGGTATTTAAATTCATCACCTTCGTTTGCAGTTTTGCCTTCAATTTCTTCAGACCACCAGCCTTTGACATTTTGTATAGCTTTAAAAACTTCCTCTGGTGATTGATTGACAAGTATTGTTGTAGTAAAATCGTGAGTGTTCATAATCAATTGATTTTTAAAATTAGTAAAGTAAAATTACAATCTAAAAATCAATTGATTAAGGTGTTTAAAAGACAATTTTGAGGTGTATTTCGGACAGAAAAATTGTCAGACGTTTTCGGTTAGTAAGACAACACTCATTATAATTCCAAAAAATATAAGAATGCTCAATAAGCCAATCAAAGTAACTCTCCACCCGCCGAAAGTTTCACCGCCATTTTGAATATGTTTTTGAATGTTCTGTTCCTGGAATTTTTTTAAGAAATAAGAAGCCACAGCCGAATAAAGTACAGGGAAAAGTATGCTTGGAAAGTTATCAGGAATGATAAAAATGAGCCCAATAATTGCAATCATTGATAGTGTGGTAATAGTCCATGTGTTCCTTGCTTTTTCAGAATCATTAAATGCTTTAAAATTTTCTGCAATGCAATACCCCGCAACCAGCGGACCAGCAAAAAATGTCCCTATTCTAATAGCTTTTTCTGAATATATTTTTTCGGTTGGAATTTCTTCAAAAACTGATTTTTCTAAATTATTGTCTTCTATCATTTTTTATAAAATAAGATTTGTGATTTATTGTATTACCTTAATTTTTTCTGGAATTTTATTAATCAGTTCAAAATGTTTTGCCATTACATTTTCAAGCTCCAATGTTCCGCCTAGAATGATCATTTCTTTGTGTGTAAAACGTTTTCCTAAACGGTCTTCGAGCATGATTTTTTCCATGCTTTGAGCCATTTCAATTTCAAGTAAAAACTCATTCGGATGTCCGGCTGTGCAAATTACAAGTCCGTACGGAATGGTTTTCATCTTTCTTGAAGTTTCATTTTGTCCGTAGGCATATCCAACTGAATACACGCGATCAAACCAGCCTTTTAACTTTGCAGGACAATCGCTCCACCAGACAGGATACAAGAAAATAATACAATCTGCTTTTTCTATTTTTTCTTGTTCTGTTAAAATATCTGCAGGAATAGGAAGCTGTATTTTAGCAAATCCTTCGCGCTCATATTCTGCTTCAGACATATCGCTGGCAAAATTAGAAGCATACAAATCAGAAACTTCTATGTTCCAATTTTCATTGCCTAAAACCGATTTTAATCTTTCTAAAACCTGAAAAGTATACGATTTTTTGCTCGGATGCGCGTAAACAATTAAAACATTCATCGATAGATTTTTTTAGATTTTCAACTATTTAAAATTCAGATCTGATTTGTACGAAAATACGAATTAAAACGAAACAAAATTAATCTTCAGAGAATTCCAAAATATCACCTGGCTGACAATCTAGAACTTTACAGATTGCTTCAAGTGTACTGAAACGAATTGCTTTTGCTTTGCCAGTTTTTAAAATTGAAAGATTTGATAATGTTAAATCTACTTTTTCTGAAAGTTCATTTAATGACATTTTTCTTTTTGCCATCATGACATCTAAATTTACTATAATAGGCATAATTTTTCGTTTAAATAGTTAGGTCAATTTCAGATTGAATTTCGATTCCTCTTTTAAAAATCTGCCCAACGACAAACATCACAATTGCCATAAAAATCCAAATGCTGTGGCCTTCAAGATTTAGTGACTCTAAAGAAGGAAGTTTTACGCCTTTAATAATTAACCAATTGTTGAATTTGAAAGCCCAAAAAGAAAACAATCCGATTCCGAAAGCCAAATAGGATAGATAAGATATAAAACGTCCCATTTCGGCAGTAAAAGGCTGTTCTATATTTAATTTTTTCTCGTGCAGCATTTTTACAATAAGATAAAACATAATTGCTTTTAAGATTGCGACAATGCTGATAAAACATATTTCCTGAATGTAAAAACTAGGATTGTAATTGTATAAATCAAGCAAACTAAGAAAACGGGCATTATAGGAATTTATAGTTATGGTATATATTCCGTTAAAAAGATACATGCCAGTTTCTACGCATAAGCCAATAAAAATAATCCATGATAAAATATTCAGGATTTTTAGAATCTGCGGTGTTCCAATTTTAATTTCCATACTATTTGAAATTACAAGTTATGCTGCTAAAATAATAAAAATTTATTGATAAACAATAAATAAATAGTTTTTATCAAAAAAAATAGCTTCAGCAATTTAATGCTGAAGCTATTTTTGTATCTTTAAAAACTTTGTTTATCGAAGAACCTTCTTTTCGTTTTCGAGCATTTTTTCTATGTTAAAATAAATGCCATCTACATTGTAAACGCCCTTTTCGAAACTCAGGTAATCACAATTTTCAACCAATGATTGTCCTTTCGATTCAATTTCAAAAAGGTTGAGTAATATATATTCGTGATCGACCATTAAAACATGAAAACCAGTTTCGCATTTCTTGCCGTCGCCAGAGGAAAGAATTACATTCATAATGCTGTGAAACTTAAAAGAGGCAATTTTTGCTGCATTTTCATCTCCTTTTAAATGATAAATATAGGCTAGATAATTAAGTTGTCTTAAGTCAAATGGAAAATCGCTTAATGAATTATTGATTAGCTTTATAATTTCATCGTAATCTGAGCTTTCTAATTTTTCTTTAGCATAATAAGTGCGGAGTTTTTCATCATCAGGAGAAGTCCAAAAAGCATTGTATTTGGGCTGAAAAACATAGCCTAAATATAAATGGCGATATTCATCATGCGTTAAAAGTGTATCATTTTTTATAAGCCTTTCCATTAATTTCGGATAAAAGAATTTGGAATTTTTATCACTAATTTCTTTTTCGATTGTTTTATAATCGGGTTTTGTAAAGCCGATATCTTGGGCATTTAACTGGATTCCGAAACAAAAAAACAGTAGAATAAAAATTTGTTTTAGCATGATCTAGAGGGTTTTAGGTTATGGTTCTGGTCTTACTAAAATACAAATTATTTTATTCGTTTTACTTCCCAAATTGCCACCATTTTCTCTTAGTGATTTCTTTTTTGCTTTGATTGTGTTGACTATAATAGACACAAATCTGATCTGTCAGATAATCATAAACATCATCATCTAAATATGGTTTTTTCGAATTCATTAATTTTTTGACATTGCTACTTATTAATTTAATTTCTTTTTCGTCAAAAATAGAAGATGTAGTTAGTGTAAGGGAGATAAATTGAGCAAAATCTTTATGCAACTGATTGTAATTCACATTTCCATTTCTATATGCTTCGTCTTGAAGTTTGTCTAGCCCTCGTAGCATTTCTGCTTCAATTGTTTCGGCCTTTCCAGTGGGAGGAATAAGTTTACGCAGTTGTTCAACAATTTCAGGAAATTTATAGTTAGTTGGAAATTTTGGACAAACTATATGACTTGGTTTGTAAACTGGATTTCTTTTTTCGCATTTTTCAATAAGTTCTCTTACGTCAGCAGAAGTGTGTTCAAGCCATTTTCTTGGATTAACACCAAATTTGTTTTTAAGATCGAGATCTGTGCCGAGCATCATTATTTTTTCGATAATGTTTAAATGAAGTTGGCGTTCTTCTCCTTCTGTACGCCATGGAAATCCTTGAATTGCCCAATACGAAACCGTTCCGCCATTATTATCAGGTAAGTTTACGTCGCCTCCATAATCAAGAAATAAATCTAAGGATTTTACTAATTTTTGTTGCTGTATAGCAATATGTAAACTATTATAACCCGCTTTGCAATATGTATTTGGATTAGCGCCTTTTTCAAGTAAATAATGAAGCATTTTTACTCTTTCATTTTCATCTTTACATCCAAATGAAGTAAGAACAGCGACTAATAAATTCTCATAATATTCATTATTAAAATATGAATCAACATCAATAGAATTTGTTTCTATAATTTTTTTTGCTGAATTGAATTCTCCTTTAGCAATCTCTGTAGATAGAGTTGAAGAATACTGTTCTGGAATGAATTTGAAATTACCCATTTTAAATTAGATTTTATAATTTTCAAATGTACGTTTTTTACTATAAAAAAACTTCTTTTATTCAACAATCCATTTCCCTTTTTCTTTTGCAATATCAATTAATTTTTGGCCATGTTCTGTCATTAAATTCTGTTGAATCATGCGTTCGGCTCTTTCGATATTCGGTTTGCTCCATTTACTGGTTTTGGGATTTCGATGAGAGAAGGTGAGGTAATAGCTTTCGGCATCTCTTTTTTTGCACAAACTGTCAATCCAGCCAAAACAGAGCGCTTCTTCGGTTGCTTCAACTAAATTGACACTTTGCGTTTTACTTTTTTTATGAAACAAGATTAGCCAAACCGATTTTTCTGTTTGACTATTTGCTTCGAGCCAGTTACGCCAATATTGCCTTGTTGTAGCATAAACAGCTAATTTTCCGTCTTTAGTTTCCATCTTTTTAGTTTTTTTATTTTATAAAGGTAAAGCGACCTTTTGACAACAGTATGTCAGTAATGAAACTAAAAATAAAGTTTTGAAAACTAGATGTTTCAATTGTTTGTGATTTATTTTAACCGAAGCAATTCGCCTTTTCGTTTGACAATGTTTTTATAGTCCCATTGAATTTCTCTACTTTTCTCGAGCCAGCGTTTTAAATCTTCTTCATTTATTTGGTTGGAGTTTATGTAACGCATTTCGGCAGCTTTAAAAGAACCTTCGTTTTTAAGTTTTTCCTCATCAAAAGATTGTCCGCTCCAGAATAGTAATCTGATGGAGTCTTTTAATTTACTGTAACCCACAATCGGATTTCCGTCTAAAAACCAGACAGGATGGGCGTGCCAGATTTTGTTTTCGGCTTCGGTTAGATTTTTATTTATAATGGTATAAAGAAGATCGCAGATTTCTTTGTTTTCTGCTGTCTGAGAATCGTTGTATTCCTGAATCTGATTCATATTTATAGCATTTTGGTTATTTTATATCTTGTTTTAGCTCAAATAAAATATAAGTTCCGTTGCTTGACTGCCCTCTCGATTTTTCTATAAATCCTTTTTTAAGGTAAAATTCAATTGCTTTGATATTGTTTGCAAGGCATTTTAGAGTAATTGGAAATGCTGTTTTCTGTATTGTGGCTTTTAACAATTGGGTGCCAATGTTTTTTCCTTGATATTCAGTATCAACGTAAAGGTGATGTATAAAATTGTTGGGCATCCAGATCGAAATAAATCCGACGGGAATATCGTCTATAAGTGCAGTTAAAATGTATTCTCCCTGCGTTTGTTTGTCGAAATCTTCTAATTTAAATTCTGATGTGTCTTGCTCTGTAAATGTTCGCTGTCTTTCTTTTAAGAAAATAGTTCTTAAATGTGGTAAAGTGACATTTTTTGCTTCTTCTAAAACTATCATCTCGAATTTACATTTATTGTTTATTGAACATAGACAAGATAAATAAAAAAATCCGACTTGCTTATGCAAATTGGATTTTGATTTATTTTTGAGTCTCCAGCTTTTTCATGAATTCATTTGATGCCAGTTCCAAAGCTTTATAGTAGTTTCCTTTTTTAAGTTCGGGAACAGAATAAGTAGCAATTATGTTTTGTGTGTCTTCAGTACTTAATTTGTATTTTATAAAATCGACACTTATGACCTGAATTTGTCTTAATGTTTTACTTAGGATTATTAAAAGAGTTGGGTCTAATCGCGGGTCTTTTGATAGAAATTTATCTAGTTCCAATGTATATTCTTCTAAGGACTGAAATGGAGCATAAGAAGGAGTCGTGATCACAACAATTTTATAAAGATGTGCTTTTTCGAAACCGTTTAATGTCGTGTTTAAAGACTGAAGTTCGGCTGGTTTCAGTATTTTTTCGAAGTCATTAACACAGTCTGTAGAACCCGAAAAAGAGCTTTTTAATTGAGTAGCAAAATCGGTGTCGTTTTTTGTTTGGGCAGATATAAGAACTGAGGTTAACAGTACAAGCGTAAAGAATAATTTTTTCATTCTGTGGCAGTTTAGATTTGGTGCAGCAAAAGTAGCATATTCTTTAATTTTAAACAGATGAAAAATAGAATAGTTTTGGCTTTGAGTTGAAAATATATACATGACTTTACATAAAAATAAAATCCGATTTACAAAAGCAAATCGGATTTTGAAATTTTTATTGCAGAAGGGGAAGTAAGTGGTCCCATTTTAATTCTTTAGCAAAATCTAAAGGGGTTTTACCAGTTTCTGTTTTTACATTTTTGTCTGCTCCAGATTCCAGTAAAACCTCTACAGAAGTCTGATTTCCCGCAATAGCTTCACGATGCAGAAAAGTATATCCTAATTCGTCTTGGCTGGATACTTCTTCTGGATTATTTTTTACAAAATCAATAAGACTTTCTCTCATATTTTTGCTCATTGGGTGTTCAATCAGATTTTCAGGTTTTTCTTTTTGTTCATTTACGACCAAAATGTCATTGAAATCGCCAAAATCTAGTCCCCAAGCTTCATCATGAGATTCTCTTTCGTCTTCGCTCATTTCAGAACGCATTGCCTGAATTGTAAATGCGCCGTAAGTTTGTCCATTAATGGCAAATAACCAATCGCTGATTTGATTTACGGGAATTGCAACTTCGTCTCCGTTACTTACATTCGTCAATTCATCAGGGTCATTTACTAAAACTCCGTATATGTTTTCGCCGTCAAAGTTTACGTCGTTAATCCACATGTGTTCTACAACAGTTTCGTTGTCAATGTCTTGTGTAAAAGCTAGTTTTACGCAAGCGACATCTAAACCAGGAACTATTCTTCGGTATTCCCAAGATAGTTCTCTCCAGAAATATTTAAAGGTTTCCTGAGCTCTTTTGTAAGCTTCAATCATTTTTGGATTTTCTCCGTCGGCGTAGAATATTTTTGTTTCTTCCATAAAAAAAGGATATTTAGAATAATTTATAAAAGTAATCTTTTTAGTACTTTGGGAGAAATGTTATTTAATGAATTTTGAGATTTGTTTGGAGCCTTTTTTTGAAACCAAAGTATTGTCATTTCGACCGAAGGGAGAAATCTTCGTGAGAAATTCCGCAAAGTAAAGTTATTAGCAAAGATTTTTACTAATCTTAGTCGAGCTACTTATGGAGATTTCTCCTTACGTCGAAATGACAAATATTGACGATTTACTTTGTAGAATTTCTAGTGTGATTTCTCCCTTCGGTCGAAATGACAAAATGAGTGTAACTATATTTTCGTAACAAAAAAATCCGACTTGTTTTCACAAATCGGATTTTATAAATTGAGAATTATATATAACCGTAAAACGGTATATTTTTACAAGTGAATTACTTCGCCGTAAGCGTCAGCTACAGCTTCCATAACAGCCTCGCTCATTGTTGGGTGAGGGTGGATAGATTTAAGGATTTCGTGACCAGTAGTTTCTAGTTTACGAGCTACAACTGCTTCAGCAATCATATCTGTAACACCAGCACCAATCATGTGGCATCCTAACCATTCTCCATATTTAGCATCGAAAATTACTTTTACGAATCCGTCAGCATTTCCGGCAGCTTTTGCTTTTCCAGAAGCTGAGAATGGGAATTTACCAATTTTTAATTCGTAACCTTTTTCTTTTGCTTGTTTTTCTGTTAAACCAACAGAAGCGATTTCTGGAGTTGCATAAGTACAACCAGGAACGTTTCCGTAATCGATTGGGTCTACGTGTAAACCTTTAATTTTCTCCACACAGTTAATTCCTTCAGCAGAAGCTACGTGAGCTAAAGCTTGACCTGGAGTAACGTCTCCAATTGCGTAGTATCCTGGAATGTTAGTTTCGTTATAAGCGTTTACTAAGATTTTATCTCTGTCAACAGCGATACCAACTTCTTCTAATCCGATGTTTTCAATGTTTGTTTTAATTCCAACTGCAGAAAGTACGATGTCAGCTTCAAGAACTTCTTCTCCTTTTGAAGTTTTAACGAAAGCTTTAACTCCAGCACCTGTCGTGTCGATACGCTCAACAGAAGAGTTTGTCATTACTTTAATTCCAGATTTTTTCAAAGAACGCTCAAATTGTTTTGAGATATCTTCGTCTTCTACAGGAACTACGTTTGGCATAAATTCTACGATAGTAACGTCTGTTCCCATTGAGTTGTAGAAGTGAGCGAACTCTACTCCGATTGCTCCAGAACCAACAATGATCATAGATTTTGGTTGAGTTGGCAATGTCATTGCCTGACGGTATCCAATTACTTTTACACCATCTTGAGGTAAATTTGGCAACTCGCGAGAACGAGCACCAGTAGCGATGATAATGTGATCAGCGCTATATTCTGTAACTTTATTGTCTTTATCAGTAACGTCAAGTTTTTTTCCTGGTTTTAGTTTTCCAAAACCTTCAATAACGTCAATTTTGTTTTTTTTCATTAAGAATTGAACACCTTTGCTCATTCCTTCTGCAACACCACGGCTGCGTTGAATAACTGCAGGGAAATCTTTATCAAATTCAGAAACTTTCAATCCGTAGTCAGAAGCGTGCTTAAGGTAATCAAAAACCTGAGCAGATTTTAAAAGCGCTTTTGTTGGGATACATCCCCAGTTAAGGCAAACTCCACCAAGATTTTCTTTTTCTACTACAGCTGTTTTAAAGCCTAATTGTGAAGCTCTAATCGCTGTTACATATCCTCCAGGACCACTTCCTAAAACAATAACGTCGTATTTCATTTTTTTTGCTTTTAGTATTAACTATCGAAAATGAAGTTTATATTTCCGAAACTCATCTTTCGATTTCTTCTTTGTTATTTGTGATTGCGAATTTAAGGATTTATTTTATATGAACACCTGAAATTTTGTTTTTAAAGACACAGATTTTGGTCTTTTCACAGAAACCGAATGAATTGTGAATTGCAAATTGTGAATTATGAATTGATTTTTGCGATTTGGTGAGTAATTGTTGATGGTAGATGGTTTATTGTTTATTGTTTATTGTTTGTGGCTGATGGCAAAAAAATAAGCCACAGATTAAAAAGATTAAAATGATTTAAAAAATCTGTGTTAATCTGTGTAATCTGTGGCTATTCTATTTTTTTAGAATTAATAATTAACCATTAACAATTAAATCTTCACGTGTCCCCAGTTTTCTCCGCTGGCAATTCTTCTAATTTGCATTTCGCTTACGCCGAATTGTTTTGCAATCATTTTAAGACGTGTTTTTTGTTCAGGTCTAGCAAGGATTTTTTTGATTAACATTACTTTCGTAGTGGTTAATTTTCGTCCGTCGGCTTTTAGATTGTGTTCAATTAAGTTCTTTTTTGCCTGAATAACGCGTGGACTTTTACGGCTGTGTGCCATCATTTCTTGTTTTGTAGCCCAACGTAGATTACGCTCGTCATCGTTTGCTCTGTTATAATCTAAGTGTAGAACATACGTCTGTTCTTCCGATTCTTTCGGAATAAAATACTGCGCCACTAATTTGTATAAGAAGAGATATTTGTTTACGATTTTATCGTCTTTTTTAACCTTAAAACGGAAAGTAGGGTATCCGTCGCTTAAACCTCCTTTTAAAATGCGTCCGTTTTCAATATCGTCGGTAAAACTTATTAATCTTCCTCTGTTAGAAATGGCGTATCTTAATTGCAATGAGGCATTTATTTCTATTTCTTTGAATTTTTCATCAGGATAAAATCTATTTTGTGGCATTGTCTTTTACATTTGATTTCTATACTCTCAAAGATAAATAATAAACCAAAAATTTCTGCTATCTCATTGATTGTGAAAGGGCAATTTTATGATTTCTATAACGCTAATTTAACGTTTTAAAGTGTTTTTGATAGTTTTTAGTCGGATTTTAAATCACAAATTATCAAAAATGCAGTTTTCGTGTTTTTTGAATTGAAATTAATTTATAGCTAAATAATTATTAAATTACTGATCTAGCCAGTTTTTGAAGTTATTGATTTCCTTTTTACTGATGAAAATAGCGTCAGATTCGGCGGCAGGAACCGTTAAAATCAATTCAACCTTCTGGTTGGAATGTTTTATAACTTCTTTAATACTGTCTCGGCTAACGATATATTTTCGATTTATTTTGAAGAAATGAAACGGATCAAGACTGTTTATAATTTCTGTCAGAGTGCTATTATACAAATAGCTGTTTGTTGATTTTATATGAATAAAAAGATGTTTTCCAGTTGCGGCAAAATAGGTGATTTCGTTTTCATTAATAGAAATCATTTTATAACCGTGATTTACTAGGAAATGTCGCTGTATTTTACTGCTTTCAGGATTTTCGATTGCAACTAAAGATTGGAGTGTAGAATTGCTGTTAAAGCTATCTTTTATTTTTTTGAATTTCTGAAGGGCTTCTAGTAATTCTTCTTCTTCAAACGGTTTTAAAAGATAATCGATTGTAAAATGTTTGAAAACGGAAATAGCATAAGAATCGTAAGCGGTTACAAAAATAACAGGGCAAGAGATATCTGCTTTTTCAAAAATTTCAAGACTTTTTCCGTCACCCAAATGAATGTCCATAAAAGCGAGATCTACTTTGTTTTCGCTAAAAAACGCGACAGCTTCTTTTACCGATTTCAAGACACTGATTGTATCAATCGATAAAACGTCCTGCTGCTCTAAAATAGATTTTAGATAGCTAGAAGCAAGATGTTCGTCTTCGACAATAGCAATTTTCATTTTACAGATATTTGTAATCAGTTATGCTGCAAAGATAAATTCAGGAATTCTCATAAGCAAAAAAGAGTGCATTTTGTTGTGTTGTTTTTTATAAAAAAAAGGCCTAGCTGTAAAAACTAGACCTTTTAAAAAAAAACAATTAGGTAAAATTATAGATTGGGATTATTCAATCTCGCGTTTGCTGGATAAATAATAGTATAACGCGGATCATTTTGTATTAAAGTGCTTTCTGTACTTAAAAATTTATGAACGATTTGTTTTTGAGTTGTTCTTCTTAAATCAAACCAACGGTGACCTTCAACAGCAAATTCTCGGTGTCTTTCTTCGTAAATGAAGTTCGTTAAATCGGCTTTGTTCATTGTATTAACTTCACCTTCTAATTGTGTATATCCAGCTGCTGAATATCTGTTTTTTATGAAATTTAAAACTATTGCTTTAGCATCATTAATTTTATCAAGCTTCAATAAAGTTTCAGCTTTTGTTAAATACAATTCCGAAGTTCTGAAAGATGATTTTTGATTGTCATTTCCTCCTTTTGCAATTCTGAAACGACTTCCGCTAGCTGTAAAGTAAAGCGGGAAACGCAAATCTGTTGTTTTGTTATACGCAGAAATTAAATCGACAGAAGCAAATGAAGCTCTTTGGATACCCACTATATAACCATCTTCGAGCGCTAAAATAGATTCTTTTCCATCAAATTTTGTAGCTAGAACAGGAGTTGCTTTTAAGTCAATTAAAGTATTGTTGATTTCCAATGCTTTATTGGCTGCATCTAATGATTTTTGCCATTGCTGTTGATACAAATACACGCGGCTTTCTAAACTGAATAAAGCTATTTTTGAGAAACGGTAGTTTAATCCTGTTGGCTGCTTGTTTATATTGATTAATTTCTCTGCTTCGTTAGTGTCAGAAATAATCTGATTGTAAACATTTTCTACACTTTGTGGTACAAAAACTTGTTCCAAATCTATTTCTAACGCTAATGGAACTCCTTTGTCTGTGCCAGCAGTTGTTGCATTGTAAGGTTTTCCGAAAAGGTTTACCAAATCAAAATTTGCCATTGCTCTCAAAGCATATGCTTCTCCCAATAATTGATTTTTTTCTTCAGATGCCTCTACTTTTTTTGAAGCTTCATTTATAACAACATTGGTGTAAAAAATGACACTGTATAAATCTTGATAATGAAAATCTAATGTGCTTTTATCAGGATTTGCGTCTTTCCATAAATACACATCTCTATAAATAGAAACTTCACTATTATCCTCGTTCATTACTAATTCGTCTGTACGAACAGCAGACAACGATTTGTGTTCTGGATATTGAGCATATCCTTTTGTTAGAACTGCACGAAATTCTTCTAGCGATTCTGGAATTACTTTTCCGACAGGCGTAATATCTAAGTAATCATCACAGCTGCTAAGAGCTATAGCAGCAACGAATAGTGTTATATATTTTGAGAATTTTTTCATCTTTTTTAGTTTTTTAGAAAGTAACATTAAGTCCTAAAGTAAATGATCTAGGAACTGGCTGCGCATAAATGTTTCCGTAAGTTTCTGGATCAAAATAACCTTTGTAATCTGAGCTAATCACAAACAAGTTTCTTGCTTCTAGATTTAAACGAATACTTTGAATATTAATATGATCTGTGAACGTTTTTGGGAATGTATATCCAAAACGAACACTGCTTAATCTCATATAACTCATTTCGCTAACCCAAGTATCTAGGTAGTTGTAAGTGTTAATTTGACTTGCTCCAGAGAACCAACTGTATGCCATCCAAGAATCTCCTGTACCAGAATTTTTACTAGTAATACCTGGTAAGTTAGATGAAGTGTTTGTTGGTGACCAAGCGTTTAAAATATCAGTTGTATAATTCTGTCCTCTGTCAACTATTGTTCCGTTGTAAGGAGGGGTTTTTGTAACAGTTTGTTTGATATTGAATGATGCTGCAACAGTAAGATCAAAATTACGAATCTTAAATGTGTTTGTAAGACCTCCTGTAAATTTAGGATCTCTGTCTCCTAGGTAAACAAATAGATCTCTAAATTCTGCTGGTGTTAAACTTGACTGAGTAATTTCTCCAGGCAAGAATTCAGCATAAGGATCAAATAAACCAAAGAAAGTCTGTGCATTTACAGTTTCTCCTTTTTTGTTTACAAATAATGGATAACCATTTTCGTCAATTCCGTTTGTTTTAAATCCGAAAACAGCATTTACAGCATGACCTTCTTGGTTTGGCAAGTAGCTGTTGTCTCTTATTTCTAAACGGTCAACATTACTTTTGTTGTGAGCCAAATTAATTGTGGTATTCCATTTAAAATTAGGACGGTCTATGTTTTTTGTAGCCAAAGCAATTTCAAAACCTTTGTTGCTTGCTTGCGCCCAGTTCATATTGGTAAACTCAAAGCCATTTTCTAAAGGAAGCGCTTTCATACCAATTAAATCGGTACTTTTTCTTCCGTAGAAATCAGTTACAATGCTAATGCGGTTATTAAACACACCAAGATCAAAACCTAAGTTGGTATTTTCTGTTTTTTCCCAACGCAATTTGCTGTTTGGAGGGGTCATTACTTCAATTATAGGTTCTGTCTGTCCTGGTAAAATAGTAGTAGTTTTATTTTCTCCAACTACATAAGGTGAAGTATTTTTATCAATATTACCTTGTAAACCGTAAGAAGCACGTAGTCTTAAGTTAGAAATAGTTTTACTGTCTTTTAAGAAATTTTCTTGTGATACTAACCAAGATCCAGATGTTGACCAAAGTGGCAAGTATTTGTATTTAGGATCTACACCAAATAAGTCAGAGCCATCGTAACGCACACTTCCGTAGAAGCTATATTTTCTGTTGTAAGTATAGGCAGCTGTTGCAAAGAATGATGCAAAGGCATTTTCTTTTTCTGTTTTGATGTATGTTTTGTAAATAGCATCATTAATAGAATTAGAGTTAGGGAAAATAATTTGCTGTGTTGTCAAATTCTTTTCATCATAACCAAAACCTCTTGTCAAGATAGAAGTGTTTTTATTTCTTCTTAACTCATTACCAACCATAACTTCAATTTCGTGTTTCTCTCCTAAAGTTTTAGAATAGTTAACCATTGTTTTTAGGTTGTACTGAAAAAAGTCTGTGTTTGTATTTTGAATAATTCCGCCTTCAGGAAGGAAATATTTTTGAACTCCGCCAGAATAATAGCTTGTTTTTTCTTTTTGTTTTCTAGTGTAAAAAGTTTCCTTGCCGGCAAATTTTTCGCTAGAAGAATTATCCAGCTGCAAACCTAATTGGCTTGATACTTTCAAATCTTTAGTGATTTTATACTCAGCGTCAAACAATGCTTTTATAGCTCTTGTTTTTAAATCGTAAGAAGTATTGTTTCTTTCTTCTAAGAAATTAAAAGGCAATTTGATATCAGAATATGAAGCAATATCTGGATCGTATTTATAGCTTCCATCTTCATTATAAGGTGTCAAATACGGATTTACGTTTCTTGAATAGTTTGCAGGATTTGTAAAACCGTCAGTATCTGTTACGTAAGAGGTAGTTTTACTATCCGAACCAAAAATACCAATACCCACTTTAAATTTATCTGTAATGTCGTAGTTGTTTTTTAAGGTTAAGTTGTAACGTTTAAGACCAGTTCCAATTGTTGTTCCTTTTTCATCATAATATCCTAAAGAGAAATAGTAATCAGATCTTTCTCCACCTCCAGATAGACTTAATCCGTGCTGTGTGTTGATGGCTCCTTGGTATAATAAATTACCCCAATTTGTATTGATGCCTCTTAAATTATTGATTGATTGCTGTGTTTGCGGACTCAAAGAAGAGAATCCACCGGCTCTGTATGCGTCTAATTCATTCGCTCCATTCAGGATACGAGCAACATCTCCACCGGTGTCTCTGTAAGTCAAATCTGCACGGCTCGCCATATTAAGTTCAAGATCAACTTTCTGATTAGAGTTCATTAAGTTTAATTTAGAAAAATCTGGT
The DNA here is from genome assembly GCF_040538975.1 of Flavobacterium sp. UW10123. Taxonomy (NCBI): domain Bacteria; kingdom Pseudomonadati; phylum Bacteroidota; class Flavobacteriia; order Flavobacteriales; family Flavobacteriaceae; genus Flavobacterium; species Flavobacterium sp. UW10123. Next base: position 285,536 of record NZ_JBEWQE010000002.1, read on the forward strand.
TTTTGCGTGATAAAAGTGTTAGTATTGAAACTCACGGTCATTTTACCGCTTCTACCTTTTTTAGTAGTTACAACGATTACACCATTTGCAGCACGTGCACCATAGATTGCAGTAGCCGCAGCATCTTTTAAAATTGTAATATCTTTAATATCGTCTGGATTTAAACCAGCGATAGAATAGTTGTTTAATACGTCGATATTGTCTTTATCGTAATTTTTTGGCACATCATTATTTTCTAAAGGGAGACCATCTAAAACCCATAAAGGATCTTGTGTTCCGTTTAAAGAAGCTGTACCTCTAATTCTAATTTTTGCAGCTGCACCAGGTGCTCCTGATGGAGTAGTAACGGCAACTCCGGCAACTTGTCCAATCAATAATTGGTCAATACTAGCAACACCTGTCTGCTGAATTGAAGCCATATCTACCTTTGTAATGGCAGAGGTTAGTTTTCTTTTTTCAATTTTCTGATAACCTGTTATTACAACTTCCTGAAGTTTTGCGGTTTCTGAAGTTAGTGCAATAGTATAATCTTTTTGAGCCGTTAATTCAATAGTGTACGATTTGTATCCCATGAAGGTAACTCTCAATGTAGTAACATTTTTTGCGATTTTCAAAGTGAATTTACCATCGAAATCTGATGTAGTTCCAATTGCTTCACTATGAATAATACCTGCCATAGCAGTTTTATTTGATATCGAATTATTCTCAACAAAGATTGATGCACCCGGAATTGGCGATGAATCTGCTGCATCTTGAATGATTCCCGAAATGGTTCGGGTTTCCTGCGAGTATCCTGCGATGGCCAGGAATAGCAGTAAGGCTTGTAAAATTTTTTTCATGTTTTTGGGTTGTGTATTAAAAGGTTGTGTTTAGACTTTTTTCAATTCGCTGTATTAAATCGCGGTAATGGTTTTGGGTAGATTGGTCTCCCGTATTTTTTTTAGTTTTTAATAATTGAAGGACTTTTATCAATTCGCCTTTTTTATCTGAGGTTACTTCTGCAACTCTACTTAAAAAAGCGTTATTAATGTTTCTTGCCGTATATGCATCCTCTAAATAATTGCATAAATGTGGCATGCTTAAAGTCTGCTGAATTTCGATTGATTTCTTCGCTTCGGTTTTTTCAAATAATTTATTTGTCGAAACAATTAAAACATCTACATAATTCTTTTGTGTCATACGCTCCAGAATTGATAGTGATTTATTGGCAATTGTTCCTGCAAAAACGTTTTGATGCATTTTTTTAAACAAATCATTTACGGTAAAAACAGGGTCTTTAGTTTTATTTCGCTGATATAACTCATTTTCTGTCATTCGAAGTAAACGGTCATCTCTGAATAAACTATACATGGCATCGTATTGTAATCCTCGTGCCATTGTATATGGTGTGTACTCATAAGGACCAAAAGGAGAATCTCTCAGCGGATTTGTTTTTTCTAAAATGTCATTGAAAAACAACCACTGCGGAACTGTAATTACATTTTTAACTAAATAATCTGCTGCTCTTCTCTGCATTGCTGCAGGAACTGGAACATAACTTTGTTTGTTATCGCCGTGAACCGTTGTGTTTAAATAAACACCGCCAATATTAGCCAATACATGATCACTGTATGTTTGCCATTGGCCAATAGCTCCAATATATAGTTTGCCTGTTTCATAGTAAGACTGATCTTTATCATAAGTCCATGTTAGGATATTATCTACAACACGTTTTAAGTTTTTCAAACCGTATTCGCTTGCTTTCATAGCATCATTTCCTAAATCTTCAGACTGGGAACGAGGGTCAATTACATTTCCTTGCTGCTCACCATAAAAATAAATGGGATCATCTTGATGTTTTGTAATTAAGGCGTTTAGTTTTGTTGTTTCGTTGTCGTTAGGCGAGTACCATCTGTAACCCCATTCAATAGCATATTTATCATATTCTCCAATTTTCGGAGTAATAACTGTTACGTTGTCTTCTGGCTGAGCTACATAATTGTAACGTGCATAATCCATAATTGATGGAGCGGTTCCGCCCATTTTTGCTGTAAATTCTTTAGAACGCAACGATTCTACATCGTAAGCAAAAGAAGAACCCATATTATGTTTTAACCCAAAAGTATGCCCAACTTCATGAGATGAAACAAAACGAATTGCTTCTCCCATATGTTCATCACTAAATTTATTTCCTCTAGCTTTTGGGTCAATTGGTCCTGTCTGAATACGCATCCAGCTTTGAAGCGAAGTCATTACATTATGCCACCAGATAATATCGGCTTCGATAATTTCACCGCTTCTAGGGTCAACTACAGATGGCCCCATAGCATTTGATTTTGGAGATGCAGCATACGTAATTACAGAGTAGCGTACATCATCAATGTCAAAATCCAAATCTTTATCAGTAGGTTCTTTTGCTATAATAGCGTTTTTGAAACCCGCTTTTTCAAAAGCTGCCTGCCAATCGTGTACTCCATCAATAATATATTTTCTCCATTGTTTTGGAGTCGATGGATCAATGTAATAAACGATTGGTTTTTTCGGCTCTACTAATTCACCTTTCAAATATCTTTCTTCGTCTTCTTTTTTAGGTTCTAATCTCCAGCGTGTAATTAGTTCTTTTTCAACCATTGCTTGCTGTGCATCGGTAAAATACCAATGCTTTTCAGAAAAGAAACCAATTCGTTTATCAGAAAAACGTGGTTTCATTGGAGTTTTGTCCAATAAAATAATATTACTTGTCACACCAAGCGTAATTGGTAATGATGATGCGCCATCGCTGTAAGAAGTTGTCAGTTGCGATTTTACGACAATGTTTTTTGGGAAAGTTTTTAAACTTTCTATATATGATAAATCAGATTTTACAGAACCTCCAATGCCAGTGTTGCTCAAAACATCATTGAAGCTTTTTTGTTTTCCGTCAAAAATCTTGTTTACTTTAATAACAACAGAAGTCGAATCGTTATTTTTGGTTTCAATATCAAAAACTTCAATAATAGATTCTGCAAAATTATTTTGAACCGATTGTGTAATCGCATCTTCTTTTGGTGAGGAAACCTTAGGAACATACGATTTTACCCAAACCTTTTTCGCGATTGTATCTTTATAAAAACTAATGACTTTGTTTTCATAATTCATTCCTTTGTTTAATCCAGCTTCATTTACTTGAAAAGGAACTTGAGATAATTTGTTTACAATTAAAAATTCTCTTTGGAATAAACTGTCTTGAATTTCAAAATAAACATCGGTTTTTACTTGAATAACATTGAATAGTCCTTTTTTGAGAGAACCTTTTTTGACAAGGTCGTCATATTTCTTACCCTTTTTAGAATCGGTAGAATCTTTTTTAATTTCGGTTTTGTCCTCTTTTTTGTCTTTTTTCTTCTTTTGAGAATGTACAGTAAGCGACGATAATAGTAATATGGATATGCAAAATATTATCAAATTATGCAGGAATGATTTTTCCTTCATCAGATGTTAAGTTTAGGTTAATTTTAGGTCCGAAACTATTTTATTTTAGTTCGGAAAAAAAACAAAAAGGAGTGAGTGGCTTTTTTTTAGGAGTGAATGGATATTAATGGAAGAATACAAACAAAATAGCCATCTTTTTCTGATGTCTTAAATTCTGTTTTTGAATAATAATTGTAAATACTCTTTAGGTAATTTAACCCAAATTTAGTACTTGGTTCTGCAACCAACTTCTTTTGGAGATTGTTGCTGATGATAACCTGATCTTTTTTAACCAGGATTTTTGTAGTAAGTGGACTTTCCTGAGTGGCTCTATTGTGCTTAATAGCATTTTCGACCACAATCTGAAAAGCAAGATAGGGGATGTGTTTGTTTAATGCGGCTTCGTTTTCAATTTGGATAGAAAAGAATAACTCTTCCCTAAAACGAGTTTGTTGCAAAAAGATATATTTTTCGATAAGTAATAATTCGTCCTTCAAAGAGACAATGTTCTTTTCTGGCGGATCAATTAAATAACGATAAATACGAGATAGGTTTAAAGTAAATTTTTGCGCTACTTTAATATCGCTTCCAATTAGCATATAAAGCGAATTGAGCGAATTAAACAAAAAGTGCGGATTAATTTGCTCTTTCAGTTGCTGTAACTGAATTAGAGCTTTTTCTTTGATGATTTTTTCATTTTCGACTAAGAGTTTATTCTTCTCTTTTATGACAATTCCCTTTTCTCTATAAGCACGTCTGTTGGCATAAGAAAAAAGATAAAAAATCAAAAGCAGCATGATTGTAGTAATCAAATAAATTGAGGTTGAATACTTTTTAACCAAAGCTACATTTTCGTCAGCAACCATTTTCGGAACGTTAACACAAACAAACCAGTTTGAGTTTTTTATATCCAGTTTTTTGGTAAAACGAATAACGTCCAATTGCAAGTATTCAGAGATAGTTGTCCTTTTGACAAAATCCTTTTTCTTAGTATAAACAGTATCAGACGGAGTAAGAGATGAAATTTTAAAAATATTCTTTCCAAGAAAAGCAATTTCTGGATGATAGATGCAAGTTCCGTTTTTGTCAAAAACAAAAGCGTAGTTAGTAGCCGTTTTTGTTTTATCTATTTTAGAAATATAACTATGAAGCAATCTTAAATTAATGTCATAGCCATATTTTACAGTGGTTTTGTTTTCTGAAACTAATTTGAAATAAATACGCCAAACCCATTCGTTTCCTTGCGGAAGAATTACGCTCAGATGTTCAATGTTTTTATTTTGAAGAAGAAATGCTTTTACGTCATTTTTAATTCCGTTAGAAATAGAAGGATTTCCGTACTGAATGGCATTTTCATTAATCTGAAACCAATTGTTTACAATCAGTTTATTATACGTTTGAAGTGAAGATAAAAGCTGGAGGTTATTATCTAGGTTTCGCGAATTGCTTATTTTTAAAACATGCTCAATTTTTTTTTCCTGCTCCAAAAACTTCGAAAGTTCTTCGGACATGAATTCCTGCTTTTTAAAAAAATTGCGCGTAGCTATATCATCATTTGATTTTTCGGTTAAATCAGTAATCAGATTGCTAAGAGTGTAAACCGCCGAAACCGTAATCAGAATCGAGACAATAACGTATATTAAAAAAGCACGTCTAGAAGTAATATTTTTTAATCTAAATTTCAAAAAGTAGTATTATAACTTAGTTTGCCACAGCAAACTGCGAGTCATATAAATTTTTATAATACCCATCAGTCTTTTGCAATAACTCCTGATGTGTACCTTGTTCAACAATCAATCCCTTATCCATCACCACAATTTTGTCTGCATTCACAATTGTTGCTAATCTATGCGCAATAATAATAGAAGTTCTTCCTTTTGTAATTGTTTCTGTTGCACGCTGAATCATTTCTTCAGAATATGTGTCAATCGAAGAAGTGGCTTCATCCAAAATCAGAATACTTGGATTGCTCACATAAGAACGTAAAAAAGCAATAAGCTGACGCTGTCCAGAAGAAAGCATAACACCTCGCTCTTTTACATCAAAATCATAATTATCTGGCAGATTCATAATAAAATCATGAACACCAATTTTCTTTGCCGCATCAATTACTTTATCTCGAGTAATTTCTGGATTGTGCAAAGTGATATTGTTATAAATAGTATCGGCAAACAAAAAGACATCTTGTAAAACAACAGCAATTTGTTTTCTCAAAGAAGCCAAAGTGTAGTTTTCGATGTTTTCGCCGTCAATGCAGATTGTTCCGCTATTTATTTCGTAAAAGCGATTTAATAAATTAATGATCGTAGATTTTCCTGCTCCTGTAGAACCTACAATAGCAACAGTCTGTCCAGCCGAAACCGATAAATCAATTCCTTTTATAACTTCTTCCTCTGGAATGTAGCTGAAACGAACGTCTTTAAATTCGATGCTTCCGTTGAAAACTGGCGCTTCAATGGTTCCTGTATCTTGAATATGATCTTGCGTGTCGATAATATCAAAAACACGATTGGCAGCAATCATTCCCAATTGCATCTCATTAAATTTATCCGCAATTTGCCTTAATGGATTAAAAAGCATTCCGATAAACATGGTATAAGAAAACAAATCTCCAAAAGTCGTAAAATGATCTCCGTTCAAAATTCTAAAACCGCCATAAACCACAACTAAACCTAAAGTAATAGACGAAATAATATCTGCGATAGGGAAGAAGATAGAGTTGTACAAAATAGTCTTAATCCAGGCGACTCTATGTTTGTTGTTGATTTCTTTAAAGTTTTCGGCTTCGATTTTTTCGCGGTTAAAAAGCTGTACGATTTTCATTCCCGTTACACGCTCCTGTACAAAAGAGTTCATGTTGGCAATCTGAGTTCTTACTTCTTCAAAAGCCACCTGCATTTTACGTTGAAAAATTCTGGTTACATAAACCAAAATTGGCATCGCAATTACAACAATCCAAGTTAATTTCCAGTTCATGTAAAACATAAAAATAAGCACCACAACCATTTTCATCAAATCGCTTATAATCATAAATAAACCTTGACTGAAAATTCGAGCAATCGATTCAATATCCGAAACGGCACGTGTGACCAATTGGCCAACTGGAACCAAATCGAAATATTTCATTCTAAAACTAAGAATATGCTGAAAAAGTTTTGTTCTAATGTCTTTTACAATATCCTGTCCGAGCCAGTTGGCCCAATAGACAAAGTAAAACTGCGAGAAAACTTCCATCAATAAAACGACGCCCATTAAAATAATATACATCAACAAACCCATTTTATCATGAGTTTTGATGTAGCCGTCTACAGTTTCTTTTAGTAAATAAGGACGAAGTGCGGCAAAAATAGACAGCGAAATGGCAAATATGATTACGCCATAATAACGCCATTTATAAGGGCGGGTATATTTTAAAATTCGTTTAAATAATCCTGTGTCGAATGCTTTTGCTTTCATTTGTTTTTTCAAGCTTTAAGCTTTAGGCTTTAGGCAATAGGCTTGACATTTAGTGCTTAAAGCCTACAGCTTATAGCTTATAGCTATAAATAATCGTAATAAATATTGGTCAAATATAAACCATGTGCTGGAACCGAAAATCCTGCTTTTTCTCTGCTTTTGCTGGCGATAATATTTTCAAAATCAGTTAAAGTAATTTTCTTTAAACCAATATTGATTAAAGTACCCACAATTGCCCGAACCATATTTCTCAAAAACCGATTTGCCGAAATGGTAAAAATCAGTTTCCCGTTTTCTTGTTTCCAGTATGCTTCAAAAATCGTGCAATCAAATGTATTTACGTCTGTATTAACTTTTGAGAAACACTGGAAATCGGTATGTTTCAGTAACAGTTGAGCAGCCTCGTTCATTAAATTCACATCCAATTTCTGCGTGACATACCAGCTCAATTCTTGTAAGAACGGATTTTTAACCGTATTGATATGATATTCGTAAGTTCTTTTTGTTGCATCAAATCGGCAATGTGCATCATCGTGAACTAATATAATATCAAAAATCGCAATATCTTTTGGCAAATAAGAATTCAGTTTATAAACCAAAACCGGAATATCTAAGGTCTTTTCTGTGTCAAAATGACCATACATTTCGCTTGCATGAACACCAGTATCCGTTCTTCCAGCACCCATAATGCTGATAGTTTCATTTAATAAAACTGAAAAAGCCTTATTTAAAGTTTCTTGGACTGAAGAAGCATTTGGCTGTATTTGCCAGCCATGATAATGTGTTCCGTTATAAGCAAATTGAATAAAATATCTCACTGTTGAGGTTCAAAGGTTCAAAGGCACAAAGGTACAAAGGTTTTTTTAAAAGATGCTTTTAAAAGGTGCAAAGGTTCAGAGTTGCAAAGAGGAAAAGGTTTTTCATCATGCATATCTGTAGAGACGCACTGCAGTGCGTCTAACGTAAGATTAGAAAATAACTAAACTTGAAGATAGGACGAAAGACGCACAGCAGTGCGTCTCTACAAAAAAAACCTTTGTACCTTTGTGCCTCCGAACCTTTGCGCCTTTAAAAAAAATGAAAAAAATCCTCTTACTTTCTGATACTCACAGTCACATCGATGATACTATTTTAAAATATGTTGCTCAGGCAGATGAAGTCTGGCATGCTGGAGATATTGGAGATTTGAGTGTTACAGACACTATTAAAAAACTAAAACCGCTGCGAGCAGTTTATGGAAATATTGACGATGCAAAGGCAAGATTGGAATTTCCGTTAAATAATCGTTTTTCATGCGAAAATGTTTCTGTTTGGATTACGCACATTGGCGGTTATCCCGGAAAATACAATCAGAATGTTAGGGAAGAATTGGCTTTGAATCCTCCGAAATTGTTTATCTGCGGACATTCGCATATTTTGAAAGTCATGTTTGATAAAAAGAATAATTTATTGCACATGAATCCGGGTGCGGCCGGAAAAAGCGGTTTTCATAAAGTAAGAACCATGCTTCGATTCGTAATCGACGATGATAAGATAAAAGATTTAGAAATTGTCGAAATAGGAGCGAAGTAATTAATGAGGCAACGGAATCTGAATTTTTATTTTGGTTCCTTGGTTTTCTTTTGATACAATCGATAACGAACCTTTGTATTTTTTAATTCTAGCTCTAATTCTGTTTAAACCAAAACCTTCGGCATCTTTTAATTTTTGACTTTTAAAACCAATTCCATCATCATAAATACGTAAGACTAATTGGTCTTCTTTTTCAGTAAGAGAAAGTTTTGCTTTTTTAGCGTTGCTATGCTTTATGATATTGCTGAATAATTCACTGACAATAAAATAGATTTTTATTTCAAATTTTTCAGAATATCTTCTGCTGTTCGGAATGAAACTTGAAAATTCAAATTCAATGGCAGAGTTGGAATTTTTTTCGCATAAATCTTCTAAGGAATAAATCAACCCAAAACGTACCAAAAGCGAGGGAACAAGATCATGAGACATGTCTCTTAAAAGTTCGTGAGCTTCAGATAAAATAGCTTTTGCTTTCTGTATTTCGTCTGATTTTACATTGTGCTGTGCTGTAAATGTATTTAAATGTAATCCAGCGGATGATAATAACGAGTTGATGTTGTCATGTAGAAAAGAAGCGATTTTTTTGTGCTCTGCTTCTTGAGAATCGATTCCCGAATTGATGATGTCGAGAAGTATTTTCTGCTTAGTGTCTTTTCGTTTTATTTTTTGCTTTAGTCTATTGTTTTGGTATAAAAAATACAGCAAAAGAAAAATAATGATAGCAAGAATAATGGATAAACTAACGATTTTTTTATTTCGAAGTTGCTCTGATTTACTGATGTGATTTAGTGCGGTTCCGCTGTCAACTTGGGTTTGAATGTGTTGAGCAGTTGAATAATTTGACTGTGCAATTGTAGTTCCTTTAACTGCAAAAAATAATAGCAAAGAAATAAAAAAATGAAAACCAGACATACAAGCAGCATTTTTAAGGATTAATCAAATTATTTTTAAGAGCATATTTCACTAAACCGATTGTACTTTTAATATTCAGCTTTTTCATGATATTTTTGCGATGTGTTTCCACAGTATGCGAACTGATAAAAAGTTTTTCGCTGATTTCTTTTCCGCTGTATTCCAAAGCAATTAAGATAATGATTTCAATCTCTCTTGGACTTAAAATTGGGTTTTCTGTAATTGCATTATGATTTAGTTTTGGACTGTCTATAAAAGAGTTGAAGATTTTTTCTCTTACAGCATCACTAAAATATTCCTGTTCTTGATAAACAGCTTCAACGGCTTCAATGATATTTTCACCGGCACAATTTTTTGTGAGATACCCTTTTGCGCCCAGTTTCATAACTTCCTTAATAATTTTTAGATCATCATAGCTGGATAAAATAATGACTTTGCAAGGCAATTGTTTTTCATTAAATTCTTTAAGCGTTTCAATACCATCTTTTTTCGGCATGCTGATATCCAAAATTAAAACATCGGCTTTATCTTTCACAACGTCATCATAGACAGTAGTACCGTCTAGTGAAGTTCCTGCCACTTCAAAATTTGAAACGGTTTGAAGTAAGTTGGATAGTCCATCAATTAAGACCTGATGATCGTCTGCAAGATGAATCCTTATTTTTGGTGTCATGATTATTTGAATTTGAAAATACAAATTTATCATCTAGATCACATTTTATTATGCTCTTTAGGTTCTATTTATACCATAATAGGGCATAAAAAAAACCCGAATATAAATTCGGGTTTTTCTTCGCACAAAATAAACTAAGTTTATAGGTTTACCTCAAACGATCAACAGATTTTACAAGATCTTCGTCCTTTTTGATGGCCTTATTAGCTAAAACTAATAACACGATAGCAACAATCGGCATGAACATCCCAATACCTTTCTCAGAGACTTCAGTCCCTCCAGATAAATTTAGTGATCGATATACAAATAATCCTAATAAAATTAAATTTAATATTATATTAAGTCTGTTTAATACAAACTGATTTTGTCTTTTTTTGAATGAAATAATACTGATAAGACTAAGCATAGTTGTTAAGCCTAATAGAACAGTATAAAGCTGATCCTGCATAAAAAAGAATGGCTTTCCTGCACTAGTTGTCCAAAGCGGAACAAAAAGCATTAAAATGCCAGTTGCAGCAAAAGCTAGAAATAAATATACAGTCTGAATTCTTTGTATCATGGTCTAAAAATGTTTTACAAAAATATATTTTCTTTTTTTAAAATGCTATTGTATGATAAAATTTTATTCGTATTATTGCATCATAATACCGTAAGCACTTCATACTGCGGTCAATTCAAATTAATTATCTACCTATTCTTTTTACAGTATTCCTTAAAATAATTAAATTCATAGAACATTCATGTTTGATATTTCTGCATTAAAAGAAATGAAGCTTTCTGAGCTTCAAGAAATAGCTAAGTTAGCTAAAACAATAAAGATTACTGGTGTCAAAAAAGAGACTTTAATTAGTCAGATTTTAGCACACCAAGAAAGTGTTACTGCGCCTGCTCAAGCTCCTCAAACAGAAGTAGTTTCTGATGTCAAAGAAGATAAACCAAAGCGTGCCAGAATTGCTCCAGCCAAAACAAAAGCAGCTAATACCAAAAATACTCCCGTTTTAGAATTTGATAAAGTAGAGGAAACTGTTCAAAAAAACGATACTGCTGAAACAGTTCAGCCAATTGCAGAAACGGTAATTGAAGCAGTAGAGGAAAATAAAACGCCAGTAGCTAAAAAAGAGCCTAAAGGTGGAAAATTCAATAAACAGGCATACGAGAAGAAAGTAGCGCTGAAAAAAGAGAAAGAAGCAGTAAAAGAAGAGACTGCTACTGAGGAAGTTGTAGAAGCAACTCCATCAGAATCAATTGTTTCTGAGACTACAGTTGAAACAGCTGAAAAAACTCCAGCAATTGCTCCAGCAAAAAAGATTAATCCGAATCAGAATAAAAATCAGAACCAGAACCAAAATCAAAACCCGAATCAGAATCAAAATCAGAGCGGGAATGGCAATGGAAACGGAAATCACAATAATCAAAATCCTAACCACAAGAATAAAAAGAATAACAATAATTTCAGAGATTCTGATTTTGAATTTGACGGAATTATTGAAAGTGAAGGTGTTCTAGAAATGATGCCTGACGGTTACGGATTTTTACGTTCATCAGATTATAATTATTTAGCTTCTCCAGATGATATTTATTTATCAACTTCACAAATCAGATTATTTGGTTTAAAAACTGGAGATACTGTAAAAGGTGTAGTTCGTCCACCAAAAGAAGGCGAGAAGTTTTTTCCTTTGGTTCGTGTATTAAAAATCAATGGACACGATCCGCAAGTTGTTCGCGATAGAGTTTCTTTTGAACACTTGACACCAGTTTTTCCTTCAGAAAAATTTAAACTAGCCGAAAAAGGCAGTTCTATTTCAACCAGAATTATAGATTTGTTTTCACCAATAGGTAAAGGTCAGCGTGGTATGATCGTTGCGCAGCCTAAAACTGGTAAAACAATGCTTCTTAAAGATATTGCAAACGCGATTGCAGCAAACCATCCTGAAGTTTACTTAATTGTTCTTCTTATTGATGAACGTCCTGAAGAGGTGACCGATATGCAAAGAAGTGTTCGTGGTGAAGTTATTGCTTCTACTTTCGATAGAGAGCCACAAGAACACGTAAAAATTGCTAATATCGTATTAGAAAAATCTAAGCGTTTAGTAGAATGCGGACATGATGTAGTGATTTTGTTAGATTCAATCACTCGTCTTGCAAGAGCGTATAACACGGTTCAGCCAGCATCTGGAAAAGTATTAAGTGGAGGTGTTGATGCCAATGCTTTACAAAAACCAAAACGTTTCTTTGGAGCGGCGAGAAATGTAGAAAACGGAGGTTCTTTAAGTATTATCGCAACTGCATTAACTGAAACAGGTTCTAAAATGGACGAAGTTATCTTCGAAGAATTTAAAGGAACTGGTAACATGGAATTACAATTAGATCGTAAGATAGCCAATAAACGTATTTTTCCTGCAATCGATCTTACATCGTCAAGTACACGTCGTGATGACTTATTGTTAGACGAGAAAACATTACAAAGAATGTGGATTATGCGCAAATATCTATCAGATATGAATCCAGTAGAATCTATGGACTTCGTAAACGATCGTTTCAAGAAAACAAAAAACAACGAAGAGTTTTTGATTTCGATGAATGACTAATTTAAGGGGCAAAGGTTCAAAGTTACAAAGGTTCTGAGGTTTTCTTTTGGAATCTATAAAATATAAAAAAGGGATGAATTTTAAAATTCATCCCTTTTTGTTTTTTTAATTTTTGCAGTTAGGTTCTTGTTTAATAATCTTTGAACCTTTGTACCTCTGAACCTTTGTGTCTATTTTTTATCAACTACAGGTCTGTTTTCTCTATTAGCTAAATCCCAAGCTACAACAAAAGCCAGTTTAGTTCTTTTGGTTAGAGCGTCATATTCAATTTTTTGAGGTTCGTCACCTTTTCCGTGGTAATCTTCGTGAACTCCATTGAAGAAGAAAACAGCTGGAATACCATGTTTTGCAAAGTTATAATGGTCAGAACGCTCATAGAAATGGTTTGGATCTTTTGGATCATTAAATTTAAAATCTAAGTCCATTTTGATGTATTTTTCATTTTGAGCCACTACAGCATTATGCAAATCAGATGATAATCTGTCAGCACCAATTACATAAACATAATTGTTTGTGTTTGAATGCTCTACATCACGACGTCCGATCATGTCGATGTTGATGTCTGCAATTGTATTTTCGATTGGAAATAATGGATTTTCAGAATAATAACGAGATCCGTGTAAACCATGCTCTTCGCCAGTTACGTGAAGAAACAAAATTGAACGTTTTGGACCATGACCTTGTTTTTTAGCTTTAGCAAAAGCTTTAGCCATTTCGATAACCGCTACAGTTCCAGAACCATCATCATCAGCACCATTATAAACTTCACCATCTTTAATGCCTACGTGATCGTAATGTGCAGAAATTACCAAAACTTCATTTGGTTTTTCTGAACCTTCAATGTAAGCCCAGATATTTTCAGAGTCTGGCAGATTTTGATTACGTCTTGCGTTCATAAATGCAGCGGGAACAGGCTGGTAGAAATCTTTAGCTTCTTTTGGAAAAGAAATTCCGCTTTTTTTGTATTGCTCAATCATGTAAAGACCTGCTTTTTTCTGCCCTTTAGAGCCAGTTTCACGACCTTCCATTTCGTCAGAGGCAACCGTGTAAAGCATTTTTTTAAGATCTTTTTCGCTGATTGCTTTAACGTATTTTGACGGGTCCGAATTGTCTTTGGCTGTAGTTGACTGCGCAGTTTTACAAGAATACGCAGAGACAATTAAGAATAAAATAAGTATTTTTTTCATTCTAGTAGTTAGTGTAAATTAATAAATGTGTAAAGAACGTACAAAGTGAGTAAAAATAGGATAAATAGAGAGTTTATTATAAATAATAAAAAGCTTTTTATAAAAGAGACTATTCTTGACTCGCCATAAAAACGGTGGTGTGCAGGGTAAAAGTAATAACACATCCAAATGGTTCCTGCAAATGTCGTAATTGATGATATAAAAGACAGCGGACTATCTTCTCCAAAAAGACCAATTAATCTGTCGATGATAAACATGATGAGAAAAATTAGTAAGAGGAAAGAGAAATAGTGTAGTGTAAAAATTCCGTGATCAAAATAATACCATTTCTTTTTGTTGTGAAAAAGCCACAAGAAGAAAGCAAAAAACGGCATGATTATAAAGAGGATTTTAGGAAGATTGTGAAAGAACGATTCAACAAATTTTACATAAATCTCTTTTTTAGTATATTTTTCAGTTACGTGTATAGCTTTTTCAGCAACCCAATAGGATGAAGCGTTTAATTTTTCCCTTTCTTTTCCATATTTTTGAATCGAATCTAGTTCTTTCATCGTTTTAAAATGAAAATACCTTTTGTCTTCCTTTCTGCTTATGCTTATACTGTCTGTAGTTTTAGAAATTTCTTTGTTCAGGGCTTCTTCACTTTTATCAATTTGTTCATTTACATTATTTGGAAACATTGCAATCAATAAAAAAGTAATAAAACTTATAAAAATGTAAAGTCTAACCGGCGCAAGATAAGATAAACGTTTTCCAGAAAGGTATTCTTTTGTAAGCGTAGACGGTTTGAACAGTAGATTTTTTATTGTTTTCCAAAAAGCATTTTCATAATGGGTCAAATCTTCAAAGAAATGAACAAATAAGTGATGAAAAGTTTTTCGGCTATCGCTGTTTTCTTGTCCGCAGTTTGGGCAGTATTTCTGTTCAACAACATGCCTGCAGTTTAGACAAGTTTTGTCTTCTCTAATTTTATTATGTGACATTGGTTTATATTAATTGATTTTGTTCTGGTAGTATTTTTTAAATTATTTCTTCAAGACTTCGTTTAAGAAAAGCTGTAAATGATCAAAAGATCTTTTTGCCGCAACAGCATTGTATGCAGCGCCTTTAGAATTGTCATTTCCAGCTTCAGGATTTGTAAAAGAGTGAACAGCATTTGCATAATAAATCATTTGCCAGTCTGCTTTGCCATCACGCATTTCCTGCTGGAATGATGCTATTTCTTCTTTAGGAACAAACGGATCATCGGCTCCATGACAAATAAGAACTTTTGTAGATATAGGCTCGTTTTTTCTACTTGCATCTTTTCCTAAACCGCCGTGAAATGAAGCAATACCCTTAACATTCAAATGTCCGCGGGCAGCTTCAAGAACTCCTGTTCCTCCAAAGCAATAACCAATGGCAACAATATTATCGGCATTTGCGCCAGATTTAACTAATTCTTTCAAAGCAGCATTAATACGTTTTTGATAAGCTTCGTAATTTGTTTTGTAAAAGCCTGCTTGTTTTCCGGCTTCTCCTGTGTTTTTAGGATAATTTCCTTCGCCATAAATATCAGCGATAAAAACATGATAACCCAGTTTAGACAATTCTTCAGCAATTCCTTTAGAAGCATTGTCAATTCCGAGCCAAGCCGGTAAAAGCAAGATTCCTGGATTGTTAGCACTTTTTTTAGCAGATTTTATGAATAAGCCATTTAGTTGCTGACTCCCTTCTGTATATTTTACTGGTTTTAATTGCGCATTCATAAGATTTGAAAATAAGATTGCACTGAATAAAATGATTATGGTGTTTTTCATGATTTCTTCAATTTTTAACAAATATCAGAAATATTATGTTACAAAAAAACCTCACAGGTAAATTGTTGTGAGGTTTGTAACCAATATTTTAAAAGAATGTTTTTCTTTTTATAAGGATATATTTCGTTTAAAAGCGCAGCCCAATTCTACAATAGAATCGGTTTTGTCAATACCTGGAATTCCATCAATTTTTTCGTAAAGAATACGGCGCATATGCTCATGATTTTTCGCAATGATTTTTATATAAAGCGTAAAAGAACCCGTTACATAATAACATTCGGTAATCTCAGGAATTTCTTTAAGAGCTTCAATAATTCGTTCAGAATCAGAATCTTTGTTTAATGTGAGTCCAGTGAAAGAAGCCCAGTCATAACCAATTTTCTTTTCCTGAATAATGGGTTTAATCCCGCCAATTACACCTTGTTCAATCATTCTGTTAATGCGCTGATGCACCATTGTATTTGATATTTTAAGATTGGTGGCTATGGCAGAATAAGCCATTCTTCCATCTTTTTCTAATTCTTTAAGAATACTAATATCAAATTCGTCTAATAATTCCATTCAGTAAAAATCGTTTTAAAATTGAGTCTTTTGCGATTTATAAAAGTAATTCTTTTTTTTAATAAACTGTCATCTAATTAAACTTCTCGAAAAATAAATATGCCTTTTTTATGATCTTTGAATTTAAATTTTGACTTTTATTTTGTTATATTTAAGTCAAAATATTGCTTTTTGGATTGTTATTTGTTTAATTTTAATATTTTTGTAAAAATAAAAAGCATATTATGATAAGTACAGAAAAAACACTTTCATCAAAATCAGAAGTTTTGATTGAAAAAGAAAACAAATATGGAGCTCATAATTACCATCCGCTTCCTGTGGTTTTAGAACGAGGAGAAGGTGTATATGTATGGGATGTAGACGGAAAGAAATATTATGATTTTTTATCTGCTTATTCTGCGGTAAATCAAGGTCATTGCCATCCTAAAATTGTGAATGCTATGGTAGAGCAGGCGCAAAAACTGACTTTGACTTCGCGTGCTTTTTACAATGATAAATTAGGAAATTACGAAGAATATGTGACGAACTATTTTGGTTTCGATAAAGTTCTTCCAATGAATACAGGTGCTGAAGCAGTTGAAACAGCTTTAAAAATTTCTAGAAAATGGGCTTATGAAGTAAAAGGAATTCCAGAAAATCAAGCGCAGATTATTGTGTGTGAGAATAATTTTCATGGAAGAACTACAACTATCATTTCATTTTCGAATGATGAAACAGCACGCAAAAACTTCGGACCTTTTACGGATGGTTTTATCAAAATCGAATATGATAATTTGGAAGCGCTTGAAAATGTTTTGAACTCATCTAAAAATATCGCTGGATTCCTGGTTGAACCAATTCAAGGTGAAGCAGGTGTCTATGTTCCTTCTGAAGGTTATTTAGCGAAAGCGAAAGCACTTTGCGAAAAACACAATGTACTTTTTATTGCAGATGAGGTACAGACAGGAATCGCGCGTACGGGAAAATTATTAGCCGTTCATCACGAAAATGTACAGCCTGATGTTTTGATTTTAGGAAAAGCAATTTCTGGTGGCGTTTATCCAGTTTCGGCTGTTTTGTGTAATGACGAAATCATGAATGTGATTAAACCAGGACAACACGGATCTACTTTTGGTGGAAATCCTGTTGCAGCGGCCGTAGCGATTGCTGCTCTTGAAGTAATTAAAGACGAAAAATTGGCTGAAAATGCAGAACGTTTAGGCGTTATTTTAAGAGACGGATTAAATAAAATCGCTGAAAAAAACAACTTAATTACGTTGGTTCGTGGAAAAGGTTTATTGAATGCTATCGTAATCAACACAGATGAAGAATCAGATCTGGCGTGGGAAATCTGCTTAAAATTTAGAGATAACGGATTATTGGCAAAACCAACTCACGGAAATAAAATTAGATTGGCACCGCCTTTGGTAATGACCGAAGAGCAAATTAAGGAATGTCTTTCGATTATCGAGAAATCTTTGAGTGAATTTATGGTGTAATTACTCTATATATAAACATAATATATCTTATAAAAAACATACTCGTTCTTTGAGTATGTTTTTTTGTTTTTAGTACTATTATAAAAAACATTATTTTATTATTTTTCAGTCTTTTAGGGGCTGTTTTAGGTGTGCTGTATTTGTAATTTTGCATGGAAATTTATTAAAAATCAATTAGTTTAATTTGAATATTATGATTACAATAAGTCTATGTATGATTGTAAAAAATGAGCAACATTTATTAGGAAGATGTTTGCACTCAGTTAAAAACCTTGTTGATGAGATTATTATAATTGATACTGGTTCAACAGATAAAACAAAAGAGATTGCCTATTTGTTTACAGATAAAGTATATGATTTTGAATGGATTAATGATTTTTCGGTTGCTAGAAATTTTGCTTTTTCTAAAGCGACCAAAGATTATCAATTATGGCTAGATGCCGATGATATTTTTATTGAAAAAGATCAGAAATTATTTTTAGAGTTAAAAAAAACACTTTCATTAGATACAGATATGGTTTTAATGAAATATAATTATTCTGTAGATGAGAATGACAACCCGCTATTTTCATTTTATCGAGAAAGATTACTTAAAAGAGAAAATAATTATAAATGGAATGATCCAGTACATGAATATATTCAATATGGAGGAAATTTTCTAGTTTCAGAAATTGCTATAACACACAAAAGAATATCTGGTTCTTCAGATAGAAATTTGAAAATTTATAAGGAAATGGTTGAAAGAGGAGATTATTTATCACCAAGATCAATTTTCTATTACGCTAGAGAGTTAAGGGATCATAAAATGTATCCGGAGGCTGTAGATTATTTTAAAAAATTTTTAGAAACTAAAACCGAATCCAATAATGATTTTGTTTACGCTTGTGTAGAATTGGGAAAAATTCTAAAAATGCAAAATAAATTTGACGAAGCATTAAAGTCCTTATTTAATAGTTTTACGTTTGATAATCCTAGTGCAGAGGTTTGTTGTGAAATTGGAAGCGTTTTTCAGAAGAAAGATGATTTTGTTAAAGCAATTTACTGGTATGAATTAGCTTTAACTTTAAAATTTCCAGAAAATGATATTTGCATAACTACTTATGAATGCTGGAATTTTATTCCTCATATTGAATTGGCGGTATGTTACGATAAAATAGGAGATATTAATAATTCAATTTTTCATAATGCAGAGGCGGGAAAGTTTAAACCAAATGATAGTTCTGTTTTGCATAACCGTAATTATTATGCTTCTCTAAAAAATGATAAAGTTTACTTTGTTTAATTGATAACAATTCCAATTTCTAAGATTGATATGTTTTTTAAGCTGAATGTGTTTATCTATAATAAAAAAGCGATTGTTATAACAACAATCGCTTTTTGTCATAATTACTAAAAATATCAAAAAAAGTAATTATTTCTTAGCAGCAGCGCCCGGAATCAATTCTCCTTTTTGTTTGAATTTGCTGTATTCAACCACTCCTGTTTTATCTGCCCAGTCAAAATATTTTGCAGAAAGATCATTTACAATTCCCGGATTTTGTGCAGCAACGTTTGTAGTTTCGCCACGGTCTGCTTCAAGATCATAAAGTTCCCACTGGTAAGACGGATAAATTGAAACCAATTTCCATTTTCCTTCTCTAACGGCTCTATTTCCAGCTCTTTCCCAGAATAATGGAGCGCCGCGGTTTACTTCCGAAGCATTGTCAAATAAAACGGGCAGTAAACTTTTTCCAGGAAGAGGATTTGAATTTACGCCGTTTAAAGCTTTTGGATATTCAATTCCAGCCAATTCGTAGAAAGTAGGCGCAAGGTCAATAATATGTCCAGTTCCTTTATCGATTCTTCCTGCTTTAATTTTTGACGGATACCAAGCAATAAAGGGAGAACTAAATCCGCCTTCGTGCATATTATTTTTATAATCCTGTAAAGGTGTATTGGATAAATATGCCCAGTTTTGTTCCTGATAATCAAAAGAACCAGAAGTTCCTATTGGTCCTTCATTTCGAACTAAACCTCTTTTTAGTGGATTATACGTATTGAATCCGCCTTGAGCGCCATTATCTGCAATAAAAATAATTAAAGTGTTTTTATCTTTCTTTAAAGCTTTCAGTTTATCTAAAACCTTGCCCACGTTTTGATCCATGTTGTCTACCATTGCGGCATAAACTTCCATTTTGGCTTTCCAAAATTGTTTTTCGTCGTAAGTCAATTTGTCCCATTCTGGAACTTCTGGATCGCGAGGTGCGATAGTTTGGTTAGGAAGCAAAATGCCATTTTCTCTTAATTTTTGAATTCTTTTTTCTCTTAAAACATCCCAACCTTCATCAAATTTCCCTCTGTATTTGGCAATATCAACAGGTTTTGCCTGCAATGGCCAGTGAGGCGCTGTAAAAGCTAAGTACAAAAAGAAAGGTTTGTTTTCTTTGTTTTGTTCGTCTAAGAAAGTAACCGCATTATTCCCGATTTCATCTGTGAAGTAGTACGAATCGTCTTTAGGATGCAGTTCTTCATTATTACGGATCATTTTCACAGGGTAAGCCGTTTTTCCGAAAGGAAGCGGTTTTGTATCAAAATAATTTGCTGCACCTTTTAAAATTCCGTAAAACTTATCAAAACCTCTCTGATTTGGCCATTGCGCCTGATCTTCAGAACCTACATGCCATTTTCCTGACATTAAAGTGCTGTAACCTCCAGAACGGAAAACTTCGCCCAAAGTCAAAGATTCTTTGTTTAGATAACCTTGATAAGCTGGCAAACCAAGATTTACATCAAAATAACCGACTCCAGCTTTGTGCTGATATTGTCCCGTTAATAATGAAGCTCTTGTAGGCGCACAGATTGAGTTGTTGTAAAATTCGCGGAGGCGAGTTCCTTCTTTTGCCAAACGATCTAAGTTTGGCGTTTTAATTTCAGACCCATAATTTCCTAAATCAGAATACCCCATATCATCGACCATAATCAAAATTACATTGGGTTTAGATGATGCGGTTTGAGCTTCGGTTTCATAAGAACCAATTATTCCTGTCAATAAAACAGAAAATAAAATGTTTATTCTTTTATTCATCTTATTTATAATTTACTGTTAGTATATTTTTATCTCCAAGCTGGAACTTGTTTCAAATTCGGATTCAAATCCAATTCTCTCTGCGGAATAGGAAAGTGAACGTGTTTTGGCTGTGCGTTTGTTTTTCCTGCTGCTTTTAATTTTGCAACAAAATAATCAGGACCTCTTCTTGCCAAATCAAACCAACGCTGATATTCGTAAACCAATTCTTTTCTTCTTTCTTCAAAAATCGCTTCTCTAAATGCGTCTTGACTTAGTGCTGGAGAAGTTGTTGCCAATAATTCGACTCCAGCTCTAGTTCTCACTCGGTCAACCGCTGCATATGCTTCTGGAGTTGGACCTCCATTTTGTTCGTTTAAAGCTTCGGCATAAATCAACAATACTTCCGCAAATCGTATAATTGGCGTATTTTTAGAAGATTGTCCTGGCGAAGCAGGTGTTGCTGGATCAAAATATTTATTGAAATGCGGTGTCACTTTATACGTTTTTCCATCAGTCGGACTTACAAATTCGACTGCGAAAGTGATATACTTTCTTTTGTCAGTTTCAGCGAAAGCTTCAAAAAGTTTACCTTCCTTGTGTAATGCATCGGCTTGATCTCCTGCAATTCCGGGAACAGAAGTTGGAGCAGCTGTAGAAGCCAACATGTTTCCGTTCCAATTGGTTAAACCTTTAAATTGAGCTGAGAAAATATGTTCTTTTCCGTTTTTGGTTGCGACATTAAAAACGTCAGCATAATTTTCAAACAAATCATAAACTTTACTGTCAATGATTTCTTTACTTTTTTCTGCCGCTTTCTGCCATTTCTTTTCGGTTAAATATACTTTTGCTAAAATACTTTTTGCAGCGCCAGCCGTTACGCGACCTTTATTTTGCTGCACTACAGGAAGCGCTTCGGCATCAATCAGATCGTTTTCAATTTGAGTATAAACATCTGCTTCTGGCGTATTGCTTACATTGATGGCTTCTGGTGTTAAAACTGTTGTTTCGTGTAAAACCAACGGAACATCTCCAAACCATCTTACTAAATTAAAGTATAAAAGCGCTCGCAGAAATTTCGCTTCATTAATTAAATCTTTGTCTTTCTGCGAATTAAGGTTTGGATTCTTCGTGATATTATCAATAGCCACATTCGCTCTGTTAATTCCGTCATAGCTTTGCCTCCATAACTCAATCATACGGTCGTTTGAAGCATCGTGCGTTAAATTGGATAAAGCTCTAACATGGGCATTTCTCGCTCTCGGGCCCGCTTCGTAATCGTCAGTTGCCATTTCGGTAGAAATCTGAATTAAACGATTATACAACGTATGTGTAGAACTGTTTATAGCATTATGAATCGCAATAACTGCTGCATCTGCATCTTCGGTGGTTTTATAGAAATTGGTAGACGAGATAAAAGCTTTTGGATCTTCGTCTAAAGTATTGCAGGCACTTACTAAAAAGAGTACTGCTAAACTGAATATTATATTTTTTTTCATGATAAGTCTTTTAGAATGTTACGATTAAACCTCCAGATATTGTTTTAGAAGCAGGATAAATTCCAGTATCTGTTCCAGGAGAAATTGTCGTTCCGTTTGTTACTTCAGGATCGTAGCCAGTGTATTTTGTCCACGTTAATAAGTTTTCTCCGATAACGCGGAATTTTACCGAGGTCAAACTTAATTTCTCTGATACCTTTTTAGGAAGATTATAACTTAAAGCGATGTTTTTTAATCTCACAAAAGAACCGTCTTCTACAAAACGATTAGAGAAAACTGGTGCAGGATCTAATTTTGCTCTAGGCGTTGTATTACTCGGATTTGTTGGTGTCCACGCATCTAAAGCTGACGTTGATGCATTTTGCTGTCCGTTGTACAATTCTAAAGCCTGTAGGTTTCCGTTAAGGATTTTATTTCCAACTGAACCATTCACTAAAATGGCTAATTCAAAACCTCTATAAGTGAAATTATTTGAGAATCCGAAAACAAAATCGGGCTGTGCGTCACCAATGCTAGTTCTATCTGCTGCGGTTGTAAATGCTCCGTCTCCATTAATGTCTTTATACAAACGATCTCCTGCTTTTGGCGTTGCATTTCCAGTGTAAACTCCTTTTGTAGCCACTTCATCTGTTTGCAAAATTCCATCAGTCACAGCACCGTAGAAAGTTCCCAATGATTGTCCGACTTTTAAAATATAGTTTCCAAAAGTGTAAAATTCAGCACCATTTCCTAAAGCAATAATTTTGTTTTGATTGAAGGCAATATTGAAATTTGAAGTCCAAGAAAAAGCAGTATTTCCAAGAGAAGCATTCAAACCAAATTCAATTCCTTGATTTCTTACAGATCCAAAATTTTGTAAAGAAGAAGTAAATCCTGTTGTATACGGAAGCTGAACATCTAGTAATAAATCTTTTGTTGTTTTGCGATACACATCAACCGTTAAATTCAATTTATCATTAAAGAAACCAACATCAACACCAGCATCAAACTGGTTGGTTAATTCCCATCCTAAATTGTCGTTTGCAATTCGCGTAGGCGTAAAACCAGTATAAATCTGATCTCCAAAAAGATATTTTACACTCGTCAAAGTTGATAAAGACTGGTATTCTCCAATTTCCTGATTTCCTGTAGCACCCCAGCTTGTTCTGATTTTTAAACTATTGATAACGTCTTTTACAGGATTAAAAAACGATTCGTTACTAATCTGCCAAGCTGCGGCAACAGAAGGGAAATAACCCCATTTATTGTCTTTTCCAAAGCGAGAAGAACCATCGGCTCTAATACTTCCGGTTAAGAAATATTTCGAATCGTAATTGTAATTTACTCTTGATAAGAACGAATTTAACGCCCAGGTACTTTCGCCAGAAGTTGGCATTAAAGCCACGTTTCCGCTTTGTAAACTGTAATAACCTGTAATATCGTTTACATATTGCTGCGATCCAGAAGTGTTAAATTCTCTGGTTGAACTTTGCTGTGTATATCCCGCCAACGCATTCAGATGGTGTTTTTCTCCAAATACCGTTGTATAAGTTAGGGTGTTTTCGTTTAACCAGCTTCTAGAATCGGCAGATCCAATTTTTCCTTCTCCGTTGGTGATAGAACCTTCATAAATGCTAGATGGCAAAAAGCTTTTTTCTTTATTGAAAATCATATCGGTTCCAAAAGAAACTTTCAAAACCAGATTTTTCAAAACATCATATTCGCCGTAAATAGTACCTAAAATACGATCGGTAATAGATTGATTTTTGCGTTCATTTAAAGTAGCAATCGGATTGGCAAAAATATTCTCAAATGGATTTCTTAAAGTATAGCTTCCGTCTGGTTCGTAAATCGTTGCTGTTGGAGGCATGCTCAATAAAGCTGTAACCAAACCGCTTGGAGCTACTTTAGATTTGGTTTCGGCAATCGTTAAATTCAAACCAAATCTAGCTTTGCTGCTTATTTTTGAATTTAAATTAACGCGTCCACTGAAACGCTCAAAACCTGTATTTTTTATGATTCCTTCCTGATTGTAATAATTTCCAGAAACCGCATATTTGGTCTGATTGTTTCCGCCAGAAATACTCAATTGATGGTTTTGTGTCAATCCTTTTTGGAAAGCTGCGTCTTGCCAATCGGTTCCTTTTCCTAATTGAGCAATCTGTGCATCGCTTAAATATTGGTTTGTTCCGCCTGACGGATTAGAATCGTATAAAGCGGCATTTCTCAATCTAGAAAAACCTTGTGCGTCTAAAACATCTACTTTTTTACGAACAGACTGCTGACCGATTGTAAAATCATAACTTACAGTTGTAGCATTATTTGAACCTTTTTTGGTGGTAATAATAACAACTCCGTTTGCACCTCTAGAACCATAAATGGCTGTTGAAGAAGCATCTTTTAAAACTGTAATAGATTCTATATCTGACGGATTTATGGTAGAAAGTGGATTGGTCGGTGTTCCGCTTAAAACACCAGAAGTGACTTCTGAATTGTATAACGGAAAGCCGTCGATTACATATAACGGCTCGTTTCCGCCCTGAATCGAACTTCCTCCGCGAATACGAATACTCATTCCAGCACCTGGCTGACCTGAAGTCTGTGTTACGTTAACACCCGCAACAGAACCTTGAAGCGAACTTTCCAATGTTTTCTGAGTCGCTTTTAAAGACATTTGAGCTACGGTTTCTGCAGCTCCGGTATAATCTTTTTTTGAAGTGCTTCCGTATCCAATGATTACAATTTCATTCAATTCTTTTACATCTTCTTTTAACGAAATCTGAATAAAATCTTTGGTTGCAATATGTTCTGCGGTAACGTAGCCTAAATAGCTTACGATTAATGTGTAGGGAAATTTTTGTCCCGTTTGAAAATAGAATTTTCCGTCTAAATCGGTTACAGAACTGTGGGTTGTTCCTTTAATCTGAATAGTTACGCCAGGAATGGGCTGATTGGTAACTTGATCTACAACGGTACCATTTAAGGTCGAATTAATTAAGGGCTGTGTATTTTGTGCTTTAATTTCGATTGAAACTAAAAATACAAAAAGCCACAAAAAGGCGTGTAATTGTTTGTTCATTACTTTTTTGGATTTAAATAATAAAGCGTTACGGAAAAATTGATTTTCAATTTCCGAAGGCTTTCTTTAGTGATAAATGTTCTTTGAGTCTTGCCATTTCTGTTGCCGCAGAAATGGTTTTTACTATAAAAGGATAGGGCAGTGCATTATTTTCATTTTGTAATCTTGTTTAGTTATTATTTTTTTTAGTTAATATGGTTTTGACATAGTTAATCGTTCAATACTTTAGGTATTAATCGTTCATTGTCAATGTGAAATTTAGTTTGTGATTTTATTTTCGATAAGAAACGAAAACGGGGATTGGATTTTTAACAGCACAAGCACATATAACTAAAAGTGTTATAAGTGAATTTTTCAGGAAGAATGTAATGCGATATGTAAGCTGTTGTTTTCAAAATGTAGTTCTTTATTGTTTAAACTCTACTAACCCTATAGACAAAGTTAATTTTATTATAATGAAAACCAAAAGATTATTTAATTTTTTTTGAGGAAAAGTATATTTAAAGAATGTGAAATATATTTTTAGTGTTTTTAAATTGTTGAAATTCAAATGTTTATTATTGTTTGGTAAAACGGAGAGAGAAATAAATTTAATCTGATTTATACAGTTTTTACTTGGTTTTTTAATATTCCGTAGGAATATCTCGTCGGTAGAAAAAAATATTGTTTGGTACCGTGTGTCCTGTAGGGACACCTGATTTTATAGAAATAAATGCATTTGTCAATAAGGTCCAAATGTTCCTAAAAGTATGAAACCGGACAGGTTTTTAAAACCTGTCCGGTTTCATACTAGAATACTAATAATATTTTTTAAGGTTTAAAAAGCAAAAAAGCGATAATCAATGTAATAATGATATTAAAGAATTGCGCAGCGAGAAAAGCGATTAAAGGTTTTTTGCTATTGTTTTGAAGCAGATCTTTAAAATTGGTTTCTAAACCAATACTTGTAAAAGCTAATGCAAACCAAAGTCCTTGGAGATTTTTCAAACTTTCTTTTATTGCATCGCGGGTTTCTGGTGCAACAAAAAAAGAAAAAACAACAGAAGCTGCAATAAATCCAATGACAAACTTTGGAAAACGTTCCCAGATTACACCGAGAGTTGGTTTCGATTTTTGAACTTCAGAAGACTGATTGTGAGTATAAGTCCAATAAATAGAAATGGCAAAAGCGGCTAAACCCAATAATACATTTTGAGAAAATTTGACAATCGTGCTTATTTTTAAAGCCGTTTCGCCAACCAAAGTTCCAGATGCGACAACAGCTCCAGAAGTGTCAATACTTCCGCCGAGCCAAGCACCCGTAACTTCTTCGGGAAAATTAAAATGACTGGCAATGATTGGCATAAAAATCATCATCGGAATTGCGGTAACCAAAACCATCGAAATAACATAAGACAGTTTTTTAGAATCTCCTTTTATAGCGCCCGAAGTTGCAATCGCTGCCGAAACGCCACAGATAGAAACCGCGCTTGAGATCATCATGGTTAATTCGTCGTCGACTTTTAGTTTTTTACATAACCAGAAGGCAAAATACCAAACGGATAAAACTACGATCAAAGCCTGAATTAAACCTAATGAACCCGCTTTTAAAATATCAGAAAAAATAACACTGGTTCCCAATAAAACCAGTCCGATTTTGACAAAAAGTTCGGTTGACAAAGCAGAACGAAACCATTCTGGAAGCTTGAAAAAATTACCAATAATCAATCCGATGGCTAAACTGAAAATTACAGCTTCTAGATTGAGTGCTTTTACTTCGGAATTTCCAGCGAGTATTAATGCAATTACAGTGAGGATGTAAACTATTGGAAACCCAAAAATGAAATTTTTAATTGATTTTCCAACTAAGAAAGTGCCGATTATTCCGATTGAAATAAAATAAAGGAATTGAAGACCAATGTTTTGAATATTTTTAATTTCGAAAACATTGTTTATTAAGTCTGTTCCATTTGTCCATTTAAAAACAGGAACTTCTGGCAGAAAAATAAAAAGAGAAAGTCCGATAATTAAAAAACCGAGAATAACGACGGTCCAATCTTCGTGAATAGTAAATTTTGTTGAGGTTGACATTATATATTTTGCTTTCCTGCAAGGTTTCCAAAACCTTGTAGGTATTAAGTAATTATTTGAGTAGTTAAAACAAACCTACAAGGTTTTAGAAACCTTGCAGGAGTTGAGTATAAGTATTTAGATATTACAAATCGACAAAGTATTTTTGTTTGCCAAAGTCAAATTCGTAATAAGTTAAATTTGGCCAAAGCGGTTTAATTAAACCCTTTTCCCAATTTTGTAAAGCACTTTCTAATTCTTTTACTTTCTGCGGATTTTGCGGTGCCAGATCTTTGTTTTCCGATTTATCAGAAGCAAGATTGTACAGCCATTTTTCATGTGTTTTTCCGCTGATAACTAGTTTCCATTCACCACTTCTAATGGCTTTTGCATCGCCTGAACGCCAATATAAATCTTTGTGTGCTACTTTATTTTCATTTACTGTTTTCACTAAATCAACTCCATCATAAACTCTGTCTTTTGGTAAATCAGAACTAATTGCCGATGCAATGGTTGTAAAAATATCCAAAGTGCTTACAGGATTTTTATAAATCGTATGCGGCTTGATTTTTCCTTTCCACGAAAGTGCAAAAGGAATATTGATTCCGCCTTCAAAATGAGAAAACTTACCGCCTTTTAAAGGTGCATTTGTTGTTGCAAAAGTATAATCGGCACCACCATTATCGCTGGCAAAAATGATTAAAGTATTTTCTTCAAGACCCTCTTTTTTGACTTTTTCGCGAATTCTTCCAATAGCATCGTCTAGAGCGCTGATCATAGCAAAATATACACGTTTGTTTTCATCTTTTACATTTGGAAAACGATCGTAATATTTTTTGCGGACTTGAAAAGGTGTATGTGGCGCATTAAACGGAATATAAAGCAAGAAAGGTTTGTTTTTATTTTTATCGATAAAAGCTTCTGCTTCTTCAGCAAACTTTTCAGTTAAATATGCTTTTTCATCAATGATTGTGCTGTCTCTGCGAATCTGTCCAATTCCGACACGGCCGTTGCCCCAAATGGTTTTATCGGTAAAATCTTTGTGATGATGATTAATGATATCTGGATTATCATCTTCTGGAGCATAAAGCGAGAAAGCTTGATAAAATCCGTAATGATAATCGAAACCACGGTCTAAAGGGAAAAATCCTTTGTTGTGGCCCAAATGCCATTTTCCGATAATTCCTGTGCTGTAACCTTGCCTTTTTGCCAAATCTGCAAAAGTGATTTCCGATTTTGGCAGTCCTTGCGTTTTAATAGAAGCTTCGTTAGGATAATTGATTTTATCATTCAATCTCCAGCCGTCTGTATTGATTAGATATTTAAAACCGTAATATTCTAAATTATTTTTCGGATAACGATCTCCAGGCTGATATTCATGTCCAAAACGTTCCTGATATCTTCCCGTAATCAAGCCCGCGCGCGAAGGCGAACAGATTGCAGCAGATGCATAGCCATCTGTAAAAGTAACTCCAGAAGCTGCCAAAGAATCGATCTGTGGAGTAGGAGTTGATTTTCCGCCATAGAGCGAAATATCATATTTGCCCAAATCATCGGCAAGCAGAATAATGATATTGGTCTTTTTTCCAATAACAGAATCTTTGGGTTTTGAGGCTAAAAATTCTTTTTTTCCTTCTGCCAATTTCTGATCTTCTTTGACTAAAGTGCCATCAGTATTAATCGGCCAGAATAAAAATGCAACCAGAATGAGAAGCACTATTAAAATGGAGATAACAATTTTGGTTATTTTTTTATAGGTTGCCATAGTTTGGTTTGGTTAGTTTTTGAATGGAATTGAAGTGTCTATAGGTACTTTGTCAAAGTTTGAAACTTTGACGAAGTTTTACGCGCATTTTTTGTCATCCTGACGAACGAAGGATCGCACAAGAGCCTCTACAAAGATTGTCGATTTTGATTGCGGGGCTTCGACTTCGCTCAGTCTGACAAACTATGCGGTTGAAAAGCATTACTTCGAAGCCAATGCAACATCAACTTCGTTCTTCAAGTCATTTATTCCTTCTTTCTTAAAAACAATTTTTCCGTTTTGATATAAAATCAAAGTCGGGAAAATTTTTACGGTTTTTAAATCGGCAATAACTTGCGGACTGTCTTCCAATTCAATTTCTACGATTTTTAAATTCGAACCGTATTCAGATCTTATGTTTTCTAAAACTGGTTTTACTTTTTTACAAGGTGCGCAATATTTAGAACCGATATCAACTAAAACCGTTTTATTGTCAGCAATGATTTTATTGAATTCGGTTAGAGACAATTTGCTCTTTAGATTAGAATAAAAAGGTTTTCCGTTTCCAATCCAATTGGCAATTCCTCCTTCCAAACTATAGGCTTCTGAAAAGCCATTTTTTAATAATTCTTTTTCTAAAGTCACACTTCGGCCAGCTCCGATAGAATAAATAAAAACAGGTTTAGATTTATCTAGTTTAGCAACAGATTGCGCATAGTTTTCAGATTGAAGATTAAAGTTTACAGCACCTTCAATATGATTCAAGGCAAATTCTTCAGGAGTTCTAGCATCAACAATCTGTGGATTTTTTTGACTTTTTATTTTCGAATAAAATAAATCGAGCGATAATGAGCTGTGAATTTCATTTTGCGAAAAAGCAGCAACTGCCCATAAAAAGGCAATTGCTGTTATACTGGTTTTTAAGATTTTATTTTT
Organism: Flavobacterium sp. UW10123; assembly: GCF_040538975.1. Classification (NCBI taxonomy): domain Bacteria; kingdom Pseudomonadati; phylum Bacteroidota; class Flavobacteriia; order Flavobacteriales; family Flavobacteriaceae; genus Flavobacterium; species Flavobacterium sp. UW10123. The sequence goes on from NZ_JBEWQE010000002.1 coordinate 315,520, forward strand.
CATGTCAAGAAGGATTATACTTGTTCTAATACTGGAGCAGGAGTTTCTTCAACAGTAGCCGTTTTAGGTTTTAATGGAAATGATAATACTCCCTCGGCAAGAGAACTACCTTCTTTTTTAGATTTAAAAATCGGCCAAAGAAACTGAGCGTACCATTCTTCTTGTTTGTATGATTTTGTTCCGAATGATTTAGGATATTTACGTGTTATTAGCCCAGTTCCGAAAATGATATCCCAGATAAAAAACATATTTCCAAAATTTCCTTTAAAGTGACCAACTCCATCTCCGCTTGTATCTGCATGATGCGCTTGATGTGTTGCAGGAGTAGAAATTAGTCTTTCTAAAACCCATGCAATTGGATGCAACACTTTGTATTTGTAAAAAGGTTTATCCCATGGAATGCTTGAATGTGCTCCCAAAGTGATGAAACTTTTAATTACTAAAACAAATAAAGCAGGAAGTCCTAAACCTAAATAGGTTAAAGTGGCTGTCAAATAAATCTGAGAAAAGAAAACTGTATAAATAAAGTTTTGTCTAGAAGCCATTGCCATTCCCATATATGGAGCTGAATGATGTGTTCTGTGAAAACGCCATAAAAACGGAACTTGATGATGTAATCTATGATACCAATATTGCGTTAAATCGTCTGCAATGGCGATTAAGAAAAAGCCTCCCCAAAACGGAACCCATGATAATGAGTTAGCCAAATTTGGCAACAAATATGGCAAAGCTGTTAAACTGAAAAAAGCAATTACAGGAGGTAAAAGCAATTTTGGTGCTAAGAAACAAACGATATCTATTTTTCGCTCTTCACCTGTCCATTCGTCATCATATAAACCTGCGGCGAATTCTATAATTCCTAAAACGATCATAAATACCGTTAATCCCCAAGTCCTGATATTAGCAAAAACGGGTTGTGCAAATTCTAAAAATGAAGGCAGTGTAATATGCGATTCACTTATAGCTCCGCCAGTTAGTTTAAAATACAGATAAATTGCCACTACAGGCAATGAATAAATGAAGAAACTTATTGTTAAGTCTCTCGTTAATTTTTCTTTTTGAACTATTGCCATGATTTCTTATTTTAAAAATTGATTTACTACTGCTAATCCGCCAGCTAAAATGGCAAGCGGAACTAAAAACAAGATTATCCCCACGACAATCTTTTTTCCTATGATTTCATAATCTACTCGTTTCATAATTTTTTTTATAATCAAACCCGCAAGAATTTGAAAACCTTGCAGGTTCTATAGTTATTTATTAGTTATTGGTTCCGCCTGGTTTAGTTGCCTGTTTGATTAAATCAGAAACTGTTTTTCCTTTATCGGCGCCCGTATTATGGATTCTTCTGTTGTACACATCTTGCCAGTCAATCAACGGATATAGATTGTTTTCTTTTGCCTGTTCGTCAAATAATTTTTGAAGCTCCGCCAGTTTTTCAGGATATTTTTTTGCCAGATTATTACGTTCGTTAAAATCTTCGTTAAGATTGTATAATTCCCAAACATCAGTATCGAAATTGCTTGGAGCTGGTTTTTCATTGCTTCCTAAAGATTTTTTTACTGCGAAAGAGTCTGGTAAATGCGCCGCAGAAGCTTTCCATCCGTCTTTGTAAATGGCTCTGTTTCCAAAGATGTAGTAATACTGAACTTTGTGCAATGATTCTGCTTTCGGATTATCTAAAGAAGCTTGGAACGAAGAACCTTGAATGATATCTTGCTTAATTCCTTTGATATATTCTGGTGCTTTAATTCCTGCAATAGCCAAAGTAGTTGGAAGCAAATCTGTTACGTGGCTGTATTGATTTCTGATGCCACCTTTGTCTTTAATTCCCTTTGGATAAAAAACAATCAGCGGATTACGAGTTCCTCCTTCTGAATGTGCATCTTGTTTCCAGTTTTTGAAAGGAGCATTAGTCGCTTGTGCCCATCCTAAAGGATAATTGGTATTTAAACCTTTTGCCGTTCCGATTTCTCCGATATTGTTCAAATTGCTTTGGAAGTTTTCTTCGTCAGTTTTTCCTTGAGCAAATAAACTTTGGTTGATTGTTCCTTGTAAAGTTCCTTCTTTACTAGCTCCGTTATCACCGATGGCAACAAAGATTAAAGTATTATCCAATTGTCCGCTTTGTTTTAAATAATCTACAACTCTTCCAATTTCGTAATCAGTATATGTCAGGAATCCTGCATAAACTTCCATGAATCTGGCGTATACTTTCTTTTGGTCTGGAGTTAATTTTTTCCATTCTGTGATTAAAGCGTTACGATCTGGCAGTCCTGCATTCTGAGGAAATATTCCTAATTTCTTTTGGTTTGCTAATACTTTTTCGCGGTAAACATCCCAGCCTTCGTCAAATTTACCTTTATACGGTTCAACCCATTTTTCAGCAACTTGATGAGGTGCATGAACTGCTCCAGGTGCATAATACAAGAAAAATGGTTTTCCAGGCGCCGCTTTCTGTTGTTTCTGAATGTAGCTGATCGCTTTGTCAGTAATCAATTCGTTTAAGTGGCGTCCGTCGGGTTTTATGTGAACTTGATCTTCCACCAAATCAGGATTGTACTGATCGGTCTGAGAGCCTAAGAATCCGTAAAAATGATCGAAACCTTTTCCAGTCGGCCATCTGTCAAACGGACCTGCATCTGATGCTTCTTCGTCTGGTGTAACGCCATATTTTCCAACAGCAAAAGTGTTGTACCCATTGTCACGTAAAATTTCAGCGATAGTTCCTTTATCAGAAGGAATTCTTCCGTCCCAACCTGGGAAACCAGCTGATAAAATAGTATGAGAAAATCCGCTTACGTGAACTCTTCCTGAATTTCTTCCAGTCAATAAAGCGGCACGGGTAGGAGCGCAAATCGCTGTTGTATGGAAGTTGGTATAACGCAAACCGTTATTTGCCAGATTGTCAAAAGTTGGCGTATTGATTAAACCTCCAAAAGTGCTTGAAGCTCCAAATCCAACATCATCCAAAAGAATCCAAACAATATTTGGAGCGCCTTTTGGTGTCGTTACAGGATCTGGCCAGTATTCTTTAGAATCAGCCAAGGTTTTTCCGATTGTACCCTTAAATTCTTGTTTGTCCTGTGCAAATCCTAATTGTGCAATTAGGATAGCAGTAATCAAAAGCCCTTTCTTAGAGCCTTTGATTGAAATGCTATTTTTTAAATTTTTCATTTTTATAGTTTTTTAGTTATATGGTTTTTTAATTAATACCCAGGATTCTGAGGTAATCCATCAGGGTTGATATTTCTTTCGCTTTGCGGAATAGGATAAAGATTGTTTCGTTCTGAAACCGAGTTTTTAGCCGTTACTTTTTTCACTTCAGTAACCAATGTTCCCCATCTTACTAAGTCGAACCATCTTTGCCCTTCCTGCACAAATTCTTTTTTGCGTTCTTCCTGAATTGCCGCTCTAAAAGTGGTCTGATTTAATCCAATTAAATCAACAGTGGCATCTGGAGTTGTAATGGCTTTTCCAAAAGCTCTTCGTCGAACTTGATTAATTAGTTCATAAGCTTCTGCAGTTGGTCCGCCTTGTTCATTTATCGCTTCCGCTAAAGACAAAAGAATGTCTGCATAACGAATAACTGGAAAGTTGATCGCTACGTTTCCAGGAGTAGCCAAATTGGATAAATCCAAGTATTTTTTGAAGATTGGTTTTGGAAAAGTGTATAGCGTTCCCGTTGACGGATTAAACAATTGTTTGGCATAACTTACATCTCTTCTTTTGTCTCCAGAGGCATAAATGTCATAAAACAAAGCAACGTCTGAAATAATATCTGCTGGTTCTGTAGCTGTAAATCCAGTAAATGATGTGGCTTGAAAAGTACTTCCGCTAGAACCGTTTCCTGCCTGATTTTGCTCAAACTGAACTGAGAAAATATGTTCTTTTCCGTTCTTTTTTGTTTTAGTAAAAATATCCTGAAACTCTTCAAACAAAGCATATCCGTAACCGCCATCAATTACTTCTCTTGATTTTGCAATAGCATTTGGCCAGTCTTTTCTAGTCAGATACACTTTTGCTAAAATGGCTTTTGCAGCTCCAGAAGTAGCACGCCCAGCATCTGCTGCTGTGTACGTTTTTGGTAGCGCTTCAGCATCTGTTAAATCTTTAACGATTTGAGTATAAACTTCATCAACTGTAGAACGATTTGTTTTTAAATCTCCCAAATTGATGGAAGTTGCTTCGTGCAAAACAATTGGAACTCCGCCCCAAAGACGAACTGCTTGAAAATAAAGCAATGCTCGGATGAATTTAGCTTCATTAATCAATCTAGTTTTGATCGCTTCAGAACCTGAAACTTTCGGAATATTATCAATAGAAACATTAGCCCTGTTGATTCCGTTGTAAATTTGTCTCCATGCTACTTGAACACGGTCATTAGTAGCATCGTGAGTTAAACTGCTCATCGCTCTAACTTGCGGATTTGTAGCAGAAACTCCTGCAGCGGCGTAATCAGAACCCATATCGGTTAAGAAATAAAGATTTCGGCCAAATAAACTCTGTTCACCTGGATCAAGACTTAAAGAAGCGTACACAGCGGTTACACTTGCAACAGCATCATCTTGAGAGATAAAATAATTGTCTTCGGTTACAAACGAGGTTGGCGTTACCTCAAGATCAGCGCACGATACCAATAGACCGGCACTTAAAAGGAATGTTATGATTATCTTTTTCATTATATATTTTTTTACTTAGAAAGTTACGTTCAAGCCCGAGATGAATGTTTTGGAGTTTGGATAAGAGCCAAAGTCAATTCCCGGATATAAGTTGTTTTGTTCGTATGAACTTACCTCTGGATCATAGCCAGTGTATTTGGTCCATGTAATTAAGTTTTCTGCAGAGACGTAGATTTTTACGCTTTTTGTTCCCAGTTTTTTAGAAACGCTTTTAGGTAAAGTGTATCCTAATGTGATTAATTTTAATCGTAAGAAAGAAGCATCTTCTACATAACGTTCAGAAACAATTCCTAACGGAGAACTAGAAGCTCTCGGAATTTCATTACTCGGATTGGTTGGTGTCCAGCGATCATTTAAAGTTGCCGCTGCATTGGTTCCAAGTGTAGAAATTTCTAACTGCTGATTTAAAGCATTGAAGATCTTTCCTCCATATGCACCTTGAAAAGAGAAATTCAAATCAAAATCATTGTATGAAACCGTGTTGCTGAAACTTCCAACAAATTTGGGCTGAGATGTGCCTAAGTTTCCTTTGTCAAGAGCTGTAATTACACCATCTCCATTGGTATCAACATATTTTCTGTCACCCACTTTTGTGTTTGCCAAACTGTTGATTTTTGGTTGAGTATTAATTTCTTCCTGAGTCTGAAAAATTCCGTTGGTTCTGTATCCCCAGAAAGTACCAAGAGGCAAACCAACTTTTACGATAACAGGCTGCTGTTGCAGCAATGAACCGTTTGGAACTACTGGAAAAAACTGGTTTACACCATTTCCAATCTCAGTAACTTTATTTCTGTTTAAAGAGAATACGATGTTTGAGTTCCAGGCGAAGTTTTTTGTTTTTATGTTTTCAGTTGTTAAACCAACCTCAAAACCTTTATTCTCAACTCCTCCAATATTCTGAAGGACTGTTGCATAACCTGAACTCAATGGTACTGGAACGTTGATTAACAGATCTTTTGTTTTCTTATAATAAACATCAAAAACAAAATTGATTTTTCGGTCTAATAATGATAAATCTAATCCAATGTTGTACTGATTTGTTTTTTCCCATTTCAAATCTGGATTTGCCAATCGAGTAGGAGCTAAACCTGTATATAATGTTCCTCCAAAAGAATAGTTTACAGATCCCATTGAAGCCAAAGGCAGGTAGTTTCCAATTTCTTGGTTTCCTGTTGTTCCAGCTGTAATTCTCAGTTTTGCTTCGGTTACGCCTTTAATGTTATTAGCAAATTCTTCGTCAGTAATATTCCATGAAAATCCAGCAGAAGGAAAGTAGCCCCAAAGCGATTCTGAACCAAATCTTGAAGAACCGTCTGCTCGTCCAGAAAGTGTAAAGTTGTATTTCCCTTTATAAGAATAATTGACCCTTGCCAGCCAAGATTTCAAAACACTTTCATAAGCTTCGCTGTATGGTTTTACCGCCACACCATCTTGAAGTGCATTGTAAGTATTGGCATCATTTACAAAAGTCTGAGCTCCTGCATTTACCACTTCGCCTTTTGTGTATTGAAGTGTGTAACCTCCCAAAGCAGAGAATTTATGATCTTGGCCAAAATTAGTATTATACGTAAGTGTGTTTTCATTTAAAACAGAGCTTACCAATCTTTCTCCAATAGAAGCCAATCCTTTTGTTCCAGCTCCTGTTGTTGTATTCGATGGCGCGTAATAGTTTTGTTTTGTATTTAAAACATCGCCGCTTACTGCAACTTTAGCCGTTAATTCTTTATTGAATTTATATTCGCCAAATAAACTGGTTAGGATTCTGTTTAATTTGGTTTCGTTCGTTGTGTTTTCCAAATCATTAATCGGATTCGGAACATAACCATTTACAGAAGTTGCATAAGGATTATTCGTTACATTATAACTCCCATCTGCATTTTTGATAGGAACAACAGGAGCTGTCAAAACCACACTAACAAGCGGGTTTGGATTTCTTCCGGCCGCCGCGCCTCCATTTGTACCAACACCATTTGCAATTGAATTGGTATAATTGGCATTTACTCCGAATTTAAATTTCTGAGAATAATTTCTCTCATAGTTTGCTCGAAGAGAAATACGTTTAAAATCAGATCCTAAAACAATACCATCTTGATCAAAATATCCTGCAGAAACGGCGTATCTTGATTTTTCATCTCCGCCAGAAAAAGATAAATTATGGTTTTGTACAGGTGCCGCAGTAATAAATGCTGCCGATTGCCAATCGTAATTTCCAGAAGTTTTTAAAGCCTCGATTTGTGCTGCTGAGAAAGAGGGCGCCTGACCAATACTTGCCTGAACGTCGTTTCTTAAACTTGCCCATTCGCTGGCATTCATCAGTTTTAGTTTTTTTGAAATATTCTGAAATCCGAAATAACCTTGGTATGAAATATTGTCCTGTCCTTTTGTTCCTTTTTTCGTGGTAATAATAACAACTCCATTAGCACCACGCGAACCGTAAATTGCCGTTGCAGAAGCGTCTTTAAGAACCTCAATCGATTCAATATCGGCTGGATTTATTGTTGACAAAACATTTACGCTTGCGCCTGCATAAGTTACGCCTGCGCCACTATTGCTATTGTCGTTGTAAATCAAAATTCCATCAACAACATATAGAGGTTCGTTACCTGCTGTAATAGAGTTTCCTCCACGAATACGAACACTTGAAGAAGCGCCTGGACGGCCAGAACTTTGTGTAACTACAACTCCGGCTACAGCACCTCTTAATAAATTGTCTGCAGAAGAAGTTACCTGAGATAAATTGGCTTTTGGAACCGAAGCCACAGACCCTGTAATGTCTTTTCTTTTTTGAGTTCCGTATCCAACAACTACTAATTCATCAAGTTCTTGGCGTTCTTCTTTTAGGTTAATGATTACTGGATTTTTCTCAACAACTATTTCTAATTTTTTATATCCAATGTAGCTTACAATTAAAGTATAAGGAAATTTCTGTCCCGTCTGAAAATAAAATTTTCCTTCTGCATCTGTCACAACGCCATGAGTTGTTCCTTTAATAGTTACAGAAGCACCTATAATGGGCTGATTTGTAATAGCATCAACAACTGTTCCGTCCAGTTTTGATTGTATAAGCGGGGTGGTATTCTGGGCTTGTATTCCTGCTGTTATGAAGAGTAGAAACAGCAGTATGTGTATGTTTAACTTTTTTTTCATTTCTTTGTATTGGTTTTAAGTAATTAACAAGACGCCCTGAGCACTGTTTATACAGCACTCTAAAAGTGTTCTTGATTTAGTGATAAATGTTCTTTAAGCCTTGCCATTTCTGTTGCCGCAGAAATGGCTTTTTTTATTTACAGCAGCAGGTTTGCATTGTTTTCATTTTAGTCTTTTTTAGTTGTTAGTCATTTAATTTGTTGAACAAATAGGTATGGTTTCAAGAATCTGACCAACACAATTGAATGCATCGGAGAGATTTTTGGTTAAAATTCAGTAAATATTTTTGGTGGTGTTTTTTGATTTGCTTCGATATGAAATCTAAAGGCAAACAAAATAAAAGTAGATTATTAACAACAGAAACACATATAACAAATAGTGTTATAAGTGTATTTTTTAGGAAGAATGTAACGCGATATGCTTTCTGTTGTTTTCACAATAATAGTTTTTATGGTTTGAAATATTATTTTAAACTCTACTAATCCTATAGACAAAGTTAAATTTTATATAATAAAAACCAAAAGTTTGTTGAATTTTTTTTGAAAAATATGCATTTGCAGGATATTGTAGAGGGGTTTATTTTTGTTATGGCCTTATTTTAATGGTGTTTACCAAATTTTTAATTTTCAAACAAATGTTAAAAGGAATTTAGAAATTAAGTGAAATTGTAGTATTTTACACTTTATTTTCAATTAAAAAATAGCACTAAATAGGTTTATGAATGATAAAAAGAGGCAAAAAAAGGCGCAAAAAGCTATTTTCGCATTTATTTTGTAAAATCTAAACATGAATTTAAAGTTGATTTTGAATAAATTAGAGTAATTTTATACGAAGCAAAAAGAAAATTCAAATTTTTTAATCAACCTAATGATAAATACTTATATTTGTAATAAGTATTTTTACTTAGTTTTATAATCCGAAGAAATGATAGAAGTAAAAGAAGCTTTAGAAATTGTTGCAGCAAACAGTTCTGTTTTGACCACTCAGAAAATATCAGTGGATAAGGCGTTGGGATATATTTTAGCAGAAACAATTTATTCGCCAATTTCAATGCCTCCTTTTCGCCAGTCAGCTATGGATGGTTATGCTTTTATTCATTCAAGAAGACATCAGTTTGATGTGGTTGGTATTTCTCAAGCTGGAGATCATGCCGATATAAAACTAAAAGAGACTGAAGCTGTTCGTATTTTTACTGGCGCATATGTTCCTAATGGCGCAGATACAGTTGTTATGCAGGAACATGTAATGGTAAACGGAGATTCTATTCTGATTGCAAAAATGCCCGAACCGTTTGCCAATGTAAGAAGCAAGGGCGAGCAAATTAATGCAGAAGATGTTGTTTTTGATGCCAATACATTAATCACTCCAGCAGCAATTGGTTTCTTAGCCTGTTTAGGAATTACAGAAATAACAGTATATAAAAAACCGAAAGTGGCTATTTTAGTCACAGGAAACGAATTGATAGAGCCAGGAAAAAAGCTGAAAAAAGGGAAAATTTACGAGAGTAATTCCATAATGCTTCAGGCCGCATTGCAAACGATAGGAATTAAAAATGCAAAGGTTTTTAAAGTGAAAGACAGTTTGAAAGAAACTAAAAACGCTTTAAAAGACTTATTGAAAAAAAATGATATAATATTGATTTCTGGCGGAATATCGGTTGGGGATTATGATTTTGTAAAAGAAGCGCTTCTGGAAAACGGAGTACAAGAACTCTTTTATAAAATAAATCAAAAACCGGGAAAGCCAATGTTTTTTGGTTCTAAAAAGAATACTTTAGTTTTTGCGTTGCCAGGAAATCCTGCATCATCGTTGACAAACTTTTATATTTATGTTTATCCGGCAGTAAAAAATAAAATGGGATTTTCTAACACACATTTGCCGAAGATTGTTCGAAAATTAGATAGCGAGATCATAAATAACACAGGAAAAACACTTTTTTTAAAGGCATTATATGATGAAACAAATGTGACCATTTTAGATGGGCAAGCGTCGTCCATGCTAAATTCTTTTGCTATTGCCAATGGTTTAGTTATCGTAGAACATGATTGCGAAAAAATGAAAAAAGGAGAATCAGTTATCATTCTTCCGATTGATTAGCTTTTTTTAGATTCGAGAAAGAAGAGAATAGAAAATAGAAGATAGAATAAAGAGAATAGTTTCAGATAAAAAATGAAAAGCGCTGTATAAATAAAAACACATAGCTATAAACTTGAAACCTTAACTTGAAATAAATAAACAAAACAAAAAAACATGAGCCTCTTAACTTCCGAAAATATGCTATTATTTAGTTTCGCATTAATTATAATAGCGTTTTTATATTCAAGCGTTGGACATGGCGGAGCATCGGGATATTTGGCATTGATGAGCATTTTTGCTTTTCCGGTTTCGGTAATGAAACCATCGGCTTTGCTGTTGAATTTGTTTGTTTCGAGTATTTCGTTTTTATTTTATTATAAAAATAATTATTTCAAACCAAAGCTCTTTTTTCCGTTTGCCATTGCATCGATTCCCGCAGCGTTTATTGGCGGTTTTATCACTTTAGACAATGCGATTTATAAAATAGTTCTCGGAATTGTATTGGTTTTTGCAGCTTTGAGATTGTTTGGAGTATTTAATTTTAAAGAAAAAGAAGAAGTAAAAATAAATCTTCCGTTTGCTTTGGTAATTGGTTTTACGATCGGATTATTATCTGGAATGCTAGGAATTGGCGGCGGAATTATTTTGAGTCCAATTTTATTGTTCTTAGGATGGGCATCTGTAAAAGAATCAGCGGCAATTTCGAGTCTTTTCATTTTTGTGAATTCGTTTGCTGGAATGCTTGGATTCTTTTTAGGAGGAAATACAATCCCGATGGAAAGTTTTTACTTAGTTCCAATTGCTGTTGTAGGAGGAATGTTAGGCGGATTTTACGGAAGCGGAAAATTCTCAAACAGAACTTTAAAAATGGTTCTAGGAACAGTAATTTTAATGGCAAGCGTGAAATTGATTTTTCCATGATAATGAAATGAAAATATGGTTTTGCCACAGATTTAACAGATTAAAAGGATTTTTTTTCTGCCACGAATTACACGAATTACACAAATTTTTATTCGCAAAAATCAAAAAAATAATTCGTGGAAATTTGTGCAATTTGTGGCAAAAAAACACAACACAAAGTATTTCAAAATCTTTTTAATCCTTTTAATCTGTGGCAAGAATAGACAAAAGAAACCTGAAATAAGAAAACTATGAAAACACTAACAGTATTTATTCTTTGTGGAGGAAAAAGCTCCAGAATGCAGTCAGAAAAAGGATTGGTTTTGTTTCAGGAAAAACCATTCATTGAGCATATCATTCAAGCGATTTTGCCCATTACGAACCATATAAAATTAATCACGACTTCTAAAGAATACGATTATTTAGACTATGAAAAAATACCAGATTTAATTGCTGAAAAAGGCCCAATGGGTGGAGTTTATACGGCATTATCACATTCGGAAACTGAATTCAATCTGATTTTAAGCTGTGATATTCCTTTAATTTCAACAGAATTATTGCAGGAATTAATTTCAAAACATACTACTGAAGCCGGAATTACGGTTTTTGCTTCCGAAAGTAAAACACATCCATTAATCGGAATTTATTCTAAAGAAATTGTCCCGATTATAAAAAATGCTATCGATTCGAATGAACTGAGAATGATGGATCTGCTGGCAAAAGTGCCTCATCAGATTATCAGTATAGAAGAAAGTGAAAATTATCATTTGACCAATGTTAATTCACCAGATGAATTAGATGATTTAAATATCAATTCAATTTAAAGCAGTATGGAAACTTTAAAAACACCCAAGTTAACAATCGTAGGCGCAGGCCCAGGCGATGTTGAACTAATTACGATGAAAGCCATAAAAGCTTTAAAAAGTGCCGATGTAGTATTGTATGATGCCTTGGTAAACGAAGAATTGTTAGAATATGCACCGCAAGCCGAAATTATTTTTGTTGGAAAACGATTAGGTTGTCATGCTTATACGCAGGATCAAATCAACGATTTGATTGTTTCTATGGCAAAAACACATGGACATGTCGTTCGTTTAAAAGGTGGTGATCCTTTTGTTTTTGGAAGAGGAAGTGAAGAAATCGAGTTTGCAGAAGATTTCGGAATTGAAACTGCGATTGTTCCTGGGATTTCATCGGCATTAGGAGTTCCTGCTTCGGTTGGAATAAGTTTGACACAACGAAAAGTAGCGGAGAGTTTTTGGGTAATTACTGGAACAACTTCGGCTCACGAATTATCAAAAGATGTTCATCTGGCTTCAAAATCGGCAGCAACGGTGGTAATTTTAATGGGAATGCATAAACTGAATGAAATCATTTCGATTTATGAAGAAAACAGAAATGACGATCTTCCAATTGCCATTATTCAAAACGGGACTAAAAATTCTGAGCAAAAAGTGATTGGAACTATTAGCACAATTACTAAATTGGTAGCTGAAAAAAACATATCATCGCCAGCCATTATTGTAATTGGTGAAGTGGTGCGAAATACATCAAGCTGGATTTCTTATTTTCAGGAACATTTTGAAGATGAATTCATTTTTCAGAATTTAAATTTATAACAATGATTGAGGTTAAATATTTTGGAGCTGTCGCTGAAAAGACAAAATGCGAATTCGAAAAATTATCTTTTTCTGAAGAATTGTCTTTGCAAAAATTATTGCAGGATTTAGACGAAAAATATGAATTGGAATCACTGACTTTCCGAGTTGCAGTCAATCAAAAAATAGTTTCAAAAACATCCGATTACACTTTACAGACAAGTGATATCGTAGCTTTATTACCGCCATTTGCCGGAGGATAGATTATGAATGCAGATAACCGATATAACAGACAAATAATTCTTCCAGAAATAGGAGAGAAGGGACAGCAAAAATTAGCAGAATCCAAAGTTTTGGTAATTGGTGCCGGAGGTTTGGGTGTTGCGATTTTGCCTTATTTGGCTTCAGCTGGAGTTGGCGAAATCGGAATTGTAGATCATGATGTTATTGAGATTTCGAATCTTCAGCGACAGGTGATTTATAAAACGGATGCTATCGGAAAATCAAAAGCGAAAGAAGCCAAAGCAATGATTTCAGATTTAAATCCTTTGGTAAAAGTAAAAGCGATTTCTGAAAAATTATCGGGAAAAAATGCTCTTTCGTTATTTGGAAAATATGATATTATTGTTGATGCGACAGATAATATTGCAATTAAATATTTAATAAATGACGCTTGTTTGGTAACCAATAAACCAATGGTTTACGGATCTATTTTCAGGTTTCAGGGACAAGTTTCAGTTTTCAATTATCAAAACGGACCAACTTATAGATGTTTGTATCCAGAAGAAAATTTGGATGCATTAAATTGTGAAGAAGCGGGAGTTCTTGGTGTTTCGGTTGGAATTATCGGAATGTTTCAAGCCAATGAAGTTCTAAAAATGATTCTCGAAATTGGGGAAGTTCTCAGTGGAAAAATATTGGTTTATAATACGCTGACTAACGAACAGCAAAAGTATGATTTTGATAAAAGTGATTTTCAAACCATAAACAGAGAAACATTCGAAGAAAAATATAATAAATGTGTGATCGAAGAAGTAAGTTTTGATTCGGTTTTGGATGAAATAAACAATGATGAGATTTTGTTTTTGGACGTTAGAAATTTTGATGAATCACCAAAAATAAGTTTGCAAAATCAGATTCAGATTCCGCTAATGAACTTAGAAAAAGAAATTGATAAACTGCATAAAAATCAAAAAATCTATGTTTTCTGTCAATCCGGAATCAGAAGTAAAATTGCAGTAGAATTTCTTCAAAGACATCGATTTAAAAATATAAAGAGCATTGCTGGAGGAGCTTTGGCAATGAAACAATTATTAACGGCTGAGATAAATTTATAGCCACAGATTAAAAGGATTAAAAAGATTTTGAAATACTTTGTGTTGTGTTTTTTTTGCCACGAATTACACGAATTTTCACGAATTATTTTTTTGATTTTTGCGAATAAAAATTTGTGAAAATTCGTGTAATTGCTCTGCCTGTTCGCTATCGCTCGAGTCGTGGCTAGAGAAAAAAAATCCTTTTAATCCATATAATCTGTGGCAAAAAAACATAAAAAATGAGTAAAAATGTATTTGTAGAAGGCCCAATTTCGCCTGAATTTATAGCCGAGTCGATTGCCAAACATCAATCGAAACATACCATCGGGGCGCATAATATCTTTTTAGGACAAGTCCGTGCCGATGTTATTCATGATAATACAGTCGTTGCAATTGATTATTCAGCTTATAAAGACATGGCGAACGAAGCTTTGTATGCCATTCGTGAAAAAGCTTTCGCTAAATTCGATTTGACTTGTATGCATATCTATCACAGTTTAGGCGTAGTAAAAGCTGGCGAAATCTGTTTGTTTGTTTTTGTTTCGGCTACACGTCGCAAGCAAGTTTATGAAGCAACAGAAGCCATAGTAAATTGGATTAAAACCGACGTTCCGATTTTTGGTAAAGAAATGTTTGAGAACGATACATTCACTTGGAAACAAAATACCTAAGAAATTAAAATGGTAGATATTACGCATAAAATAAGCACTTTAAGAGTCGCAACCGCAACTGCAATTGTAAAAGTTAGCAAACAGGAAACAATTGATGCAATTGTGAATAATTTAGTGCCAAAAGGAAACGTATTTGAAATGGCAAAAACGGCGGGATTATTTGCGGTAAAAAATACGCATTTGTCTATTCCAGACTGTCATCCGCTTCCTATTGAGTTTACTTCGGTAGAATATCAAATTGAAGGTTTAGAAATCCATATTATTTTCAATGTAAAAACCGTTTACAAAACCGGAGTTGAGGTTGAAGCTATGCACGGCGCATCAATCGTGGCATTGACCATGTACGATATGTTGAAACCGATTGATAAAGAAATCGAAATTTCAACCATTAAATTGATTAATAAAGAAGGCGGAAAATCGTCTTTCAAAAATAAATTCCCGAATGCGATAAAAGCTGCGGTTTTTGTTTGTTCAGATTCTATTTTTGCAGGAGATAAAGAAGACCGTTCTGGAAAAACAATTGTAGAAAAACTGGATTTTTACGGAGTTGAAACTTCACATTACGAAATCATTCCGGATGAATTGGATATTATTCAGGAAAAAACTAAAGCTTTCGCTAAAGAAAATCAGCTGGTAATTTTTACAGGTGGAACAGGTTTGTCGCCAAGAGATGTAACGCCAGAAGCTTTATCACCAATTTTAGAAAGTAGAATTCCGGGAATTGAAGAAGCTATTCGCAATTACGGACAGCAGAGAATGCCGTATGCAATGCTTTCTAGAAGCGTAGCGGGGACTTTGGGTAAAAGTTTAGTTTTGGCTTTGCCAGGCTCAACAAACGGAGTAAAAGAATCGATGGACGCAGTATTTCCGCATGTAATGCACGTCTTTCATATTTTAAAAGGAAAAAACCATGATAGCCTCTAACACAATTTTGACGGATGGTTTTGGGCGCAAACATAATTATCTGCGTATTTCGTTGCTGGAAAAATGTAACCTACGTTGTACGTACTGTATGCCCGCTGACGGAATCGCGCTTTCTCCAAAAGCTAGTCTAATGACGGCTGATGAGATTTTTGCAATTGCCGAAACTTTCGTTAAAAATGGTGTTGACAAAATAAGATTAACAGGCGGAGAGCCTTTGTTAAGAAAAGATTTTCCTGAAATTGTTTCTAAATTATCAATTTTAGATATTTCACTTTCCTTAACCACAAATGGAATTTTAATAGACAGACATATCGAGACTTTAAAGCAATTTAAAGTCAAAAAGATCAATTTGAGTTTAGATACTTTGGTTTCATCCAAATTTGCTTCTATAACGCTCAGAAACCAGTTTGAGAAAGTAGTTGACAATTTACATTTACTTTTGAATAACGATTTTCAGGTAAAAGTAAATGTCGTTTTGATAAAAGGTTTTAACGATAACGAAATTGTCGATTTTGTAAAACTGACTCAGTTTTTGCCCATTTCGGTACGTTTTATAGAGTTTATGCCTTTTGCCGGAAACGAGTGGGACAGAAGTAAAATGGTTTCGCAGAAAGAAATTTTATCATTAGTTGAAACACAATTTTCTTCAGAAGAAATCCAAAAACTGGAAGATGAAAAAAACTTCACTTCAAGAAATTATAAAATAAACGGTTTTCAAGGCGATTTCGGGATTATTAGTTCTATAACAAATCCGTTTTGCGACAGCTGCAACAGAATCCGCTTGACGGCTGACGGAAAAATAAAAAACTGCCTTTTCTCCAATTCTGAAACTGATTTGTTGACCGCTTTTAGAAATGGGGAATCCATTACAAATTTGATTTCAGAATCGATTCAAAATAAAAAGAAAGTTCGTGCTGGAATGTCTACAGTAGAAGAAATTGATGATCCTGCGCTTCATTTCGATAATCGTAGTATGATTGCGATTGGAGGATAATAATTTCGAGATAACTTTGTCAAAGTTTAAAACTTTGATAAAGATAATACGCAAAGTTTGTCATTCTAAGGTACGAAGAATCGCACACGGGAATCCACAAAGATTGGCGACATGCTGTACGGAGTTTCTAGTTTGATTCTTCGCCTCAGAATGACGAATCAGAGTCAAAAAAAAGGTTCAACTTCTTTTCAAAGTCAAACCTTTCTATATTATTTTTTCTTTTTAGCCTTAGCCTTTTTCAAAGCTTTAGCTCTTTTCTCAGCAGCTTTTTTAGCTTTCTCTTTCTCCTTTGCTTTTTTAGCTTTGGCTTTTTTCTTCTCAGCAGCTTTCAGTTTTACTTTCTTCGCTTTTTCGAGCTTTTTGATTACGGCTTTTATAGCCTTTTCTCTTTTTTTCTCTTTTTCTTTTTTAGCTTTAAGTTTTGCTTTCAGCTGTGATTTGATATCCTTCTTTTTATTTTTTACAATTTCAAGAATGGTTCCGTCAATTTCTAAGATCGGTTCATTTTGTAGAGGCGAAGGATTATCTTGCGTTTGAATTTCTATAATTTCAGAAACAATCGGTTCTTTTTTTTCTGGTGTAACAGCTTCTTTTTTAACCGTTGCTCTAGGAGTTGTTTTAGATGCTGATCGCACTGGAGTTTTGGCAGCAGGCTTTACGGTTGCAGCTGGTGCTTTTGCAGTTGTTGTTTTTGAAGCAGGAGTTTTCGCAGCTGTTCTTGTAGTTCTTTTAACTGTTGTTTTTGCTTCTGGCATTACTTCTGTTGTGCTTTCTACAGCTGTTTCTGCTGGAATATCACTAGGTTGTACAGCAGGAGTTTTGGTTGTTCTTTTTATCATAGCAGTATTTTTTATTGAGTAAAATAGATTAGAACTAAGAGTAGAAAAAGCTTTTGGAGTGCCAAGCTTCAATAGAAATTCTTAGTTAAGCTAAATATACGTAATTTTTAAATACAGAAATGTTAAGCTTTTTATAGAAGGTGTTAGTTTTCAATTGCTTCCAAAATTTTAAAATTGCTTTTCGGAGCTTCACATAACGAACAGCAATAATCATCTCCTAAATCAGTAAACAAAATACCTTTTGGGATTCCCTGACTTTCATCTCCAAATTCTGATTTATATAGCGTCAAACATTCCTGGCATTGATAAATTTCCTGCTGGATTTTTTCTTTTTTCTGAGGATTTTCGACTGTTTCTGCTGTATTATTTCCGAGTTCATCAAAATATTTTCGGCTTAATTCGATCAAAATTGTTGGAAGCTCCAGTTTGTCAATATCTTGCGAATGCACAATGTATTCGCGCGTATTAGGATCGAAATTCTTGGCAAATAATACATTATAAGTGTCTCGGATTTTAATGGATTCTAAATCCTTTGGCAATTCGTTTTTTTCGATGACAATCGATGTAAAATAATGTCCGTCGCGATTGTATTCTGAAATTCCGAAATTCAATCCGTAAGTGCTGATATCGAATTGATCTAATGTTCGAACTAGGAAAGTTTTCAAGTTCAAAGCCCATTCCATTGCAACTGGTAAATGCCAGTTTAATTCTAATAATGAATGACGAACGTTGATTCCTCTTTTACCAAGGAATTTTTCCCATTCTAATTTTCGGTCTTTTGGGATTCCTTTGATAATGAAAGATTTCCAAGGCGTGATGCAGATTTTCCCGATTTTGCATTCAAAACACAAATCGCACATTTCTTTCAGAAAATCTAAATCGTATAAATTATTTCGCCAATACAATCCCAGCCAGTATTGATCGATTCCCATATGATTCATTCCTTCGTAATATGGAAATGGATAAAATGGTACATTCAGAGGTTTGTCGATTGTACGATTATTAGTGTCTAAAGCTTCGCTGACTAACGAAAAAAGCATTTCGATATCGATGGATTCTTCTTCGCAGATTTTTTCGATTTCGTAATAAATCTTCGCCAAATCCCAAGTGTAAAGCAAAACGGGATAAATTTCCATTTTTTGCCAATTTGGAAGACGAATATATAGATACCAATAATCTTCTTGTTCTGAAGCAATAAAATTCAATTGTCCTGTAAATAAAGGGACTAACTGCTGTTTTGGGTCGGTTATATTGACTTTTAGTTTTGGTTGTTCCTTGAATTCTTCTAAAATATAGAGAAAACGATTTCCGGTTAGCCAATTGGTATTTCTGAAAATATCAGTCGAAACATAAGACGAAACGATATTGTTCCCGCTCTTTTGATCAGGATAAACAAAATGATGTTTGCCTAAAGTGGTTTTATCCAAAGATTTGAATCCTTTCGGAAAAATAATATCCTGCCTTGAACCAAAAGAAATGGAATCCAAACCTTCTGCCGAAGCAATATTTACAACCTCTCTAAGTTCCCCCGGCGATATAACGCCTCCTTTTACTATTAATCTTGTTAGTTCCATTTTGTTTTTTGTTTCAGGTTTTCTCTGTTTCAGGTTGTTGTATTATGCTGATTTTAACGCAAAGAGCGCAAAGGTTTTTAAGGTTTATGTTCTTTGTGTGAAATTGTTTTTTTAAGTTCATAAAGCTTGACTAAAATTTATTCTCAAAGCTTTGCGGACTTTGTCTCCTTTAAATATACTTTGCGAAACTTTGCGAAAAAACTTTGCGCTCTTTGCGTTAAAATTTATGCTCAAAGTAAGACAACAAAACCTATTTACATTTTGCTAGAATCTCCTTAACCTCCGTTTTACAACTTCCGCATCCCAAACCTGCGCCTGTGTTTTTGCATAATTCAGTGAAATCGTTGACGCCACTTTTAATGGTTTCTTCAATGTTTCCGGCACCGACTTGACTGCATGAACAAACCAATTTTCCTAGAACTGGTTTTGCATTTGAACTTCCTCTTAAAAGCGTGTTTCGTTTGTCTGATAATTCGATTTTACTTTCGATCATGGTTTTGAATTCGGCAAACTCGTTTTTATCGCCCATTAAAATGGCTCCAACCAAAAGATCGTCTTTTACGATGCATTTTTTGTAATAGCGTTTTTTCAAATCTGTGAAGACAATTTCTTCATACGAATCGTCATTTTCCGGAATCGTCAAATCGCCAATACTGCAAAGATTGATGTCTTCTAATTTTAGAATATTCATTAAAATCGAACCTTTGTAATAACTGCTGATATCTCCTGCTAAGAAATTTGCCAGAATATCAGCCTGTTCTTCGGCGGCAGAAGTGATTCCGAATAGTTTGTTGTTGAATTCGGCTATTTCGCCAATCGCAAAAATATCGGGATTTGAAGTCTGTAAATATTGATTGACTTTTACGCCTCTTCCGCAGATTAAACCGCTTTCTCGAGCAATTTCAATGTTTGGAATCGTTCCAATCGTATATACAATCGCATTCGCAGTCAATATTTTACCACTTTTTAAAGCAATCTCGATTTCGTTTGGATTATCGGTTTCAAAAACGGTGCTGACTTCATTATCAAAGTAAATCTGAATATCACGAAGCTGTACTTCTTCGGCTAAAAGCTTACTCGAAATACGATCCAGTTGACGTTCCATCAAACGGGAAGCTCTTTGAACTATTGTTGTTTTTACTTTTTTATGTTTTAAAGCCGCTGCCAATTCCAATCCTAATAATCCACCGCCAATAATGACAACATGTTGTTCTTCTGGTGGAAGATTGGTGCTGTCGAGATGTTTTTTCAAACGATCAGCATCTTCTTTTCTTCGAACGGTAAATCGGCCGGGAAGATGAAGCTGTGCATTTTCAGGAACAAACGGACGGCTTCCTGTTGCAAGAATCAACGAATCGAAAGTATGGGTTTCACCTTGACTGTCTTTTATAATTTTGTTTTGAGTGTCTATTTTATCAATAGCAACTCCAGCTTTCATCGTTATTTTTAACTTATTGAAAGTTTCACCGTCTTTTACTTTTAAAAGCTGTTCCCAAGTGAATTCTCCCGTCATATATTCTGGAAGCAAAACACGATTGTAAAACGGATTTACTTCATTGGAAAAAACAATAATTTCATCGGTTGTATTGAATTCACGATAGTTTTGAATGAATCGGAACGAAGCCGCCCCCGCGCCCACAATAGCAATTTTTTGAAATGGTTTTACGTATTTTTTGATAGAAACGGTGGTAAACTTAAAATCTGGTTCTTTTGAAATGGGATCGACAACAGTATTCGTCAAATTATTCGTTCGGTTTAAATCATTTTCAAGTTGTTTTCCCCAATGCATTGGCAAGAAAAGGACTTTTTCTTTGATTGTGTCCGTCACTTTTGCTTTTACCCGAACTTCGCCATTTTTGCTTGAAACGGTGACAATATCTCCGTTGTTAATATCATTTTTAAAAGCGTCAATCGGATTAATTTCTAAAACCGGACTCGGAATATGGGTTAATAATCTTGACACTTTTCCAGTTTTCGTCATTGTGTGCCATTGATCGCGAATTCTTCCTGTTGTTAGAATAAAAGGAAATTCGGGGTTTGGCTGAACTGAAGTATTTTCAATCGAAACAGGCAAGTTGAAAATTGCTTTTTGCGAAGGCGTATAGAATTTTTTATCTGTAAACAATCTTGGAGTTCCCGGATGATTGTAATCAGGAACTGGCCATTGAAAAGTGCCTTCTGTTTTTAAACGATTATAATTTAAGAATGAAATATCAATATTAGTGTTTTTGGTAAGGGCGCAATGTTCTTTGTAGATTTCCTCTGCACTGTTGAAATTGAATCCATTGAAATTCATTTTTTGAGCAAAACGAATCAAAATTTCAATGTCTGGAAGTGCTTCTCCAGGAGCATTGATTCCTTTTGGTAAATAAGAAATACGTCGCTCCGAATTCGTCATCGTTCCTTCTTTTTCTAACCAGCCGGCAGCAGGTAAAAGTAAATCGGCAAATTTAGCAGTATCCGCATTATGCGAAATATCCTGAACGACCACAAATTTGGCGTTTTTAAGCGCTTTTTCGGCTCTTCGGGAATCTGGTAAACTCACTAACGGATTCGTGCAGATAATCCAAACGGCTTTCATTTTTCCTGATTCCAGTGCTTCGAACATTTCCGTTGCCGTTAAACCCGGTTTATCTGAGATTTCGTCAACGCCCCAAAAATCGGCAACTTCTTTCCGATGTTCTGCATTTGCAATGTCTTTATGTGCAGCAAGGAGTGTTGCCATTCCGCCCACTTCGCGTCCGCCCATTGCGTTTGGCTGACCTGTCAATGAAAATGGTCCTGAACCTGGTTTTCCGATTTGCCCCGTTAGTAAAGATAAGTTTAGTAAGGCTGTGTTTTTATCAACACCAACAGCGCTTTGGTTCAACCCCATTGCCCAAAGCGAAATAAAACCTTTTGCTTTTCCGATAAGATCTGCAGCGAGTTTAATATCGTTTACTGAGATACCGCAAAGTTTAGAAGCTTTTTCTAATGAAGTTCCTAAAACCAAGTCTTTGTATTGCTTGAAATTTTCTGCATGATTTTTAACGAAATCATGATCTACGTAGCCTTTTTCGATAATTCGTTTGGCAATGGCATGATATAAAATAATATCAGATCCGGGAAGAATTTGAAGATGTAAATCGGCGAAAGCGGCCGTATCGGTGCGTCTTGGATCGATGCAGATTATTTTTGTTTTCGGATTTTTCTCTTTGTGTTTTTCTAATCTTCTAAAAAGAATAGGGTGACACCATGCTGGATTTGCACCTGTAATTAAAAATGTATCGGCTAATTCGATATCATCGTAAGCAATTGGTACAGAATCTTCCCCAAAAGTCTTTTTATAACCCACAACAGCAGAACTCATGCAAAGTCGGGAATTGGTATCGATGTTATTGGTCTTTAAAAAACCTTTTACGAGTTTGTTTACCAAATAATATTCCTCTGTCAAACATTGTCCCGAAATGTAAAAACCAACGCTGTCCGGTCCGTGTTTTTTTATAATAGAAGAAAAAACGGCTGCCGCACGATCCAAGGCAGTGTCCCAACTCACTCGCTCAAGCGGATATGATTTACTGCCTCGCATTTCAGGGTATAAAATTCGGTCAGAAGTATCGTTGACTACGTAATGCAGATTCATTCCTTTTGAACATAACATTCCTTTGTTTACAGGATGATCTTTGTCACCTTCAGCCATTACGCCGTTTTTGGCATCGTTAGTCACAATGATACCACAGCCAACGCCGCAATAGGAACAGGTAGTTTTGATTTTGGTATTTTGCATTAGCGTACTTTTTTAGATGCTGATTCTGAAATCTATTTTTCGATGTAAATAAATTACGTATACAAAAATACGTATTTTTACGTATTAATACGTAATTTTTAAATTTATTTTTTTATTTTTGATGCAATAAAATGAGCAACAACAAATTAGTTTTTAATTTGATAAAAATTTGGACTCATGAAAGAAGAACAAACCCTTTGTTATTCTTGTACCAATGAAAATTGTTTTATCAAGAAGCATCTGCATTTGGAGCAGATGAAAAACTATGTATCTAAGAAACAGCAGGTAATTTGCAAAAAAGCGGATCCGTTTATTGTGGAAGGAGCATCTTTGCAAGGGCTTTATTTTATCTGCAAAGGAAAAGCTAAAACGGTTAAAACGGGAATAAACGGCCGTGAACAAATAGTTCGTTTAACTTCAAATGGTGATATTATTGGTTTTCGCGGATTCGGAACAAGTAAAAAATACTTAATTGGTGCTTATGCGCTTGAAGATACTGTTTTGTGTAATTTCAGCAACGAAACGATGCTTGAAATTTTAAAAGAAGTTCCTGAGTTTACCTACGCTTTAATGCTTTTTTACGCAGAAGAATTAAATAAAAGCGAAAACAATATTCGTAAAATCGCTCACATGAATGTTCGTGAACGTGTGATTGATTTACTGCTTTATATTCATCGCAAATTCGGACAAATCAATGGTTTAATTGATATTGATCTTTCAAGAAAAGAAATAGCTGATTTTGCAGGAACGACGGAAGAGCAAGCTATTCGTATTATCTCTAGTCTTAAAAAGGAAGCTTTGATTCAGACAGTTGGGAAGCGAATTGGGATTTTGGAAGTTTCAGCTTTGCGCGCTGAAATTATGGAGCATAAATATTTTTAGATGAGGGGCAAAGGCTCAAAGGTTCAAAGATGCAAAGGTTTCCTATTGTGGAGATGCACTACAGAGCATCTCCACGTCGAATGCGCTTATTTTTTCCTTCCCACAAATCGAATAACAGAACCCGTTCCATTATGAAATAAACCTTCGCTGAGTTCGATTTCTTTTTCTTCTAATTCGATGATTTCGTAGTTAGAAAAATCGGCTTTGATTTCTTCTATTGAAAAAAGAGATTCAATGTCTTTTGGTCCGCCTACTTTTTCATTTTTAGTTACATATTCTAAATGTTTTTTGCTGAAAGCTTCAAAGATTATAATTCCGTCTTTTTTTAATAATAAATTCAGCTGTTTGTGAATATCCGATTTAATTTCTGCCGGAAAGTGCGCATAAATCAAAGTAATCGCATCAAATTGATTTTCCTCAAAATCTAAAGTTTCTAATTCGCCAACTTGATAGTCAATCGAAACATTGTTTGTTTCAGCGAGTTTTAAAGCTTTGTTCCTTCCTTCTTCACTAATATCAAAAGCAGAAACATTCCAGCCTAGTTTTGATGTAAAAACGGCATTTCGTCCTTCGCCTTCGGCAGGGAAAAGAATCGCGCTAGGATTTAGTTTTTCAATTTGTTCTTTAAGGTAATTGTTGGGTTCTTCGCCGTATGCAAATTCTTCGGTGCTGTAGCGGTCGTCCCAACGTTTGGTCCAATTATTCATAGTTTATATATTGAAATTAATGATTAAAGGTTTATGGTCGCTGCACGAAGTCCAATCTTTATAATTCCCGACTTCGACACTTTCTAGAGCTTCTATAAAATCATTTGAAGCAAAGCAATAATCAAGATGATAGGGTTTGTTTTCATGACGATACAGATACCAAGTAGGATGCTCTTCTTTGCCTTGAATTTGATTGAAGTATTTGTGATAAGTGCTGAAGATATTTTTTTCGGCCAATTTGTTTACGACAGTTGTATGATTTCCTTCGCGACGCGGTTTATCCCAAATCGTATTGCTGTTGAAATCGCCAATTAAAATGGTTTTGGTTTCTTTGATCAAATCTTCGTAAAAATGAATTGCTTTCCAAATCTGAGTAACATAAGCTCCGTCTTTATCGCCAGGATTATTTGCCCAAATTGCGAATAAGATAAAATCAATTTTTCCGCCTGTAACGGAAATTGGCAAGATGTTTTTGAAAGCTGGATTGTGGCATTCTAATAATTGAAACCGATAATCAGTATAAGAGAAAACACCAACTCCTTTATGCGGATTGGTTCCGTACCAAAGAATATCGTTTGGAGCTTGTATCTCGTTTGGGAATTTTAATTTGTCTGGATTTTCGCACTCAGAAATTACAACAATATCAGGATTGTAAGCGAGAATGAATGCTGCTTTTTTTCTGAATGCCATGTTGCAATTCCAAGCGATGATTTTCATTTGAAAATTAAATTTTTTCTACCTCAAATATAGAGATTAAAGAACAAACTAAATTTCTGTCAAACCAAAAAAAATACCCTTTTTCTGTTTTCAAAAAGGGCATTCTATATAAATTTCTTCATTTTTTAAATCTTAGCCAACAAATTTTGTTTCACCACTATTAATGTCGATTTCTGCAAAATTATGTTTTCCGATTACGATAAGCAGTTTATCTGAATTGTAGCCTACATATCTAATTTCAGGTTCTCCTTTTTTTGGTTTTCCGCAAACAGAAATTACATTAGTCTGCCATTTCAATTTGCTTCTTTTATAGGCCGAAATGGTTTGTAAATCATTTTCAACATAATAAACAATGTTGTTTTTCTTGATTCCTCTTTTTTGCGTTTTTGCAAAGTTTATTTCTGAGTTTTTAGAAACTAAGGCATCATTGTACTTTTGTGCGATACCTGTCTGTGTGACAATAAAAGTCACCAGAGATAATTTTAGAAATGGTTTCATTAGGATAGAATTGGGGGTTCATAATCGATTCAAATATAAATAATTAAATGATATAATAGCATTTCAGTAAGACAAAAAAAATACCCTTTTCCAGAAATAAGAAAAGGGTAAAATATATAAGTCAATTTTAAAGAAAAACTATTTTTTCCAGCTAAAAATTCTTGGATTGACAGAAACCATAAGCCAAGCCCAATTGTTGGTATGATTGGCGTCTCCATTTTTGATAAATTCCATGGTTTTAGAACCAAACATTTGAGAATAACCTCCTGTAACTGTAATGTCTTTTTTGAAATTGTAGCCAAAAGAAGCATCAATCTCAGTTCCTAAGTAAGAGTCCATTTTTTCATTTAATGGTGTAACGACATCTGCAGCTGCCAAAAAAACATGTGGACTTAAGCCAAACTGCCATTTGTTTACATTGTAACTTAGCTTGATAAAAGCATCTTGCAGACCTACACTGTTTAAGTGATTTCCAACATAGAAATAATCCATAAAACCATTAAAGCCATGGTTGGTTCCAAAAATAGGATTGAATGATTTGATTACCGTACTTCCGTCATTTGTCGCTTTTCCTGATAAAAATTCGTATCCTAAACCGGCTTTAAAAGAATCAGTTATGCTATAAGTAACGTTAGCGGCAGCATTCCAAGCACTAACTTGCTGATCGGTGCTTTTTCCGGTTTGGCCATACAACCAAAAACTAGTATCAATTTTATCTTTTTTATAAGTTAAATAAGGGCCAAAGGTTTGCATGTAATCTATTAATAGCTTTTTGGAGGGCGCAGGATCGGGAGCATATTCGTAACCAGTATTAAGCAGTAAAAAGCTTGCACCTAATTTTTCGTTAAATTGATTATGATACCAAGCATATTGCATTGTTTTATAATTCGCAACTTTATAAGGTGTTTGAAATACATTTTCGGCATCTGAATTGTAAGCGCCTCCAAAATCTAATTTTTGAGTTTCGTCATGAAAAGAAACCGTTAACGCATCGTGGCTTTGACCTTGCTGTGCCCAATCCATTTCACCCAAAATACGCTGATTATCGTAAGAAAGAACCTGACGCCCCATTCTGGCACTCCATTTTTCAGTGAAATTATATTGTGCCCAAGCCTCGAAAACAGCCACACCATTTTTATCAGCAACTGTTGCAGGAGTTACATCACCCCATGTTCTCGTGTTTTGCAAAGTCAATTTCACAATTAAATCTTCTTGTTTATAATTAAAGTTTAAACGAGAACGCTGCGAAATTTGAGAAGTTCCTTTTTGTCCTTCTGGAAGAAGGGTTTTGTAGCCGTTGCGATATTCAAAACGTGGCCTAATTTGCAGATTTACATCTAATTCTTGAGCTTGTATTTCAAAACTTAATCCTACGATAAGTATTAAAATTAGTTTAAGTTTTTTCATAAAATTATTAGGGTTTTATCGAAGGTAAAATTATAAGAAAAAGCCGTTTTTTATTATGATTTCAATCATATTTATAATTTTTTTTTAATCTAAGTCTAATATGCTGGTTCTAATTTTGCTTTACTTACTTTAATTTGTTTCTCTTTAGATAGTTGTGTTATAGTGTAATGCATCCAAACCAGACAAACAGTTGAAAAGATTAAAATAAAGATCCATGAACTTGACCAGATTCCCGTTGCTGTTAATAAATATCCGAAGATGATTGGACCAAAGAAACCTCCTAATCCGCCGATCATTCCAACCATTCCGCCCACAACGCCAACTTCATTAGGGAAATATTCTGGAATATGTTTGTAAACAGCAGCTTTTCCAATTCCCCATGAAATTCCGATTAGAATTACAAGTACTAAGAAAACCCACATGTTGGCATCAAATTTAATAACCGTTACTCCTTTGGCGATAAGCTCTTTTTTCGCAACGTTTTGATTGTGTGATACTACTACATCTTGCCAGCTTGAAGTGGTTGGAAAAATCGTATTTTGAGCTGTGTTTGCTGTTTTTTGCGCAATTGGATATTCTTTATCTCCAACTTTTACGGTTTTATCGCTGATTTGGTTTACAACGCCTTTTTTAGCTGCTAAGATTCCAGGGCCAGAAGTCGTAATTTCCATTTTAGGAATTGACAATAAAGCGCTCAAAATTACTGAAGAACCCAAAACCCAATACATTACTTTTCTTGCTCCGAATTTATCAGATAAATAACCTCCAAAGGCTCTAATAACGCCAGAAGGTAAACTAAACATAGTGGCAAACAAACCGCCCATTACTAAACTAGTTTGATATACGTTCATAAAATTAGGTAATAGCCATTGTGAATACGCCACAAAACAGCCAAAGACCAAGAAATAATAAGCTCCAAATCGCCAAACTCTTTGTGATTTTAATGGCACAAGCATTTGTGAAACCGTTTTGGTACTGCTTTCTGGTTTTTTGTTTTGAGTGAAAAGTAAAAAGGCAATGCCAATTACTACTAAAGAAACGGCATAAATAACAGGAAGAACTTTCCAGCCGTTTTGCGGATCATTTACTGAAAAATGATTTAATAATGAAGGCGCTAAAAACGTGGTAATTGCGGCACCAGCATTTCCCATTCCGAAAATACCTAAAGCGCGACCTTGCCATTCTTTTGGATACCAAATTGATGTATATCCAATTCCAACTGCAAAACTGGTTCCGACCATTCCGAAGAAAAAACTAAGTACGGCAAACATGAAAAAACTGTCGGCATAGGGAAGAAAGAAGAGCGGAATTGAACTTAATAATAATAAAAGAGAAAAAACATATTTTCCGCCAAATTTATCGGTTAAGATTCCGATAGGAAGACGCATGATGGAACCGGTTAAAATTGGAATCCCTAAAAGCCATCCAACTTGAATAACATCCCAATGGAAAATTCCGTTATCAACTAAAAAGGTTACTAAAACCCCATTTAATGTCCAACAGGCAAAACACACTGTAAATGCCAATGTGTTCAAAAATAAAATTTTGTGTGATTGCGATAATGAGTTTGTCGTTTTCATAGTACTTATATTTTTATGTAAAAATAAGTACTATAACTTAATCAAAACCTGCTAAAACGCAGTTTTAGAAAAATAATTACGTATTTATACGTATTTTTTAAATTAAAGAATACTCAGTCGCTTTGTTCGAAAGTTCCATCAAGTTCTTTACTTTCAGCTTTTTCATTAGATTAAAGCGATGCACTTCGGCAGTTCGTTTACTGATGTCAAGTGCTTCAGCGATTTCTTTGTTTCCTTTTCCTGATAAAAGAAGCGTTAAGATTTCTTTTTCTCTTTTGGTAATCATCATTTCTTCGCCTAGAGTTTGCTTAGGTTCTAAAGATGATGATGAATTAGTCAGTTGACTGATTAATATAGAAGAAATATCACCACTGAAATATTTTCCTCCAATGGCAACACTATGCAGTGCTTTTAGAAATTCTTCTTTGCTTGAACCTTTTAGCAGATAACCGTCGGCTCCTGCTTTGATAGATTTCAAAACATATTCTTCTGATTCGTGCATCGAAAGCATAATGATTTTTACGCTGTTATTTTCGCTTCTAAGTTTTTCTACTACCTCGATACCGGTTAAGTTTGGCATACGAATATCTACTATAAGTAAATCTGGTTTTGTTTCCGAAACAACTTCCAGAGCATCTGCACCATCAATTGCTTCGCCTACAACCTCTATGTTTGCTTCGTTTTCAAGCAAAGATTTGATTCCGTCTCTAACAAAAACATGGTCATCTGCCAATACTACACGAATGATATTGCTCATAGTTTACTTAATTTTGATTCTGGATTTTTACGTATATTCATCTAAAAAGAAGATGCTAATATACGTACTTTTTTTAAAAGTAAATTCCAATATTAAAATTTCTAATGTTGGAAATTCCAAATTTCAAAGGATTTATGGGTTTAACTTTGTCAAAGTTTTAAACTTTGGCAAAGTTTTTTTGTCCAGTTTTCCCACCCAGTTTGTCATCCTGAGGAACGAAGGATCTCCGCAAGTAGCTCTACAAAGATTGGCGATTTTGATTGTGTTTTGTTTGCACGCAGATTCCGCAGATTTAAACAGATTTTTTTATTGTAAAGCTGTAAAGATTGTGGATTTTGATTGCGGAGTTTCTTGTGTGATTCTTCGTTCCTCAGAATGGCAAAAAAGATGCTAAGTAAATAAGTCCTCTTTTGAAAACGAGTGCCCGCGAGAGGGATAGGAGCAAGCTACCGAAGTAGCCCGGATAGCCCGACAGTATTAGGGAAAGTGGGCGAATATAGATAAAGATTGATAGCCCACTTTTTCTAATACTGTCTCGCCCAAATGATAATTAGAAAATGAGATATTGTGTCAATTAGATAATTTCTTTGGATGCGTTAAATAATTATCTAATTTTCTAATTGGCACATTGATTCATTTTAAAATTGGGATATTGAAAGTGATTCTAGTTCCTTCGCCTGGGATTGATTTGATGAAAACGCGCCCGTTGATGTACTGGATGCGTTCGTTCATGAATAATAATCCCATTCCGGATTCGCTGTTGCGTTTTTTGTCGACGGAATTGATGTCGAAACCTTTTCCGTTGTCATCTATGATGATGCTTAAAAGGGATTCGCTATGCGAAAGCTGAACGATAATATGTGATGATTCGGCATATTTGATCGCGTTGTTGATTGCTTCTTGTGTAAGTCTGTAAATATTGATTTCGATTAAGGAATCTAAACGTTGATCGAAATCAGTTTTGTTGTAAAAAAGAATTTCTTTTCCAGTTAATTTTGAAAGTTCCTGAGTAAGTTTTGAAAGTGACGAAACGATTCCGTGGTCGCTTAATTCAGGTGGCATTAGGTTGAAAGTTGCTGTTCGAACACCTTTTATAATGTCTAGCGAAAGTTTCTTTAGATACTCAATTTTTTGTTCTGATTTTTCTCTGTCGTTCAGATTGATGCTTTCCAGACTAAATTTTAAACCTGTTAGCATTTGACCAATTCCGTCGTGAATTTCTTTGGCAATTCGGTTTTGCTCATTTTCTTGATTTTCAACTATTTTACTTGAAATAATCTTCTGCTGATTGATTTTTTCAGTTGTATTTTCAAGATTTAAACGTTCGACTTCGCGTTGTGCTTTTTTGCGTTCGGTGATGTTAAAACAAACGATCAAAAGCTCCAGTTCATCTTTTTTGATCATTACTGGAACCATCGACAAATCGAGCCAGATTTCTTTTTCGTCTTTATTTACAATTTTGATTTCGCCTTGCCAGCCACTGCGCTGTTTTTCGAAAATTAAACGGTCGAAATTAACCTGTTCTTTTTCATCTTCTGTTAGAACTTCAGAGAATTTTTTATTGGATGAAAATTTTGTATAATTTAAAAGTTTGGCAAATTTTTCTCCAATATGAATAATGGAACCGTCTGGTGAAATTCGGCAATACAGTAAAGTATTTTCCATCGCATAATTGAGCGATTTTAACTCTTTTACTGAATTTTCTTTGATTTCGCTGATGATTTCGGTGTCGTATGCCAGTTTCAATGCTTTCTTTTCAGAAGATAAAAGCTGAGCAATTAACTTTTCGATTTTCTTGTTGGTTGGTTTGAAAATGAAGAAGAATTCTAGAAGCAGAACCAAAAGCGTAAAACCAAAAATCCAATATTCGATTTTGCGTTGTTCTGTTACTTTTTCGTGTGCTTCAAGATCGTATTGGGTTACAATCTGATTCATTTTCGAAAGAAAAATCCCTTCGTTTTCTAAAATAATCTGAACCAATTTTTGGTTTTCAGATGCGGATTTTTTTTGCTGTAAATTCAGTAAAAAAGCATCTGTAGTTTGGGCAATTTTATTGAAAATTGGATTTATTTCTAAATACAGTTTATTGAGCGTTTCTGATTTTTCTTTTGGAAAAGCTAAACTGTCATTTCCGTTTTCCAGCGCATTTTGATTTTTCTTCCAAAGCTCTAAAACTTCTTTTAAATGCGATGTTTTTTTGGCTGTAGCCGAATCAGAAACGTAATGTAGAATCAGAACTTCTTTAACAATTTTCTGACTCAACATTCTTTGTTTTCCAGAAAAATTAATGATTTTAGAATCACTTAACTGCTGGTTCAGATTGTATTGGACTAAAAACTGACTGACAATTATAGTTAAGGCAATAGTAAGAAGCGCAAAAAAATACAGACGGCGTAAATTTTTGAAAGTGATTTTTTCTGCAGCTTCTTGATTGCTTTTCTTCATATCTTTTTACAATCCTAAAGAAGCTTTTATTAAGTTTAAGTTTTCTTCAGAATAATTGATTTTCAGAGCTTCCTGATGTCCTTTGTCCGACATTTTATCCCAAGTTTTCTTTATGATGTTTTTAAGCTTTTCTTCGTCGTGTTTTTCTACGAAAGGTTCTAAGTAATATTCTAAAAATACCAAACAAATAACATCTTCTAGTAATTGGGTTTCAGCATCTTTTTTAAGTAATTTTTTCTCAATTAAAAAAGAAACACGATCAATAAAAGTTTGATCATAACCTGCTTTTACTAGAATTTCAGCAGTAGTTTTTGCATGGAATTTTTTCAATTCTTCTCTCCATTTCAAATAACCAACGCGATCCATTGGATACGATTCGCGAGCGACTTTCCAACGGCAGATATGCTGGGCTTTTGAAGCAATCTGAATTTCTTCGGATGCATCGGGTTCAAAGTTCATCAGTCTTTTGTACATCCTGTCAGAATACAGTAATTCTTTTGGATATTCTTTGTTTTGGTCGGTCTCGATGTTTGGGTCTTGTGCGTTTTCGGCATCAATCCATTCACTTGCTTTTTGAAAAGGTGTGTTCATTTTTTTGGTTAAGTAATAGATTTCAAAGATACGGAATTATGTTTTTTTTCGCCACGAATTCACGAATTTGAGCAAATTATTGTTTTTGTTTTTGCCACAGATTACACAGATTAAAAGGATTTTTTCTAACGCAAACTTTAATCTTTGGTGATAATTTGAATTGTTTTTGCTACGAATTTCAAGAATCTCCACGAATTAAATTAGTGTAAATTCGTGAAATTTGTGGCAAAGAAAAAATCCTTTTAATCTGTGTAATCTGTGGCTTTAAAATTAGTCCGCAAAACCAACAAATACTTCGTTTTCAACAATTTTTATAGGATAGGTTGCTATTTTATAATCGTCTCCGTTTAGGTTTGAGCCGTCTATTAATGAAAATGTTTTTTTGTGCATTGGGCAGGCGATTTTCGGGATATCATCTGTTGAGCCTGTCATTCCTCTAGAAAGCACCATTTCCATTTTGTGCGGGCAGGCGTTTTGGCAAGCATACCATTCGTTGCGTCGGGTGAAATTGAAAATCGCGATTTGTTTGTTTTTGTATTTGATGCATCCGCCTCGATTGGTTGGGAAATCTTCTACTTTGCCTGCTTTGAACCAAATTGTAGCGTCGCTTGCGTGAACTGTTTCGTATTGATTTAAGATTTCTTCCATTTTGTTTTTGTTTTGATTTCCTGTTTCTTGGCCCTCTTTTTACAATCAAGAGAGATTTGATGGCGCAGTAAAAAAGAGGGCAAGAAGGACAGCAAACGTTTGTGATTTTTTCTTTTTTTTTGGAGCTTGTTTATGTAGGACGAAGATTGCTCGCAAAGTTGCGAAGTCTCAAAGTTTTTTTCTGTAAGCTTTTTTTAAGTTTTTGTAATTTGACTTTGCGACTTTGCGTCTTTGCGAGATTAAAACATTTTTTACGACCAGGCTTTTGGTGCTTTTTGATCTCTTAGCGGAACAAAAACAGCATTCTCATCTTTTTCGTCTGAGTTTATAAAATGATTGAAACGTTTTAATAATCTTGGTTTTTCCAGAACTTGTTTCCATTCGCATTCGAAAGTATTTACCAAAGTTTGCATTTCGGTTTCTAGCGTTTCGCAGATTCCTAAACTATCTTCTATAATTACCTGTTTTAAATATTCTAAACCTCCGTCTAATTTTTCTAACCAGGTTGAAGTTCTAATCAGTGGGCCAGCTGTTCGGATGTAATACATTAAGAATCTGTCCATATATTTAATTACAGTTTCCTTGTCAATTTTTTCGGCCAATAAAACTGCGTGTTTTGGATTTGCACCACCATTTCCTGCGATGTATAAATTCCATCCGCCTTCAACAGCGATTAGTCCGAAATCTTTTCCACGTGCTTCGGCGCATTCGCGAATGCAGGCAGATACACCACCTTTTAGTTTATGCGGAGAACGGATTCCTTTATATCTGTTTTCTAGTTCGATGGCAAATCCTGCGCTGTCGTCCATTCCGTAACGGCACCAAGCATTTCCAACACAACTTTTTACAGCGCGAAGTGATTTTCCGTAAGCATGACCGCTTTCAAAACCATTGTCAATTAAGATTTTCCAGATTTTTGGTAAATCACTTAAATGCGCTCCAAATAAATCGACTCTTTGTGCTCCGGTAATTTTGGTGTACAAATCGAATTGTTTTGCAACTTCACCAATTACGATTAGTTTTTCGGCGGTAATTTCACCCCCTGCAACTCTTGGAACGACAGAATAGGTTCCGTTTCTTTGAATATTCGCTAAAAATCTGTCGTTTGTATCTTGCGTCGTGACATGTTTATTTGCTGTATCATTATAAATACTAGAGAAAATTGAAGCAACAACTGGTTTGCAGACTTCGCATCCGT
The DNA here is from genome assembly GCF_040538975.1 of Flavobacterium sp. UW10123. Lineage (NCBI taxonomy): Bacteria > Pseudomonadati > Bacteroidota > Flavobacteriia > Flavobacteriales > Flavobacteriaceae > Flavobacterium > Flavobacterium sp. UW10123. Next base: position 349,437 of record NZ_JBEWQE010000002.1, read on the forward strand.
CGCCTTTTCCGTGATGATCCAGAACGTCGTAGAAGTTCTCATATTTGTTGATTTTTACCAAATCGAATAATTCTTGACGTGTATAGCTAAAATGCTCACAGATGACTTCTTTTACTTCTTTTCCTAAAGATTTTTGAGTTGCTTTTACCAAATCAGAAACCATTGGTTTACAACCTCCACAACCAGAAGTTGCTTTCGTTGCTTTTACAACATCTGAAAGTGTCGCGCAAGATTCGTCTAAAATTTTACAGCAAATAGCGCCTTTAGTTACATTTTCGCAAGAACAGATTACAGCTGTATCTGGTAAATCCATCACACTTCCTAAAGATGAACCTTCAGAACCGTCACGAGAACCTAAAATCAAATCTTCAGGATTTTTTGGCAATGCCATTTCGTTAATGTAAATCTGGAAAAGCGAATTGTAATCGCTGGAATCTCCAACTAAAATTCCGCCTAATAATTTTTTAGAATCTTTTGTAACGTTGATTCTTTTATAAACGCCACTCAATTTATTTTCATAAATAATAGCTGTGACGTCATTATTTTCAATAAAAGGATCACCAAAACTCGCAACTTCAACACCAATTAATTTCAATTGTGTTGACATATCGATGGTTTCTCTCATGGTTTTCTCACCATTTAAGATTTGCTCAGCAGCTACATCGGCCATTTCGTAACCTGGCGCAACAAGTCCGTAAATGTTATGATTGTAAAGAGCCGCTTCGCCAATCGCAAAAATAGAAGGATCTGATGTTCGCATTTGATTGTTTACCACAATTCCGCCTCGTACACCAACTTCAAGCCCTGAAACTCTTGCCAGTTCGTCGCGAGGTTTAATTCCGGCAGATATAACCAACATGTCTACTTTTAACAATTCGTCGTTTGCAAACATCATTCCTGTTATACTTTCCTTTCCGTCAATATATTGCGTTGCTTTGTTAAGGTGAATTCCGATGTTTAATTCTTCAATTTTTGACTGAAGCATATCACTCGCGCCTTGATCCAATTGTCTCGGCATCAAGCGTGGAGCAAATTCGACCACATGCGGATTCAATCCTAAATCTCTAACGGCTTTTGCTGCTTCAAGTCCTAATAAACCGCCACCTAAAACTGCCGCTTCGGTTGCGCCTTTTTGTTTTATCTTTTTAGCGTAAGCCATAATGGCGTCTAGATCTTCGATAGTTCTGTACACAAAAACACCTTCTTTTTCGACACCTTCAATTGGCGGAACAAAAGCCGATGAACCTGTTGCCAAAACTAAGTAGTCGTACGTATGTGTTTTACCTAAGTGGGTATGTATAGTTTTTGCATCACGATTAATATCTGTAATTAACTCAGAAGTGTTTAGAATAATATTGTTTTTTGCGTACCAATCTGTTGTTGACAATGATAAATCATCAGCCGTTTTTCCTCCAAAGTACTCGCTTAAGTGAACGCGATCGTAGGCGCGTCTGGGTTCTTCTCCAAATACCGTGATTTGATACTTTTCTTGTTCAGACTTTGCAACAAACTTTTCGCAAAATTTATAGCCAACCATGCCGTTTCCAACTACTATTACTCTAATCATGATTTCTTTAATTAAGTATTACAAGGCAAATATAAGTATTTGTACTTATAAAAATACGTAATTAATTTATTTTTTAAGTAAATGATAGGATTTTTTACTACGTATTTTGTCGTGATCTTTTACGTAGTATAGGTTTTGAATGATTTTGAAGTAATTTCATTTTTCTAAATTTGAAAGGATTCTAAATAAGCGTTTCAAAAAAATATCGTAAATTCATAAGAATTTTACCGATGTTTTATTAAAGAATATTTTTAAACTAAAATCTCATGAAAAAAATACTTTCAATATTGTTATTATCAGCTTTAATAATCGGTTGCAAAACGACTGCAAACAAGGAATCTGGCACAACATCTTCTGTAAGTTCTACAGAAGAAGATTTAAAATATTATTTTAAAGCAACTGGAAACGAACCGTTTTGGGGAATCAAAATGGGAAATGAAGAAATCGTTTTTACATCATTAATTCCGGGAAAGGAAAAAATCACTTTTCCAGCTGTTGAAGCCATTAGAGCGATGGATGCTAATGTGAAAATGTATAAAGTAGGTAATGAAACTGCTTCAGCCATGATTAGCATCCAACAACTAGATTGTCAAGATTCTATGTCTGGTGCGATTTCTCCTTATAGTGTAAAAGTCGAAATTAAAAATAATTCAGATTTAGAAACAAAGAAATTAAGTGGTTGCGGAAAATATCTGACAGATTATAGACTTCATGATATTTGGGTTTTGGAAGAATTAAATGGTTATAAAGTCTTTGCAACCGATTTTCAGAAAGAGTTTCCGAGAATCGAGATTAATTCTACTGAAAATAGATTTTCGGGTTATGGAGGCTGTAATTCCGTAACAGGACAAATCTTTTTTGAAAAAGATGTTTTGCGTTTCGCTAAAGTAATTTCAACGCTAATGGCTTGTCCGCAAGGAAATAAAGAGGGCGAATTCTTAAAAGCGTTGCAAAGTACGACAACATATTCTATTGAAAATAATCAGCTTATTTTGTCAAATCCCTCTAAAAAATTAGCTGTTTTTAAGAAGGTAGACTAGGATTTTAAAATGTCTTATTGTATCTAAAAAAAAGCCTATTCGGATCTTGTACATTTTAGCGCTAAAATATTTTTGTAAAATAAAACTTATAAATATTTATTTTACATGAAAAGGATTTTACTGTTATTAATTGCAATGGTTTTAGTTTGCAGTTGTAAATCGACTAAGGAAACAACAGCAACGTCGGCTACCAGTCAAGACTTAGTTGAAAAGAAACTACAGCAAACTTGGATTTTGGAAAACTTAAACGGAAAAGTTATTACCGATAAAGATTTTTCAAGTGCTCCGAAAATTGTCATTACGCCATCTGCATTTTCTGGTTCGACTGGATGTAATGCTGTAAAGGGAAATTTAGTTTCAAAAGGTGATGGGAAAATTCAATTTTCAAATTTTACTGCGGAAACTAAAAAGTGCGATGCAAAAAAAGAGGGGGAATTGGTACAGTTGTTAAAAACTACATCTGGTTATTCTATTAAGGATAATAAACTTTTTCTTTCTAACCAATTTGGACTAACAATGTCTTTTAAAAAAGGTTAATTAAAAAATGAAAGGCTTCGATTGATTTCGAAGCCTTTTTTTTTATCAAAATATTATTATTCAAATAATTCTTTAGTTTCTTCCTCTTCATCGTTGCCTTCAATAAAATCCAGCTCCAAAGCTCTTACGCTTTGTACCGCATTTCCAGCAATACCACGAATAGAACCGTACATTCCTAAAGTATTATGAACTACTTTTTCAATTTGTTTTTTGCGCTGTTTCCAAATTCTCTGCATCGCTCTTTTTTCAGAATCGAGATCGCTTTGCATTTGAGTGAAACCTTCTACAATTCCTTCTATCTGTAAACGGAATTCGTTGCTCGTAAGAAAATCATATAACATAGACATTTTATCGCCTTTATTTTCTTGAGCCTGAACCGCTTGATTAATTTGAATTAAAGATTGACGCAAAACAGCGCTCAAACCCTTAAATTCTTCATAGGTACAAATCCAGATTCCGTCGCGCATTCCCATTCGATCCATTCCCGAAGGCATAACTTCTGTAACCAAAACTCCAATGTTTGCTCTTTTGGTTCTGATATCGTTTTTGAATTTCTCGATCCAAGAAGGCTGAAATGCTTTTGTTCTCTTGCTTTCATAATAAATAGAACCGCAATTTTGATGTTCTCTGGTGTTTACAACCTGAAGACAATCGGCGCCGTTTGCACCTTTCTTAATTTCATCAATACTGTCAAGAGGAAAATTATTTGCCAGCCATTCTTCAATCGCTAATTCCATTACTTCGCCCTGCAACTGCATAGAACCTTGTTCCTGCTTGCGCTTCATTTCTTCCGTCAGCTTTTTTTGTTCTTCGAGCTGTTTCTGAAGTTCTTTGAATTTCAGTTCGTTTTTATCGTCTTCTTGCTTTCTGATTTTTTCGCGTTCCATAGCCAATTGAGCGTTCAATTGTTTTTCGGCTTCGGCTTGAATAGCTTCTTTCATTTCCAGTTTTTCGCGCTGCAATTTTGCGATTTCACCTTCCATTTTATTTAATTCCCTGATTTTTTCCGATTTTTCAGAGAGTTCTTTTTCCATTAAAAGCAAACGGTCTTTGTTCTCTTCTTCAAGTTTGGTTTTTAGTTTTTCAGAGATTTCTTTTTCTGCAATTTTTCTTTCACGTTCTAGACGTTCTGCAAAAAGTTCGTTTTCCTGTTTTTTCTTCGCTTCAAATTCGGCTTTGGCTTTGTCCAGTTGTTCGTTTTTAAGCTCTAATTCTTTATTTTGAATAGTTGCTTTTTGTTGGAATTCTTTACGGATGCTATCTTCCAATTGATGTTTTAAAACATCATTTACGTCGATAGGAGTTCCGCAGTTTGGACACTGAATTGAAGATTGCTCAGCCATTTTATATTGAAATTTTATTGTAGAATTTGAATTTGCTAAGATATTTAAAAGTTCTCTTTTTGTGATGCGGATTTCTGTACTAATTTGTAACGAATTTTTTTATAGCCACAATGTATTCTGATTATGCCTCTCGCAAAATCGCAGAAGCGCAAAGATTTTATTTCACGCAGATTTTATAAGATCTAAGCAGATTCTGCAGATGATTTATAAAAATCAAATTTGCTAAATCTGCATGAAACTTAATTTTTTACATTTTGTAAATAAAACTTTGCGCTTCTGCGACTTTGCGAGATTTAAAAAAAATTTAGCGTCCTAGCGCCTTTGTGGCAATAAAAACTCAACAGCAGATCGAGTAATCTCAGAATCATCGTCTTTTGAAGTAATCAAGGAAACATTCGTATATAAATTCACTTTTTTTAATTCAATAAAACCGATCTCAGAATCTTGATTATTTTTGGTAACGTTTGAGGGAACAATCGAAATTCCCAAGCCGTTTTTGACTAATTGCACGATTGAGTTAATATTATTCGCTTCGTGAATAATCTTTGGTGTAAAGCCATAAAAAGCACAAAGTTCTAATAAAACTTCATGATAATGTGGAGCGTAATCTTTATTGAAGAATACAAACGTTTCGTCTTTTAGATTTGCAATTTCATTTTCTGACTTTATATGAATGGATTTTTTATTATAAACTAATGAGAAACCATCTTTAAACCATAAATGTGGTTTTATTTTAGGAGACTGAATTGGTGATCGAATAATTCCCATTTCAATTTTCCCTTGTTCTAAAGCATCAATTTGTTTTGTGGTTGAAATTTCGAAAAGTTTGAAATTAACATAAGGAAATTGTGCCTTTAAATGTTTGATTAAATCTGAAATGACAGCAGAATATATCGAACTGATATAGGCGATTCTGAATTCTCCCGAAACATTTTCTGCTATCTTTTTTGTTTTCTCAGAAATACGTTCCAAATTCTGAAAAAGAGCTGTAGTTTCTTCTTTAAAATATTTTCCAGCTTCGGTAAGTTCTACTTTTTTATTGTTTCTGATAAAAAGTTTTGCCTGAAGTTCTTCTTCCAATTCAGCAATCTGCCGACTTAATGGCGGTTGAGAAATAAAGAGTTTTTCTGAAGCTTTGGTAAAGTTCAGTTCTTCGGCGACAGCTAAGAAATATTTTAAGTGGCGTAATTCCATGATACTTTAAAGGTATTGTTAATTGATAAAAATAGTATTTTTAAAGTATTTATGAAAAGAATAGTTTTGATTTTAGGTTAAATGTTAGAAGTGAAACGTTAAAAGTGAGAGTTGTAACGAATAACCCATAACAAAAAACTTATAACCTTTTAAAACAAAATAAGTTTCTCGCAGATTGAGAAGATATGGCAGATTATTAATTTAGATAAATCATCTTAATCATAATAATATCCCAATCATATAATAGCAAAAAGATTAGCTCAGTCTTCTTGATTTGCGAGAGATTAAAAAAACAAAAGACCATGAAAAAATCAACTATTGCAGAAATCAAAGAACGATTTGACAATGATGTCGAACGATTTTCAAACTTAGAAACTGGACAAGTCGCTACAATCGACGCTACTATTTCTTTGGAATTAATAACTGAAGCTTCAAAACGTATTGTTCCAAATGCTACAAATGTTTTGGATGTAGGTTGCGGAGCAGGAAATTATACTTTAAAAATGTTGTCAAAAGTGCCAAACTTGAATTGCACTTTGGCCGATTTGAGTTTGCCAATGTTAGATCGCGCTTTTGAAAGAGTTTCAGCAGAAACAAACGGGAAAGTCGAAATCAAACAGGGCGATATTCGAGAAATAGATTTAGAAGAAAATAGCTTTGATATTATTTTGGCGGGTGCTGTTTTGCATCATTTAAGAGATGATCAGGACTGGGAAACTACTTTCATTAAATTATTTAAATTATTGAAACCAGGAGGCTGTTTAATGATTTCAGATTTGATCACGCAAGACACAGAATTATTGAATGAATATACTTGGCAACGTTACGGTGAATATTTAGAAGGAATAGGAGGGGCAGAGTACCGCCAGAAAGTTTTGGATTATATCGAAAAAGAAGATTCGCCAAGATCTATGAATTATCAATTGGATTTGATGAAAAAAGTAGGTTTTTCTAAAGCAGAAATTTTGCATAAAAACATGTGTTTTGGAGCTTTTGGAGGAATAAAACAGGGCGTCAATTAAACACAAAAAAAATATAGATATTTCGCTAAAACTGCCTTACGGGGCAGTTTTTTATTTTCTGGTAGTAATTTGAAATTTTGATCGGAACTAGTTAATATACAATTGATTTACAATAAGATAATATCATTTTCTTGTGTCTCATTTAAATATTTTTATCAAAAAAAATAACAATACATAAAATAATAAAGGGATAAAGTGACGCGTCTCTTTATTGATTTTATGGGAATTAACCAGTATCACTAACCTAATAACTACCATTTTGAAAAAACACTACTTTTTTGGAGCAGTTTTTCTGCTTCAGTTTTTTGTGTCCTTTGGACAGAATCCAACCCGATGCGGTACCCAATTATCTCAAAAAGAAGAGGCCGCTTTCGTAAAATCATTATCAAAAATTAAAACCTGGAAAAAAGGGAGTACGGCAAAAATGACTTCAGCGCCTTATATTATTCCGGTTGTATTTCATATTCTTACAGACGGAACCAATGTTAGTAGCGGTTTAACCAAACAGCAGATGAAATGCAGAATCGATGATGCTTTGCTTACTGTAAATAAAGATTTTAATGGTTTGTTTCCCGAATATGCTACAACGGACCCTCGTTTTGATGGTGTTAAAAGTAAAATGAATATTCAGTTTGTTTTGGCAACTGTTGATCCAGACGGAAACCCATTAGAAATACCTGGTTTGGACTGGCATCCAGAGGCACATGTGAGTGATGGGTATGATCCTAAAATCTACAATTATATTTGGTATGGTAAAAATAGCAGATATTATCTGGATGTTTTAGTTGTTGATGAGCCTAATACAGGTCAAGGATCTGTTGGTTCCGGACATGCATTTTTGCCAATTCAAGATGCTATTCCCCGAGTAACTTACAATCATAGATATATTGGAAGCACATGCGGATCTGATGCCAGTGCTGCTTTTGCAAAAGTAATGACGCACGAGTTCGGCCACTATTTTGGATTAAAACATACTTTTCAAGATGATTGCGATCTTATAAATGATGGTATGGCCGATACTCCGCCAACAAAAGTTGGTGAAGGCTGTGCTAGAAATGTACTCAATAGTTGTGGGGTTTATGCCAATGCTGAGAATCACATGGATTACAATGTAGACTGTCAAAATATGTTTACCAGAGACCAGACTAATGCCATGACTTATTGGTTAGATGATACTTCTGTGGCACAATATCCAAGAGGTTTTTTATGGCAGCAAAGTAATCTAAGCTCCGTTGGAGTGATAGAATCTGCGCCTGTAGCAAATTTTACTAGTAGTACTACTGCGGTTTGTTCTGGAAAAGCAATTGTTTTTAAAGATCGCTCTTTAGGTTTGCCTACTTCAAGGTTGTGGACTTTTGAAGGCGGAACTCCTTCTACATCTACAGAATCGAATCCGACTGTTGTTTATAATACTTCAGGAGTATTCAAGGTAAAATTAGAGGTTACAAATTCTTTAGGAACAAATGCCATAGAAACACCTAATTATACTGAAGTAGACCAAAAATCGGCTGTAAATTTAGCGGAGAGTTTTTCGAGAACTTTTCCTCCACGAGGATGGGAAATTTCTAATCCTGATAATGGATTAGAATGGGAAAAGCGAAATGGTATTGGACATAACGACAGTTCTTGTATGATTATGAACAATGCAGATAATGCTGTTTTGGGTTCTTTAGATTATATAAGATTGCCGTATTTTGATTTTACGGCAGGACAAAATAGTCAGATGTTTTTTGATGTAGCTTATACAAAATTTGATGATGCAAGTCCAGATGTTTTAAAAGTGCAGGTTTCAACAGATTGCGGACAGACTTGGAATGATGTTTACTCTAAAACACATACGGTTTTGCAGACTACCGAAGTGCCAACTGCTTTAGCAAATAATTGGGTGCCAACTTCCGATGCTAATTGGAGAAAAGAAGTTGTTGATTTGAGTGCCTATCAAGGAAATGCAAATGTTTCTATTCGATTTGCAAATGTATCTGGTTACGGAACTAGAATTTGGATTGATAACGTAAATGTAGCCGTAACACAAGCAGCAACTCCGATTTCTGATTTTACTTCAAATATTAGAGACACAAGATGCACAAATCTTACGGTTCCGTTTCTAGATGTTTCAACAGGAAACCCTACATCTTGGGAATGGTCTTTTCCAGGAGGATCACCAGCAACTTCTACAGATAAAAATCCTGTGGTAACTTATAATTCGCCAGGTTCTTATGCAGTTACGCTTTCAACAAAAAATCCAAATGGAACAGGAACAGTTTTAACTAAAAGTAACTTTGTAAAGATAGTTGATCCAGACAGGATTTCTTATACTGAGAATTTTGAAAATTCTTTTCCACCTGCAGAATGGGAGATTGTGAATCCAGACAATAAATTGACTTGGGAGAAACGAGCAGATGCAGGGCATAATTCGCCATCATGTATGGTAATGAATAATGCTGATAATGATAAGGTTGGTGCAATTGATGAAATTATTCTAAAACCAGTCGATATGTCTATCGGAGTAACCGATTTTTCATTTGATGTTGCCTACGCAAAATTTGATGCTGAAAGTCCGGATGTTTTGGAAATTCTTGCCTCTAAAGATTGTGGCGTTACATGGAAAAGTGTTTATTTAAAGACGCATATGGAGTTGGAAACATTTGTAAGCTCCGACCCGAATAACTGGATTCCGACCGTAGATTCGCATTGGAGGACAGAAAGAATATTGCTGACAGAATTTAAAGGTTCTTCAAATGTTTTGCTTAAATTCAAAAACACTTCGGGATATGGATCTAGAATATGGATTGACAATGTTAAATTTACTTTTGACAGTAAAGAAAGTCCGTTTTCAGAATTTGCCATAGAAAATGATAAAATATGCAGTGATTTGCCAATTGCATTTAAGGACATTTCAACAGGAGAACCAACTTCTTGGCTGTGGTCGTTTCCAGGTGGTTCTCCATCTACTTCTACAAGCAAAACGCCAAGTGTTATTTATGAAAACCCAGGAACTTATGATGTTACTTTAACAGCTACTAATTTTTATGGAATTGGAACCGTAATGCATAAAACAGGAGTAGTGGTTGTAAAAGAAAAAAACAGTATTCCGTATTTTGAGAATTTTGAACCAAGTTTTCCTATTCAGGATTGGGAAATTATTAACCCTGATAAAGATGCTATAACTTGGGAGAAACGTTCTGATGTTGGAAAAGGAGATTTGTCTTGTTTGGTTATTAATAATGCAGATAACCCTTCAGGTTTGATTGACGAGCTGATCTTAAAACCATTTGATTTTTCTTCTGCTTCAAGTCCGTTTTTATACTTCGATTTAGCATATACCCAATATTTAAATGCCTTTGATCCAACACCTGCTCCTGATAAAATTGAGATATTCGCGTCTTCAGATTGTGGAGCAACATGGACTTCAGTTTATTTAAAAAATCAATTGCAATTGCAGACTGTTTCGCCTCCAATTGAAGACGATAAGTCAACTCCATCAACAAATGAAACAAATGATTGGATTCCGACTAAAAACTCTGATTGGAGAGAAGAGAAAATTGATTTAAGCATTGTGAAGAATCAAAAGAATGTGCTGCTTAAAATAAAGAATACCTCAGGGTACGGAACAAGAATTTGGTTTGATAATTTTAAAATAGATAATGGACCAAATTTATCTAGTGCAAAACCTCAGAAACCAATTAATTTGGATGGCGTTCAAATATATCCAAATCCGTCAAGCGATGTATTTTACTTGACAACACCATCTTCTGGAGATAATTATACTGTTACGGTTCTTAATGTTGCTGGACAAGTGATTTATAACGAAAAATTCCAAACCAAAAATAATAATAGTAAAGCTATTAATTTGGGAGGGCAGGCAAAAGGAGTATATTTTTTAAATTTGACTTCTTCGTCTAAAAAGACTTTTAGCCAGAAAATAATAAAGCAATAGTTTAAAATTAAAATAAAAAGAAAAGACTGCATCGTAATAGATTGCAGTCTTTTTTTTGTTTTTTAAATATATTTACTCTATTTCTGAAGTGTTTTTTACTTTCGGAGCAGGAAATTTAGACCTAAAATTAAAAACTAATTCTGAAGCTCCATTCTGTTGTAAATAATCTAATTTCCCAACGGCTTCTTCAAGCGTAGGAATGTGACCTTTTGGAATCCACCACATGGCAGTATGCGCTTTTCCGAATTTCTGAAACCATTCTTTTCGGCGTTTTAAAAAGTCGCTGTGAAAAGTTTTGTACATGTAATGTTCTAAAGTTTCGATGCTTTCCCAAACAGAAACGTTGATAATAATTTGTTCATCATTGTACGGATTCAGGCTTGTAGCATTATCAGTTTCGTCTTTTAAGCGCCAGACAAAACCTTCACTCTCTTCAGCTATGGTATTTATAGCATCTAAATTGTCTACAAATTCTTTCATAATTGGGTCGTTAATATCGACTCCTTTCATCTTGGCAATATTAATTTCGGCAAGGTGATAATTGCTCATAAAATATAGGTTTCTGAATTTTAGGCAATTTAGCTTTTTTCTGAATATTGTGTAGGATTTTTTTTGCTACGAATTACACGAATTACACGAATTGCACTAATTTTTATATTCTAAATTAAAAAAACAATTCGTGAAAATTTGTGTAATTCGTGGTAAACTAAACTTATAAAATCTGTGCAGTTTTGTAAACCTGAATTGGGCTTGAAACCAGATTTTCGGTTTTTTTGATAAATTCTTGTAGATATGATTGATTGTTATGCAAGTCTAATCCCGGTTGATCTTTCCATTCTTCCCAAAGAATAAAAACATTCTCGGAAGTGTGTAAATCGTAACGAATACATGCAACTTCTTTTCTAGTTTCGTTTACTAGATGTGTCAGCAGGTTTTGAACTTCAATTAAATGCTCTGGTTTACTTTTTAAAATTGCTGTAATCGAAATCATAATTATAAGTTTTTAAAAGTTTGTTCTAAATGTTTCGTATAATTCTCTCTAAATATAGCAATATTTTCTGGGGTTGCGCCTTTTTCTACATCATGAAAATGGAATCCATCTATTTTTTCCATTCCTGTAAATTTGTTCATTTTGTGGAAACCAAACATAACGCCGTCATCAACAGAAGTTTCTTCGAAGAATTCTCCTGGAAGGGTAAAAGCAGTTGCGGGCGCATTCCAACTTGTGGTCAGCATGTATTTACGGCCGTGTAAAAGTCCACCTGTTCCGTAATTGATGTCAGGATTTACACGGCTTCTTCCGTCGCTTTTGTAAATTCCGTTGTTGTGTCCTTGTGTGAAAACATCATCGATATATTTTTTGAAAAGATTCGGAATTTGAAACCACCAAACCGGTGTATGATAGATAATTAAATCTGCCCAAACGAATTTTTCTACTTCTTTTTGAAGATCTATTTCGTCTTCGATGTGCGTTGTTTTTATTTCGTAATTATTGTTTTTTGAAAGAAATTCAACTGTCCAATCCTGAACGGTTTTATTGAATTGTCCTCCTGAATGTGCGAATTTTTGCCCGCCGTTGATTATGAATATCTTTTTCATTTTACTTTATGTTGTTATGGATACGTGATGCGTGAGGGATTGAGGCGGTATCCTTTTGCGTAATGAAATGGAGCAAAAGATATAGCTGAAAGCCCGACCCGGAGGGACACGCACAAATTCTAAATTATTTAATTTTCGAGATTTTTTTAAACACATAGAGGCATAGATTGTTATTGCTTGGAACCATGTCTCTATGCGTTTGATGAAATTATTTTATTTTAGCAATAGCCTGATTGATGAATTCTAATTCTGAAGCAGATAGGTCGAAATCCATTGTTTTGGCGTTTGAAATAGCTTGTTCTGCGTTTCTTGCTCCTGCTAGAACAATTGCAATTCCTTTTTGTAAAGATGTCCAACGTAATACTAATTGTGATAAACTTGCTTCTTTTGCATGAGCTAAAGAAGTTAATTCTTCGACTAAAGTTTTTACTTTTTGAAGATCAAACTGATTGAAATATCCATTTCTATGGTCGTTTTCTTTTAATTTACTGTCTGTAAAATATTTTCCAGTCAATAAACCTCTTTCCATTGGACTGTAAGCGATAATTCCGATGTTTTCTGCAACTGTGAAAGGAATTAGCTCTTCTTCAATTTTACGGTTCAACATACTATAAGCCACTTGATTTGAAGCGACTTGAATTGTTTTTTGTGCTTCCTGAATTTGTGCAACATTGTAATTGCTTACTCCAAATGCTCTGATTTTTCCTTGCTGAATTAAGCTTTCTGCGGCTTCCATTGTTTCAGAAATTGGTGTTGTTGAGTCTGGCCAGTGAATTTGCAGTAAATCGATATAATCGGTTTGAAGGCGTTTTAAGTTTTCTTCAACCTCTTTAATTACGTTTGCTTTTGATGAGTATTTGTAGATTGGAACTTTTTTTCCATTATCATCTGCGTCGAAAAAGAAATCGCCCTTTCCGTTATTGCTTCCATCCCAAACCAAACCAAATTTAGTAAGTAATTGAATTTTAGAACGGTCGTAAGATTTTATAGCTTCGCCGATCATTTCTTCGCTTAAACCAAATCCGTAAAAAGGAGCAGTGTCAATTGTAGTAACTCCGTGGTCAATAGAAGCTTGAACAGATTCGATTGAATCTTTCTTTTCTGTACCGCCCCACATGGTTCCGCCAATGGCAAATGCACCGTATGTAATAGCTGATAATTCAAGTTCTGAGTTGCCTAGTTTTCTATATTCCATGATTGTGATTTTTTATGTTTAAAATTGATGAGGCAAAATTATACTGTTTTTGTGATTCTTATTTGGTATATATTTGTCTTTTTTAGGTATATTTGCATCTTCAAATAAATGAGATTATGAAAAAAGAAAATTTATACGAACCTTTTACGGTTTCTTTTGAAACGCTGAATGAATATCCAGATGTTGGAGATCGTCATAATTTTTTCGAACTGGTTTATATTCTAGAAGGAACAGGAAGACAGTGTATCAATAAGAATATTTTTGAATATGATCCTGGGCATTTGTTTTTATTGACGCCTGAGGATTGTCATAATTTTACCATTGAAACCAAAACGAAATTTTTCTTTTTGAGGTTTAATGATATTTATTTAAAAAACTCAAGTTTGCAGAATGAGAATATTCAGCGATTGGAGTATATTCTTCAAAACGCAAATCATCAGCCAGGCTGCATTCTTAAAAATGATCCTGATAAATGTTTGGTCAAAGTAATGATTGAAGCAATTTGTCGAGAACATAAAGATAAAGATGTTTACAATCAGGAATTGATTCAGCAGTTGGTGAATACGTTGATTATTATTGTGGCAAGAAATATTGCAAAATATCTTCCTGAGCAAGTAACCATAAATACGGAAGCCAAAGCAATGGATATTCTGCAATATATTCAGAATAATATTTACTATCCTGAAAAAATCAAAGCGGAATCAATTAGCGATTATTTCGGAATTTCGAATACGTACTTAGGTCGCTATTTTAAGAAACATGCCAGCGAAACGATGCAACAGTACATAAGTAATTATAAAACAAAATTGATAGAGCATCGTTTGCAATTCAGCGAGAAGCGTATTAACGAAATTGCGTATGAATTTGGTTTTACGGATGAAAGCCACTTTAATAAGTTTTTTAGAAAGCAAAAAGGGTATAGTCCGTCTGAGTTTAGAAAGACGATTCGATTGAGTGCTTAGATTATTTAGCCACGAATTTCCCGAATTTGCACTAATTTTATTTTTGCCACAGATTAAGTGGATTAAAAATGATTTTTTTTGCTTATTAATTTTCTCTCGCAGATTAAGCAGATTTATTTTTTTTAATCTGCTTAATCTGCGAGAGAAAAAAAATAAAAAATCCGTGTAAATCCGCGTTTTTGCAAAGCGAATCCGTTTTATCTGTGTACTTTAATTTAAAGCCTTTAATTATATAATCTTCTTAATTACGCGAAGTTTATGTGTATGTTTGTTTAATTCAGGATTGTAAATTCCAGTGTGGTCCAAACGGTCAATGCGAACTTTTCCACTTGCATGAATGATGTAGTTATTTTCCATTATGATGCCTACGTGAGTAATGTTTCCTTCGTCATTATCAAAGAAAGCTAAATCGCCTGGTTCGCACTCTTCAATAAAACTTAACGGATCTCCTTCAAGCGCTTGCTGAGAAGCGTCACGATGAATTTTATAACCGTTTAACTTATAAACCATTTGAGTAAATCCAGAACAGTCAATTCCAAAAGGTGTTTTTCCGCCCCACAAATACGGAGCATTTAAATACATAAATGCGGTTTTGATTAAGGCGCTTTTAGGTTTGATGCCGCTGGTTTTTGTTCCTTCAAAATCAAAGTTGGAAGTATTGATTTCGCTATTATTTAAAAAGGATAGAGAAGCTCCAAGCGGAATAGGAAGCAATAGATTATTTGGTGCAGTGATATAATCAATTAAATCAGCATTTAAGATAATTGATTCTTTGCTCAAAAGATCGAATTGCTCTTTGGTAATTTCCTGATATTGTTTAGAATCGACCCAGCCAACGTAGTCGTCAAACTGAATTCTTATTTTAGCCCATTGATTATGGCGTTCTAAAATTTCGATATGTTCGCCAAATAAAAGCTGTGTTACGATTTCACTTCTGTCACTAGCTTCAGCTCGAACGGGTACTATGGCTAAATTGCAAATTCCAAACATCTAAGGAAATTTATAAAGTTGAAAATCAGGAGTCATATTATAACTCCTGATTTTTTGAGATATTGTTTAAGCTCTTTCGATAACAATTGCCGATGCGCCACCACCACCGTTGCAAATTGCAGCAGCTCCAGTTTTTGCATTGTTTTGTTCTAAAACATTCAGTAAAGTTACGATAATACGTGCTCCAGAAGCTCCAAGAGGATGTCCTAAAGAAACAGCGCCACCGTTTACGTTTACTTTATCGTTATCAAGGTTTAATATTTTAGCATTAGCTAATCCAACAACAGAGAAAGCTTCATTAAATTCGAAGAAATCAACATCTGAGATTGAAATTCCAGCTTTGTTTAAAGCTTTTGGTAATGCTTTTGCTGGACTTGTTGTAAACCATTTTGGTTCTTGAGCAGCATCTGCGTAACCTTTTATGTAAGCTAAAGGTTTTAAACCTAAAGCATTTGCTTTTTCTTCAGACATTAAAACCAAAGCAGCGGCTCCGTCATTGATTGTAGAAGCATTTGCAGCGGTTACAGTTCCGTCTTTTGTGAAAACTGGTGCTAAAGATGGAATCTTATCTAATTTTACATTAGTATATTCTTCATCTTTTGAAAATATAATTGGTTCGCCACGTCTTTGCGGTACTTCAACAGGGACAACTTCATTGTCGAATTTTCCAGCGTCCCAAGCTTTTGCACTTCTTTCATAAGATTGAATTGCGAAAGCATCTTGTTCTTCACGGCTGATTTTGTATTCAGTTGCACACAAATCAGCGCAAACTCCCATTGCGTTGTTGTCGTAAGCATCTGTTAAACCATCTTTCTGCATTCCGTCAAGCATAGTTGCAGGACCAAATTTGTTTCCAGCACGCATTTGTACATAGTGAGGAATCAAGCTCATGCTTTCCATTCCGCCCGCTACTACAATTTCAGCGTCACCGCATGCGATTGCTTGTGCAGCAAACATTACCGCTTTCATTCCAGAAGCACATACTTTGTTGACTGTTGTGGCAGCAACTTCTTCAGACAAACCAGCAAAAAGTGCTGCTTGGCGCGCCGGTGCTTGTCCGACACCTGCCTGAATTACATTCCCCATGAAAACTTCATCGACTAATTTTGGGTCAAGATTAATTTTTGAAAGGGCTCCTTTTATAGCAGCAGCGCCTAATTTTGGTGCAGGTACAGTAGATAACCCGCCCATGAAACTTCCGATAGGTGTTCTAACGGCAGAAACGATAACAACTCTTTTGTTCATTTTCTGTTTAATAATAGTTAGTAAGCAAATTTACTGTTTATTTGAATAAATTCAAATTTTGTATTGAATAGGGTTGATTTTAAATTTAAGGTGAAATTTTTGTTAATTCTATTTGTTTGATTGTGAAGTGTTTTTGAAAAAAGATGAAAAAAAACTAAAAAAACTCAAAAAAAAGCTTGTGAGAAAAGGAATGTTGTTATACATTTGCACTCGCAAAACGGAAGCAATTCCACTAGCAAGGAGAGGTGCCAGAGCGGTAATGGAGCAGATTGCTAATCTGTCGACGGGTAACCGTCGCCAGGGTTCGAGTCCCTGTCTCTCCGCTTAAATTTTGCCTCGGGGTGTAGCGTAGCCCGGTTATCGCGCCTGCTTTGGGAGCAGGAGGCCGCAGGTTCGAATCCTGCCACCCCGACTACAATTGAAATAATGGACGCATAGCTCAGCTGGATAGAGCACCTGCCTTCTAAGCAGGCGGTCGAAGGTTCGAATCCTTCTGCGTTCACAAAAAGTCACTCAAATAGAGTGACTTTTTTGTTTTTATGTATGTACGTTTGATTTCTATCTTTAGAAATTTTAAAATAATGGTTCCATAGCTCAGCTGGATAGAGCAACGCACTTCTAATGCGTAGGTCGAAGGTTCGAATCCTTCTGGGATCACTTTATAGGATGATCATTTTTGATCATCCTTTTTTGTTTTGGATCTATTTTGCTTATTTTTAGTTGTTCATGATTAAAAAATTTTAATGATATGAGAATAGCAATACTTGGAACTCATAAGGTAGGTAAAACCACATTTGCAGAAAAACTGCATGAAGCTCTTCCTGATTATGAGTTTTATTCAGAACCGTATTTTGAACTGCAGGAAATAGGTTTTGATTTTTCTGAAATACCTACTGCAGATGATTATAGGGTCCAGTTAGAACATTCTTTAAAGCAAATTGTAAGAAGTAACAGAAACGCTATTTTTGACCGCTGTCCGATTGATCTTTTAGCATATGCTTTAGCGGTCGATGATAAATTAAATTTTTCGTTAATATTTAATAAAATTCAAAATGCAATTAAGGAAATTGATGTTTTTGTATTTGTTCCTATTGAAAAGCCAGATCGAATTTTGTGCTCAGCCTCTGATTTGCCTGAACTGAGGTATGAAGTAAATGATATTATCGGAGAATTAATTGATGATTTTGATTTGGAAGTAATTGAAGTAAAAGGAAGTTTATCTGAAAGATCAGATCAAATTCAAAATAAAATATTAAAGAGAAAAAATAAATAAAGACCAAACATTCTTGAACGCTTGGTCTTTATTCGTTTATAATATTTGTTTTTAATGCTAATTACATTTATCAATAATTGTCAAATTCTCTTCGTTTGTAAAAAGTATCGTCATTACTTTCAGAAGCAAGGCGCGATTCTTCAGTAGGATAATAAGAATTCAATACTCTTCTTTCGTACTCCCTATCAAAATCATTTTGCCAGTTGTATCTGCTTGTTTTTCTAAATGTATCATACCCGATGTTGTTGGCCATGACAATTTTAGTGTCTTTATTTATGCTCACAGAACCAATTGGTAAAATAATGTGACTGTCTCCATCTTTATATACGAATTCTTTTCCATTGTCATTCGCTATTGCGTCATGCACTTCATTGCGACTGTCTTCAATTAATCCTTTGTCTAAATTAACGTCAAGATAAACAACACGCTGCATATCTTTATTAACCCAAAGGTTATCAATTTTTCCTATTGTACGGTTGTCCGAATCTACAATTTTCCAACCTCTAACGTCAGAATAATTTGAAGCGACTTTATAATCAGAAAGCTCGTCTAATCTGAATAAATTTCTATCTTTATTTTCCATAGTTTCTTAATAATTTGCTGTACTATCTGCACTTGAATTGTTTTCGATTTCCATTCTGTTTTCGTTTTGCACTTGATCATTTCTCAAAAAGACATAGTATACAAGTGCTGAGATCAATAGGACTGCTACAATCCATGGCCAAATTGGCTTCTTTTTCTCAATCTTAATTTCTGCCATAACCTATATTTTTAATTGTGAATATTTAATTTTAAAATAAAGGTACAAATGAGGGAAGTCTTGGGAAGTATTTAATTTTTGATAGAATTTATACAATTCCCAGTTAGCTGAAAAAAGATTTTTGCAGGCTTAATTGCCTGAAACATGTTTATTTGATCTTGGGTATTTTAAATATGCCCAATGTTTACGGGCATTTCTACCTTTCTTAAAATATTTTGTAGTAAATTGCTTCTTCATTTTTAATTCTAATAACAAATAAAAATTTTTACTACGCCCCATGAATGAAGAAATAAATTTTTACCGAAACGCCAAGAAAACAAGAAGCTTACTTTTATATGCTAGTGCATTAAGTTTTTTATTAGCAATTGCATTTTTATACGGAATAGGAGTCTTTGATGGAGTATTTAAAATAAAACTTTCAATTGCTTCTGGTGCTATTTTTTTGATAATGCTTGTTTTGATATTTAGAATGCTTGCCAGTATAAAAGATAAATCGCCATTAATTCAAATAGATGCAAATGGATTTTCTGGAAGAACAACTCCAGTAGCGAAAGCTTTCGGAAGAATAGAGTGGCAAGATGTTACCGATTTGCAATTAACGAAAGTAGGAGGTGATACTTTGGTAGCCATTACTATTGACAATATATCTAAGTATGATGGCCGTGTTTCTAAATTTCTTTGGAAAATGGCTTATGATGAGCAAAATTCGAAATTGAATATAATGTACTCGGCTTCAGAAATTGAAATTAATGCAGATGAATTGTATAGGCTGTTTTTAGAACGTTGGAAAAAATAAAATAGTCAGTTATAAAATTTAAAGAGCCACTTTAATGAAGTGGCTCTTTTGTTAATTCTAAATGCAAAATCGGATAGGGTTTTCCACAGCCGTCTAAATCAGAGGTAGATTTTATCTCAAATCCAAAGTGCTTGTAAAATGCAGTGGCTGTTTGGTTATCTTTATTTACGTCAACTTTCGAGATTTTAAGCTCTTCAATTGCATGCAATAATAGTTGTTTGCCAATTCCTTTTCCAATTTGGTCTGCCGTTACAAATAGCATTTCTAAGTTTTCTTCATGAGTTCCGACAAAACCAATAATCTGTTGTTGGTCATTTTTTATACAGTGCAAAGAAACATTGTCAAAAAAGTTTGGAATAAGTTCTTTGTAAAATATAAAATCTTCAGGTTTTAAGAAATCATGTGTCGCTTTTACCGAAGATTCCCAAACTGAAATCAGTTCAAGATATTCTGTTTTATTTACTTTTTGAATCACAGTTTTGATTGTTTAATTTTTTGATGACTGGCAAAAATAGCAATTATGTGTAATGTTGAATTATTTTTTGCCTGCTGCCCAGAAAATAGAATTTCGCAGTAGGGCAGTGTATGCTTCGTTTTGGAATAATTCTGGGGCGTGTCCCATAAAAGTGTAAACATTTCGTGAAGCAAAGTGATCGTTTGTCCACACTACAGGATGGTCTCCCATTTTTATTTTTGAGTCTGGTTGATAAGTAGATTCATCAACTGAAGCTAGAACATGAACGTTTGGTCGCGGACTTTTGTCATAAATATACCATTCTTCTTTTTGGATAAGAAAATCAGACGGAATTCCTTTCGTTACAGGATGAGATTTGTCTTCAATAGTAACTTTTCCGCTAGCAAAGTCTGGAATGTAATTTACAAATCTTATTCCGCCCATAAAATCAGAAAACCATTTCCACATCGGGTATCCATCAAACTCCCCAAGTAAAGTAGCATGATGTAAACCAACCCATCCGCCTTTTCCACTGTTCATGTATTTCTGAAACGCCTGCATCGATTCTTCGCTCCAAGTATAAGGTGGATAATCTAATTGTATAAAAACTTGATATTGTTTTAAAAGTGCTTCGTTGATTGTTTTGGTGCTTTCGATATAATCGATTGTAAAACTGCTATCAATGGCGAGTTTATTCAGCCACGGTTTTGCAGCTTTAGTAAACGGAAGATGATGTCCGCCATTTTCATATAAAACTAAAGCTTTAAAACGTGTTTTTTTCTGTTTTTGAGCCAGACTGTCCTGCTGAAAGAAACAGCTTAAAATAAGTACAAGAAATACTATCGAATTTTTCATGAAAGCAATTTGTTAAGTCGAATTAATTACGGTTCAACCGTTGCAGTTATAGCTTGTAAAAACCATGCTGAATGCGGAATCCATTGTTCGGTCCAGCGCCATTCGTTTCCTTTGTCTTCCATTTTAAAATCAATTCCCGAACCATCGCCGTTTCCATCTTTTCCTGTAATTCCGTTAGAAATACCGCCTTTTTCAGATCCATGTCCGTAATTAGAATGCATATATGGCACATTATTTTCTCCGAATTTATATAAAAAGCACATTGAATACGGATTACAGCCTAAAATCCAAGATAATTGCTGTGACGCATATAAATCGAGCGATTTTTTCGTATCGCTATTCTTTTGAAGCGAAATACTTTTTCCTCCTTCTATGGCTGCTGTTGCCAATGAAGCCAATCGGGCATTTTCTCCCTGCCACCACCAGCCAGTTTCATTATCATGCGGAATAAAAAAGCCATCTTGGATTTTATCGTTAAATAAAAAACTTTGCCTTGCATAACCAAACGGATTAGCTACATTGTTTGTAACGTTTAAATTGTATTCCAAAGCTTTTTTGATAACATTTTCTGCAACAGCTCTTTCTTTACCGTCAGATTCTTTTTTTAGATATCTCGTTAGTGCTACAACTGGCAAACCTGCATCAGCTGCATGCCAAAACGGACGATTTGTATCATTGCTTCTAAACCAGCCTTGATCTGTCATTCGATTCTCGAGTTTGTGAGCCCATTTTCTTGCTTCATCTTTATAAAAATTATCATTAGTAGCAATCCATAATTCTGTTGCTGCCATCAAAGCGCAATAATCGTCTATGATATTTTCTTTTCCGTCGTCATCATATTTGGTGTTATTGATTAAAAGGTGGGCATAAGCTCGTTTTGCTCCATCCAAATATTGTTTTGAAGTAAAATCTCCGCTCTTATTCCATTTTGAAATTCTAGCAAGTGATGCGATTGCCATTCCAGCGCCTTCGCGAAAAGCAGATTGATATTCGTCAGTAGTAACACTATTGGCTTTTAATCCAACAATTCTTCTTGCTGAAGGGTTTTTATCAAAGTAGCTGAAAACAATCATATAAAAATAATCTTCATCAGAAAGACAGCGCATCATATAATCGGCTCCCCAAATGGCTTCATTATCCAAAGAGTCTTTTATTTTCCATTGTGTCAGTTTTTTTGAAATGGTTTCAGACGTATTTATGAGTGACCAAGTAACTAATGGTGTTTGTTGAGGTGATACAAAATTAGCGTAGGCTAAATGCGAAAAATATTTGCTTACATCTCCAGAAGCGTCACACCATCCGCCGTGTACGTCTACCTTTTTTGTGCTTCCAAACAATAACATCTTTTTGTCAGCTTCAAGCTCTTCTGGCGTATTGGCTCTTTGTTTATTATAATAATGAACTATAGAAGAAATGGTGCGTTTAGCTAATATGTTTTCTTCAATAGAGAAACGGGCAGAAGTATAAATCTGATCTGCAATTTTGAATGATACTTTGTAATTCCCAAGTTTTTGGAAAGACGAAAAATCAGCTTTATAATAAAAATTGCCAAGTTTCCAGTCATCGACACTTTCTGGTTTACCAATTTTTGAAGTAAAAACGGTTTTTCCAAAATCGGCATCTATAATGTCAAAAGTTGAATTCAAAAGATTGTTGTTATATTCAATAATAGCAATTTTTGGACTTTTTGGATCAAAGCCTACTTGGTTTACATGTATGATAGTTTTGCTATAAGCTGAAATAGAAAGGAACAAAACTATTAGAATCCATCTTAATTGTTTTCTGAGTTTTAGCATGGTTTTAGTTTTTTAGCTAGTAGAAAAGGCAAATTACAAAAAAGGGAAAATTTTTCTAAGCTAAAAGGTCTTGCACTAAAAACTGAAATTTAGAATGTAGACAAGTTTTATAAGGGTTTGTGCTAAAATTTAAAAACCGATGATGTGTATTTGATGTGATTTTTGAGAATGGATTAAGATTATTTTAATTCACAATTCTTTGCACTTTTTTCATCTGGTTAAAACATCTAGAATGAATTTCGAGACCTTCTCTGTACTGTTCAAGACTCATTCCGTATAGATTTGGAGTGTTTTCTAAACTAGTTTCGTTTGAAGATGAGATTTTATATTGATTTTGAATAGAATCTGACTGATTATTTTCTTTTTTGTTAGTATTGTGAGTGGTCATAAAATTTTGACTTTGGTTAAAAAACGGTTTTGATATATTCTTTTATAATTATGAGGTTAACAATTTTATCTTTTCTATTGCTTGTTTGTTTTCATTAGCAACTTCTACTAATGCAAGTAAAATATCGTTTCTAAGGATAGTTTTATTTCTGACGTTTCTAATTAACGCTTTGCTTGGAGCTGGCTGACCTTTTTTAATGATACAAGCAATAGTAAGATCAACATAAGTAACAGGTAAATGCCTATCTATAAATTCATAAGCTTTTTTATTGTGAGAATTATCTTCTTTAAAATTGCTATTATTGATTAATTTTGACATATATTTGCTAATAATTATTTGTATGTATTTTATTACGTGTAAATGTAGGAATAATATTATATTATTTATTCTTTTTAGTGTTAAAAAATGTATTATAGCTATATTTTGTTTGAATTTTAATAATGATGTATCACGAGAAACTAAGCAAATTCTTTAAGGATAAAGGATTAAAGCAAAAGGAAGTTGGGGCAATTTTAGGATTTAGCCCTGCAATGATTGGAAGATATTTACATGGAACAGCTAGCATAGGTTCTGAATTTATTCTTAGCTTAAGTAAAAATTTTCCAGATGTGGATTTGAATGATCTTTTTGCCGATGAGCAAAATAAGGTTAATGAAGTTGGGCCAGTTTATGAGAAGCAGAATATTCTGAATGACTTGCAAGAAATTGAAGGACGAATTCATAATATTCGTGTACGTCTGGCTGACAAAAAGTTTGAGGAATAATAAAAAGTTTTTCCAAAAGTATCTAACAATTTAAAATGTCTCAGTAATAACTTAAGCCACTCTTTTTGAGTGGCTTTTTTGTTTAAAATACTCCTTTTTTATTTAAATCAACGCTTACAGTTTAAGTTTTTTTTTACTAAATTTGATTAACAATTTCTAGCAGTAACCAATATGGAAAAATTAAAACGACCGGTTTATGTTAAACCAGGAGCAGATGATTTTTTTAAAAAGATGCGTTTAGAAGTGAATGAAACGGTCTTAAAAAACTCGTCCTTGTATGTATTAAATGTTGTGAAGTCTTTAGGACTTCTGGCAGTATTTTTTTTGTTCTACGCCTGTATATTGATTTTCGGCAACCAGACGCCCTTACTATTTCTTTTTTATATTCTGTCTGGTATTACAATGATCGTTTTATTTATAAATGCTTTTCATGATGCTGCGCATGGAGCTTTATTTAAAAAGCCAAAGCATAATGAATGGTTTTTATATGTTTTAGAACTCTTTGGGAGTAATCACTGGCTTTGGATGCGACGTCATATAAGTCTGCATCATGCTTATCCAAACGTGCCTGATTGGGACGTCGATATCAAACAGAGCGATATTATTAGAATATTTCCAAATAGTCCATTGTTTAATTACCACAAGTACCAGCATATTTACATGTGGTTTATTTATCCTTTTTATAGTCTAAACTGGCTTTATATTAGAGACTTTAAAGACTTTTTTGGAACAAAGGACAATTATGTAAAAAGAGTTGTAGATAAGATTCCTCGACAAGAAGTATATAGACTTTTTGCGGCTAAGATCGTTAATCTTATTTATCTGCTTTTTATTCCGATGATGTTATTAAGTCAGCCATGGTATATGGTTTTGCTTGCTTGGCTGTCTATGCATTTATGTGGTAGTGCAATTGGTGTCGTAGCATTGGTTTCGACACATGTTGATGAAGATGCTCACTTTCCACATACTGATGAAGATGGAAATCTTTCTGATACATGGGTAATGCACCAAATGATTGTGACTAAGGATTTTAGTACTGAAAGTAAATTGGCTAATTTTCTTTATGGCGGATTTACGCATCACGTAGCGCATCATCTTTTCCCTGCAGTTGGACATACATACTATCCATATATTACTCCAATTATAAAACGTTATGCAGAAGAATACAATCTGCCATACACCTCGTATCCGTTTTATCACGCTGTTCGTTCTCATTTTAGAATGCTGAGAGACAAAGGTGTAAGAGAAAATATTTTAGTTACAGGAGAAATATAGTTGTCAAAAGATATTTTATAAAAAGGCTAGTTCAATAGTGAACTAGCCTTTTTTTGAACCTTTTTAGCGCTATGCTTATTTTTTATTTGTGATATTTTCCTTTTTAATTTCGAGATCTTTCAAGAAGTTGCCTTTTATTTCAATTTCAAAATTATCTTCTTTAAAAACAGTCAATTTAGATTCGGCAAATTTGTAGACATTTATTTTATTGTTTTTAACATCAATATACAAATCATAAGAATAAGTGCTGCAATCATGCTGTTTGCAGCCCCATGCGTGCAGAATATTGTCTTGTTTTTCAAAAGGAGTTTCGGTGTTCCAATTTTTAACCATCTGGTCATAATCTGCTCCTAATAATTTTTTTAATCTAGGAGCTAAACTGCTTTTCGTTAAAAACTGTATTCCAACAACACTTTTATCTACTAGATTATATAAAGAATCGTTAGGGTTTAAAGTCGTGCTGTCTGCCTGTATAACCTCCGTTTTTATAGAAGTAGAATCTGTTTCAGGAACTTCTTTACTAATTTCTTTTTTGCACGAAAACAAGATTACACTGCTTACAAGTGCTGCCGAAATGTACTTGGCTCTGTAATTCATAATATAACTGATTTTAGAATTAATAATTTATTTTACAAAGTCGTAATGATCTAATTTTCATAAAGATATTAAAAATAATCTTTGTTTTGAAAGGAATTTATGACGAATTTTAGATTTGTAAAAAGCAAACTTTTGCTCTTAAAGAGAAATCGCAGAATCGGTTTTTTAGTTTTTTTTGTTTAATTTCAATTTTTAAATCATCTTAAAATGAATCATACTTTCAAAATTTTAATATTTTTTCTTTTAGGAATTAGCTTTTTACAAGCTCAGAATGAAACTTACACTTCTCCAGCTGAAGTTAAAATTTCGGATACTACATTTGTAAATCTAAGAGATTACAGCAACGATTTTGTTTATGATATGAAATATGCTACCGAAGACAATTTCTTGAAAACAAAAGTTTATGACTGTGCAGAATGTATGCTTCGTTTAAAGACTGTAAATGCATTAATAGCGGCCAATAAAGATTTTTTGAAGAAAGGCTATAGAATCAAATTATATGATTGTTACAGGCCTTTGGATATCCAAAAGAAAATGTGGGAGATTGTATCGAATCCGATTTATGTTGCAGATCCAAAAAAAGGCTCCATCCATAATAGAGGAGGAGCCGTAGATATTTCTTTAGTAGATATAACAGGAAAAGAAGTTGATATGGGAACTTCTTTTGATTTTTTCGGGATTATGGCAAGTCATAATTTTAAACAACTTTCAAAAGAAATACTTTCTAATAGAACTTATTTAAAAAAGACCATGATTAAAAATGGCTTTAACTCTTTTGATTCTGAATGGTGGCATTACAATTTGAAAACAGGTTTAAAAGATAAAGTGTCCAATCAGAAATGGAAATGCAATTAATTACTCAACGCATCTAATGTTATCCATAAAATAAGTATTCGGATTGGTTACCTTTCCGGTTAACTCAGAAGTAAGTTCTCGTTTTACGATATAATCTTCTGTATTGGTAAGGTATTTTATTCGCATTATAGAAATTGGAGATTTTTTAAGTTCCTCATAATTGTCTTTCATAAACATAAAAATCCCAGTGTTGATGCGGTTGTCAAAACCTTTTTCATCGCGAATCAATGTACCGCAATTTTCTTGATTGATGTGCATTAATGTCACTATTTTTCCATTTTCTAGCTGTAAAAATACTTTTGAATTTTTATCAAAACAGTTAGCTTTGATAAAATCCTTGC
The DNA here is from genome assembly GCF_040538975.1 of Flavobacterium sp. UW10123. Taxonomy (NCBI): domain Bacteria; kingdom Pseudomonadati; phylum Bacteroidota; class Flavobacteriia; order Flavobacteriales; family Flavobacteriaceae; genus Flavobacterium; species Flavobacterium sp. UW10123. The sequence goes on from NZ_JBEWQE010000002.1 coordinate 376,222, forward strand.
TTTTTTGAATAGATTGTAGATTCAGTGTAGGCAAACCATCAGTTTGAGCCAAGGAGAAGAAAATATAATTAAAGCTTCCGCCAAAATATTTCTCACTTATCAAATATTCATTTGTTACTTTATAAGATCCAATAGAGTCATTTACATTCACACTATATTCACACGGTTTTTGGGCAAATGCGGTAAAGGTTAATAAAAAAAGAGTTAGTGTAATTAATTGTTTCATTGTGTTAGATTATTTTGGTGCAAATTAAAACTATTTTGTTATCTTTTACATCTGTCGTAAAAAAACAATACAAATTACCGCCATTTTTTATTTTCCATTTCTTTCTGATGTTTTCTACAGTCTCTGGGAAGTTGCGAGTTGTAACATTTGCGTGCTTATTGGCTAGTTCATTTTTCATCTCATTTTTGTTATAAGAAATGACTTTTTGAACCTCAAATTTTCTTCCAGGAAAATCAATTAAATTTTCTGAAGTGTATAAATGCGAATGTTTATGCAGTTTATTAATCTGAAAAGTAGCGCTAACTTCGTCAAAACCACCAGATTTCATAATTGCTGAATTGGGTTCGTAAAGATATTGCTGTGGTAAACCATAAGAAAACGATTTGGTTTCGGTGCCTAAAACAAATTCAAAAGTTTCTATTTTTTCTTTTAAAATGTTAGCAGTTTTTAAAGTTATTTTGCCGGAATACCCTTTGTGAATTTCAAAAAGTAATTCTTTTACTTCGTTTTCAAGTGCTATAATATGAATATTCTTTACGTTTTTTAATTCTGATAGTCCCGCCGAAATATCTAGTAAAGGTGCAGTCTTAATTAAAATGGAATCTGTTTTTTCAAAATAAAAATCAAGTAATTCAGGAACATTTGGCAGACAGTCTTTTAGCATGAAGACTTTTCCTTTGCTGTCATTTCTTCGAGAAGGATCAATATAAATCCAATCGTATTTTTGATTTGATTCTTCTAATAAATGAATAGAATCACCTGAATGAAAAGTACAATTTTCAACTTCCAATTGTTTAAAATTGTATGCTACAATTTTGGATAATTCTTCATTTATTTCGCAATGTGTTGTCGATTTAAATTTCTTCGAAAAATAATAATCGTCAACGCCAAAACCACCAGTTAAATCAATCAAAGATTCTCCAGATAGCAGAGAAGCTTTATATGCTGCTGTTTTTTCTGAAGAAGTTTGTTCTATAGAAATTTTACTTGGAAAAATAATATTTTCGGCAGCAAACCAAGTCGGAAGTTTTTCCTTTGCTTTTGTTCGCGCTTCAATCTGATTCAAAATCAAAATCCAGTCCACTTCTGGAAACGGATTTTTTTGAAGCGCTAATTTTGTTATATCTGCACCAGTATTTTTTTTTATAAATTCTTGAATTTCTGGATGCAAAATAGGATTGTTCAAAGCTAGATTCTTTCTGTTAATACGGAGACGATTTTGTTGTTAGGAAAAAACTCTTTTAAAATTACTTTAATCATTGTAAAAGCAGGAATCGCTATAATCATGCCCACAATTCCAAACGTAATACCGCTGATTAATATAACCAAGAATATTTCTAACGGATGCGAATTTACACTTTTTGATGAAATTATTGGCTGGCTAATATTGTTGTCGATTGCCTGAACCAATAAAAAGCCAATAACGACATAAATTGTTGTTGGCAGAATTTCTGATTGAAAATCTTTTCCAATCATGCTTATCATGGTAAGGATTGCTGCTAAAGTGGTTCCGATAATTGGCCCTAAATATGGTATTATGTTTAAGATTGCGCATAAAAAAGCAATTACAAAAGCATTTTTATTTCCAAAAACCAGCAATACAATCAGATATAGTATAAACACAACCATCAGTTGCAATAATAAGCCAATAAAATAGCGAGTCAATAAATGATTTATTTTAGTGATAGAATTTAAAATTTTGTCTTCATTAGAATCTGGTAGTATTCTTCTTGCTTGATCTTTAAAGATGTCTTGATCTTTTATGAAAAAGAAAGTGATGAAGAAAACCGATACCAATCCCATCCCCATATCGGCCATAAAGTTAATTATAGTATTGATGAATCCTGTAAAATAGCTAAAATCTAAGAATGAAATAAGTTTCGAATCTTTTATCACTTTATTTAAATCAATATGAGGAATATTAAAATATTTTTCAAGACTGGTTTCTGTTTCTATAAACTGAGACTGAAGATGCGCGGTGTCAAGAAGTGCGAGATTATTTGCCTGAGAAATAATTAAAGGAACAAACAATAGAATAAAACCGACTATTAGAAAAATGAAAAAGATAATTGTCGTTGTGGCCGCTAGCGAATTGTTGAATTTTAATTTATTTTTTAAAAATAAGACCATCGGATTTGCAATAAGACACAATATTAGCGAAATGCACAAGTAGACAATTACGGTTTGGATTTCATATAAAAAATATAAAACGATGCTAATTATTAAGATTGTAGCTAAAGCTCTTAATATTCCGTTCGAAATAGTTTTTGATGTGATCATGCTTAAAATTTAGACCATAAATATAGGAAAAAGCATTGTAAAATTCGGGGATAAACAAAAAAAGCGAGATGATTTCATCTCGCTTTTAATTAAGTTTCTTTTATCACGGCTGTGCAAAAGAAGCTCTAGCTCCTCCTGTTGTAAAAATAGCCGAAATTCTATTTTTCTGACCTGTCGAGAACATGTACATTGCAGCATCATCAACATAATCCATGTAGTTCATTGTCATTTCTACAGGTGTACCTGTACAAGTGCTGTAATGAGGGTAAGCAGGAACACCGTAGTTTGCTGTATTATGAGTTGGAGTATCTGCAACAAGATCGCTTCCGCAAGTTGCATCTCCCCAAATGTGACGTAAGTTCATCCAGTGACCCACTTCGTGTGTAGCTGTTCTTCCTAAGTTAAATGGCGCATTTGCAGAACCAGATAATCCGAAGTAACGAGAATCAATTACAACACCATCAGTAGATGAAGAACCACCAGGAAATTGTGCATAACCTAAGATTCCACCACCAATTGCACATGACCACATGTTTAATTTTGTAGTTGGAGAAGTAGGTGCAATTCCGCCCTGCGCTGTTTTCTTCATAGCGTCATTTGTTCCCCAAGAAGTTTTGGTAGTAGATTTTCTGATAACTTGATCTAAAACAAAAGTAATTCCAATGTTAGCTTTAACACCTGCGAATAATGCTGGTACATTATTGTAATCAGAGTTTAAAGCATTAAAATCTTTGTTTAAAACATCGATTTGTGATTGGATTTGCGCATCCGAAATGTTTTGTGCAGCAGTTTTGTATAAAACGTTTACTACAACTGGAATTTCGATTTTACCATTTACCAAACGGCCAGTGAAATTAGAACCTGCGTGTTGTGCTGTAAAAGTTTCTATTTCATTCATTCTAATTGCCAATGAAGGATCAGCTTTCAATTGAGCTTCTAAAACTTCTTGTGTGGCACATCCTCTTCTAGAAGCAACACTAGCATCTGCATTAGCAGAATCAGATTGTTCATTTTGACAAGCAAACAGCATTAATGCTGCAAATGTGGTAATAATAACTTTTTTCATAATAATTTGGGTTTTTTGTTATAAAAATGTTGATTAGTTGAATAATGCAGCAATTTTATAACAAAATACCTTTCTTGCAAAATATTAGAATAAAAATTTTGTGAGAAATTTTACAACCCCTTACAAACATTGATTCCTACAAAAATTAATTTAAAAATATTATGCAGTATTTTCTGTCTTTTTGTTTTCTAAATGTATTTCGTCGTGATTATCTGTCGTTTAACGATAATTTTTAACAAATAAATTTAATATAAAATCTAAATGTTGCTTTAAAAAAGATTTTTCGAGTTCAATTTTTTACAAAGCAGTAATTTCATAAAGAGCAATACTCGCAGCTTGAACAACATTCATACTGCTGTTTTTGCCAAACATATTGATATGTACGATTTGATGAGAAAGTTTAAGAAGTTCTTCAGATATTCCGTTGATTTCGCTTCCTATTAAAAGCGCTATTTTTTTATTTTTCGGAATATTAACTTCTTTTAATGGTTTGCTATTAGAAGCAATTTCCAAAGCGATAATCTCAAAATTATTATCAAGTAAATAAGATTGAAGCTCGTTAAAATTTTCAATTATAGAATGTGCTACATGAAGATGTGTACTCCGAGAAGTTTTATTGATTTTACGAGGTGTCAATGGAATGTCTTTTCCGAAAAAGATAATGTTTTCAACTCCGAAAGCTTCAGAAATTCGGAACAAAGAACCTATATTCTGCTGAAAGTAAATATGATCGCAAACTAAAGTAATGGGAAATGTTTTTCTCTCAAATTGATTTTCTTCGTGAGTCAGTTGCACCTTCTAAAATTTAATTAGTAAAAATATAATTGATAATGTTTGCACCCATTTTAAGTGCTTTGTCTCTTACGTTAGCAGGATCATTATGTACTTCTGCATCTTCCCAGCCATCGCCCAAATCACATTCGTAAGTATAAAGTAATACTAGTTTATTTTCTATAAAAATTCCAAAAGCCTGTGGACGAGTTCCGTCATGCTCATGAATTTTTGGCAATCCATTTGGGAAAGGAAAAGGTTTCTGGAAAATAGGATGATTTGCCGGAAGCTCGATTAAATTATTATTCGGAAATATCTTTTTGATTTCTTTTCGAATATATTGATCCATTCCATAATTATCATCAATATGCAGAAAACCTCCAGCAGTCAGATAATTTCTCAGGTTTGTTACGTCGGCATCGCTAAAAACAACATTTCCGTGTCCCGTCATGTGTACAAACGGATAAGAAAACAAATCTGGATTGCTTGGTTCTACAGTTGAGGGTTTGTTTTTGATGCGCGTATTGATATTGGCATTGCAGAAACTTATTAAATTAGGCAAAGAAGTCGGATTGGCATACCAATCGCCGCCACCGCTGTATTTAAGCAAAGCAATTTCTTGTGAAAATGAAGAGATTGAAAAAAGTAATAATAAGTAAAATATTTTTTTCATGTAAGTTTTAAATATCTTGTTTTCGCATTTTTTGTCATTTCGACGAAGGAGAAATCACACTTGAAATTCCGCATAGTTTGTCGCCAATCTTTGTCTAATCGCGTGAGATCCTTCGTTCCTCAGGATGACAAACTTTGCGGTTAATTATTCATTAAGAAAAACAACACTATGGCAAGCCACAACGGCAGCTGTTTCTGTTCTTAAACGCGTATTGCCTAGAGTTACGGGCTTGTAATTGTTTTCTAATGCCAATGCAATTTCTTTCTCCGAAAAATCTCCTTCGGGACCAATTAGAATCGTTACATCTTCATTTGGTTTTAGAACCTCTTTTAGTGATTTTTTATCGGTTTCTTCGCAATGTGCAATTAAAGATAAACCATTTTGCTTTTGCTTAATGAATTCTTTAAACGAAATGGCTTCGTTCAATTTTGGCAAAAAAGTTTCATTGCATTGTTTCATTGCCGAAAGAATGATTTTTTCAAAGCGATCACGGTTAATCACCTTTCTTTCAGAGCGATCACAGAAAATTGGCGTGATTTCTTGAATGCCAATCTCGGTAGCTTTTTCTAGAAACCATTCAAAACGATCATTCATTTTGGTTGGTGCGACTGCCAAATGCAAGTGAAATTTTGGTTTTTCGGCATTGGTAATGTTAAGGACTTTAACCGTACATTTATTATCTGAAGCCAATGTAATCTGGGTTTCAAACAATAATCCAAAACCATTTGTAACATGCAGGATATCTGAATCTTTCTTTCTGAGAACTTTTATAATATGACGGCTTTCTTCTTTGTCAAAAGAAAAGCTTTCTGTTGTTTCGTCTATATTCGGATTAAAAAATAACTGCATGATTTAAAATTCGATTCTTGCTTTAGAAACCACAGCAGAAGTTTCAAAACGATTAGATAAGTATTTTTGGTAGCCTACAATTCCAATCATTGCGGCATTGTCTGTTGTATATTCAAATTTCGGAATAAAAGTTTTCCAGCCATATTTGCTTTCGGTTTCTTTTAGCGTACTTCTAATTCCTGAATTTGCTGAAACTCCGCCGCCAATTGCGATTTGTGTAATTCCAGTTTCTTTTACAGCGAGTTTAATTTTATCCATCAGAATTTCGATAATTGTATGCTGGATAGAAGCGCAAATATCATTTAAGTTTTCTTCGATAAAATTTGGATTCTGCTGTTTATTCTTTTGAATGAAATATAAAATAGCCGTTTTCAATCCAGAGAAACTAAAATCTAATCCCGGAACTTTCGGTTTTGTAAAAGGAAACGCTTTCGGATTTCCTTCTTTCGCATATTTATCAATCAAAGGTCCGCCAGGATAAGGAAGTCCGAGAATTTTGGCACTTTTATCAAAAGCTTCACCTACAGCATCATCTGTGGTTTCTCCGATAATTTCCATATCAAAAAAACTATTCACTTTTACAATCTGAGTGTGTCCTCCGCTAATTGTTAAAGCTAAAAAAGGAAATTCTGGTTTGTCGTAGCCTTCTTCATCAATAAAATGAGCCAAAATATGCGCATGCATATGATTTACAGCAATTAATGGAACATTTAAGGCTAATGATAATGATTTGCTGAAAGAAGTCCCTACCAATAAAGAGCCCATTAATCCGGGGCCTTGTGTAAATGCGATTGCGCTTAACTGTTCTTTTTGTACATTTGCTTTACGAAGTGCAGCATCTATCACTGGTACAATATTCTGCTGATGCGCTCGGGAAGCTAATTCGGGAACAACACCTCCGTATTGATTATGAATTAATTGATTGGCTACAACATTTGACAATACTTTGTCGTTATGTAAAACCGCGGCAGCAGTATCATCGCATGAACTTTCGATGGCTAGAATAAAAACCTCTGGATTTTGCATATAAAGGCACAAATTTTGAATTATATTTGACAAATCAAATTATTAAATTTCTTTGATTTAAGCAGTGCCCCAAAATTAAAGAATTTTTATCAAAAACAGCCGTTCTTTGTCTGTTCAAAAAAATTAAAAGAAAAACTAAAATTAAAGAAGCTATCAAAAAAGTAAAGAAAATAATATCTAGAACCCTAATTGGGCTGATTTTACTTTTGTTAGCGCTTGCTATCATACTATCTCTTCCTGTCGTTCAGACTCAGATTGCCAATTATGTTACCAACTCATTAAACGAAGATTATAAGGTTAATATTAATGTTGAAAAAACAGCAATTAATATTTTTGGCGGTGTAAAATTGAAGAAAGTAACAATTTTGGATCATCATAAAAAAACGATGATTTATTCGGATATCATTACAACCGATATAGCTAGTTTTAGCAGACTGTTAGACGGAGATTTAATTTTTGGAGATTTGCGTCTGACAGGTTTGATTTTTAATCTGAAAACCTACAAAGGCGAAGACGAGAACAATATCAACAAATTTATACAGGCTTTTGAAGTTGAAGATACTCCTAAGAAAAAATCAACAAAGCATTTTTTGCTAACAGCTAAAAACGCGTATATCGAAAAAGGAAGATTTTCTGTTGTTGACGAAAATAAAACAACTCCCAAATTTCTGGATTTTACAAAATTAAACGCATATATCAGTGAGTTTAAATTGTATGGGCCAGATGTGAATACAAATATTCATAGGTTTTCGTTTATGGATCACCGTGGTTTGTATGTTTCTAATTTTGCAGGAAAGTTTAGTTATACCAAAAAACAGATTAAAGTTGAAAATCTGGCTATTAAAACCAAAAGGTCCTCTATTTATGGTGTAGCGATCTTAAATTATAAACCATCCGATTTTCTTGATTTTACAGATAAAGTCCGATTTGATGTTTTGATCGATTCTTCTTCTATTGCAACAAATGATATTCGCCATTTTTATGATGGATTAGGTAAAAATCAGCATTTTAAACTTAAAACCAAATTAGACGGTCCACTAAATAATATTACGCTTACAGGATTGAGACTAAGCGACACAAATGGATCGAAAATTAATGGAACAATCAATTTCAGAAATCTGTTGGGCAGTAAAACGCAGAAATTTTCTATGGATGGAAAGTTTAATAAACTGCTTTCCAGCTATGATGATTTGGTAGTTCTGCTTCCTGTTGTTTTAGGAAAGAGACTTCCGAAAGAGATGAAGCGAATCGGTAAATTTAATATTGTAGGAAAAGCAAAAGTGACGACAACGGAATTAGAAACCGCTTTTAAAATCGCTACTGATATAGGAAATGGGGAAATTGATCTTCATTTGAATAACATGGATTTTATTGATAAGGCTTCTTATTCTGGAAATATTGTTTTAAATGGTTTTGATGTAGGTGCAGTTTTAGATCGAAAGGATATTGGAAAAACGACTTTGAATCTTGATGTGGATGGAGTTGGTTTTACAGAGAAATATTTGAATACAGTTATTAAAGGAGACATCTCGAAACTGGATTACAATAAATACACCTATAATAATATAGTAGTAAACGGAAATTTTAAGCTTCCTTATTATAAAGGTCAAATTGCTATAAATGATCCGAATTTAAATTTAAATTTTGATGGTTTATTGGATTTGAGCAGAAAAGAAAATAGATATGATTTTCATATTAATGTTGAAAACTCAGATTTGCGAAAGCTTAAATTCGTTGGCGATTCGATTTCTCATTTTAAAGGAGATGTTGTGGTTCAGCTGTCTGGAAATTCTATTGAAAACTTGCAGGGAGATATTTTTATTAATGATGCAGAATATCAAAATCCAAAAGCGACCTACGTTTTTGATCAAGTAAATTTGAATTCGAGTTTTGATGCAGATCGTTTGAGAACCATTACAGTAAGTTCCAATGATGTTGTAGATGGAAAAATTGTAGGTAAATTTAGATTTGATCAATTAGATAAATTGGTGATGAATTCGGTTGGTAGTTTATATACCAATTACAAACCTTATAAAGTTAGAAAAGGTCAATTTCTGAATTTCAATTTCCGTGTTTATGATAAAGTAGTCGAAATGCTTTATCCAGAAATAAATATTGATTCGTCTACGGTTGTAAGAGGAAAAATAGATTCTGATTTACAGGAATTTAAATTCCGTTTCAGATCCAAAAAAATTACAGCAGACAAAAATACATTTGACAACATACGTATTAATATTGATAATAAAAATCCGCTTTATAATGCTTATGTCGAATTAGATAGTATTAAGACACCTTATTATAAAATCCGTGATTTTAACTTGATTAATGTTACGGCAAATGATACACTTTTTGTTCGTTCGGAGTTTAAAGGCGGAGATAAAGGAGAAGATTATTTTAATCTAGATTTATATCATACAATAGACAAGAGTAAAAATAATATTGTCGGAATCAAGAAATCTGAAATGAAGTTTAAGGACTATATCTGGTACTTGAATGAAGATGCTGAAAAAGATAATCAGATCATTTTTGATCAGTTCTTTAAAAATTTCACGTTTGATAATATCGTTTTATCTCATGAAAATCAGAAAATTGATTTAAATGGAGTTATAAAAGGAACAGATTATAAAGATCTCGAACTGACTTTTGAAGATGTTGATATTAATAAAATAACCCCCGTCAATTCCAAGTTTGTATTTAATGGTAATTTGAATGGAAATGTCAATTATAAGCAGAATAGAAATGTTTATCAGCCCACGGCATCCATAAAGATTGACCATCTTGTAATGAACAAGACTGAACTCGGTACGCTTAATTTTGATATTTCTGGAGATGAATCTTTTAGGAAATTCACTGTTAACTCGTCGATCCAGAATGGCTTTACCGAATCGTTTAGGGCTAACGGAACTTTTGCTGTAGAGAATAAGGAAACCATCATGGATATGAGCCTGAAATTGGAAGGCTTTAATTTGGCTACTTTAGGAACTATCGGAGGAGATGTTCTATCAAATGTACGCGGTTCTGTTTCTGGAAATGCTGCTGTTGTTGGTAATTTGAAAAAACCTGAAATCAATGGACGTTTGTATGTTGAAAAAGCAGGAATGACAATTCCTTACCTTAATACGGATTATGAATTAAGCGATCGAACAGTTATTGATTTAACTAATGAGAAATTCCTGTTTAGAAATAACCAGTTAACGGATACAAAATACGGTACAAAAGGTTTGTTAAACGGAAGTATTGAGCATCATAATTTTGGCGATTGGAAACTAGATTTAAATATTACTTCGAAACGTTTAGTGGCATTGGATACAAAAGACAGTGATGATGCGGCGTATTTTGGAACAGCATTTATAAATGGAACGGCCAGCATAAAAGGTCCTGTAGAAGGTTTATTTATTAAGGTAGATGCAAAATCTGAAAAAGGTACAGAAGTTAAGATTCCAATTAATAATACGCAAAGTGTTGGAGAAAGCAGTTGGATTCATTTTGTAACGCCAAAAGAAAAGTACAATCTTGAAAACGGAATTGTTGAAAAAACAAGAGATTATAACGGACTTGAGCTGGAATTTGATTTTGATATTACGCCTGATGCCGAAGTAGAGGTTATTCTAGATCGAAATTCGGGCCATGGTATGAAAGGAAAAGGATATGGATCGCTTTTGTTTAAAATCAATACGTTAGGTAAATTTAATATGTGGGGAGATTTTCAGGCATATGAAGGAACCTATAATTTTAAATACGGCGGACTTATCGATAAAAAGTTTACAGTTAAAAAAGGAGGTTCAATTATTTGGGAAGGAAACCCGATGCGTGCCCAGCTGAATTTAGAAGCAGTTTATAAAACTCAGGCCAATCCGGCAGTTCTTTTAGATAACACTTCGTCATTCAATAAAAAAGTTCCTGTAGAAGTTGTAATTGGATTAAGAGGAGATTTGGCGAGTCCAGAACCTAATTTTGATATTCAGTTCCCATCTGTAAGTAATGTTTTAAAATCAGAAATACAATATAAGTTAGACGATAAAGATATTCGTCAGACACAAGCACTTTATTTATTATCGACTGGTTCGTTTATGAGTACCGACGGATTTAGCCAAGGAGATTTTTCTGGAACATTGACAGAAACAGCTTCGAGTTTGTTGGGTGGCATTATTAAATCGGATAATGATAAAGTCAATATTGACTTGAACTACATTGCTGCAGATAGAAGAACAGGGCAGGAGGTTGACGGTCAGTTTGTGGCTAATATATCTTCGCAGATAAATGAAAGAATTACCATCAACGGAAAATTAGGAGTTCCTGTTGGAGGTGTAAATGAATCTGCAATTGTAGGAGATATTGAAATTCTATATCGTGTAAATGAAGACGGAACAATGAACCTTCGTTTATTTAATAAAGAAAACGACATTAATTACATAGGACAAGGAATTGGATATACGCAAGGTGTCGGTATTTCTTACGAAGTAGATTTTGATACCTTTAGCGAGCTTGTAAACAAGCTGTTTAAAAACCATAAAATTGAAAAAGCTGTAAAAAATTCTTCTCATGACGATCTTCAAGATTCGTATCTTCCTGAATATATGAATTTCTCAAGCAAGAAAGATTCAGAAAAAAATAAGAAGAAAGCGAAGGAAGATGAAGAGAAAAGGAAAAAAGAAGAAGAAAAGAAAAAGAAAAAAGAACAGGAACAAACACCAAGTAATAATCAAGGACTAATTCCTGACAACGATTATTAACACTTTGTTAAAAATAACCTTTTATAAAACCATTATTCTTATAATGGTTTTTTTTATGCTAAATTTAGGCACTCTTTTAAAATTTTCCATGTGAGCGGAAAATTCTATTTTTATAACACTTCATTAGGGTATTGTTAATTTTGACGATTTAATTAAAAAAATAGCGTTTTATTATTTTTAATGAAATTTTTTCCTAGAAAAAACTTATTAACGAAAACGTTTGAATTTAACAGATTTTATTAATTTATGATAATCGTAACCCGAAAAGTGCTGAATGTTTGCTAATTTTACACTTTAATACTTAAATAATGCCAAAAACAATAAAAAAAGTAGGTGTTCTTACCTCAGGAGGAGATTCACCTGGAATGAATGCTGCAATACGATCAGTTGTTCGAACTTGCGCATACCATAATATAGAATGCATCGGAATTTATAGAGGGTATCAAGGAATGATTGAAGGCGACTTCAAGGAGATGGGACCACGAAGCGTAAATAATATTGTAAACAAAGGTGGAACGATCTTAAAATCGGCTCGTTCAGTTGAGTTTAGAACCCCTGAAGGTAGAAAAAAAGCACACGAGAATCTTGTTAAGGCAGGGGTGGATGCTTTGGTTGTTATTGGTGGTGATGGAAGTTTTACTGGAGGATTAATTTTTAATTCAGAATTTGGTTTTCCTGTAATGGGAATTCCAGGTACAATTGATAATGATATTTATGGTACAAGTTTTACTTTAGGGTATGACACCGCTTTAAATACTGTTGTAGACTGTATTGATAAAATTAGAGACACGGCAAGTTCGCATAACCGTCTTTTCTTTGTAGAGGTTATGGGTAGAGATGCTGGTCATATTGCTCTTAATGCAGGTATTGGTGCAGGAGCAGAAGAAATCCTTATTCCTGAAGAAGATTTAGGTTTAGATCGTCTTTTAGATTCGCTTCAAAAAAGTAAAGCATCAGGAAAATCATCAAGTATTGTTGTTATTGCTGAAGGAGATAAAATTGGTAAAAACGTATTCGAATTAAAAGATTACGTAGAGGCTAACCTTCCAGAGTACGACGTAAGAGTTTCTGTTTTAGGACACATGCAGCGTGGTGGTTCTCCATCTTGTTTTGATCGTGTTTTAGCAAGCCGTTTAGGAGTAAAAGCAGTAGAATCTTTAATTGAAGGAAAATCTAATTATATGGTTGGACTTCGCGAAGATAAAGTAATCTTGACTCCACTTGAGCAAGCTATTAAAGGAAAATCAGAAATTGATAGAGAATTGTTAAGAGTGTCAGACATTATGTCTACATAAGCAATATAAAAAGTTTAAAAAAAGAAAAGAAGTTTATTGTGAGGAAATTAGACTTTGAAATAGTGTAATAAAAACAAAAGCAAAAAATTTAGTAAAATGTCAAAAGTAAAATTAGGAATAAACGGATTTGGACGTATCGGAAGAATCGTTTTTAGAGAGTCTTTCAATAGAGATAATGTAGAAGTTGTTGCAATCAATGACTTGTTAGACGTAGACCACTTAGCTTATTTATTAAAATATGATTCAGTTCACGGTCGTTTCAACGGAACTGTAGAAGTTAAAGAAGGAAAATTATATGTAAACGGAAGAAATATCCGTATCACTGCAGAAAGAAATCCTGCTGACTTAAAATGGAACGAAGTTGATGTAGATGTAGTAGCTGAATGTACTGGTATCTTTACAACTATTGAAACTGCAAGTGAGCACTTAAAAGGTGGTGCTAAGAAAGTTATCATTTCTGCTCCTTCTGCTGATGCTCCAATGTTTGTAATGGGAGTAAACCACGAAACTGCAAAAGCTTCTGATTTAGTTGTTTCTAACGCTTCTTGTACTACAAACTGTTTAGCTCCACTAGCTAAAGTTATCCACGATAATTTCGAAATCGTTGAAGGTTTAATGACTACTGTTCACGCAACTACTTCAACTCAAATGACAGCTGACGGACCTTCTAGAAAAGACTGGAGAGGTGGACGTGCTGCTGCAATCAACATCATTCCTTCTTCAACAGGTGCTGCTAAAGCGGTTGGAAAAGTTATCCCATCTTTGAATGGAAAATTAACTGGAATGTCTTTCCGTGTTCCTACTGCTGACGTTTCTGTAGTAGATTTAACAGTAAAAGTTGCTAAAGAAACTACTTACGAAGAAATCTTAGCTGTATTGAAAAAAGCTTCAGAAAATGAAATGAAAGGTATTTTAGGATATACTGAAGATGCTGTTGTATCTCAAGATTTTATCTCAGACAAAAGAACTTCTATCGTTGATGCTGGTGCAGGAATCGGATTAAACTCTACTTTCTTCAAATTAGTATCTTGGTACGACAATGAGTACGGATACTCAAGCAAATTAATTGATTTATCTGTACATATTGCAGGTTTAAAATAATAATATATATTTTTGCAAAATCCCGTTACTTTACAATAACGGGATTTTCTTATTTTGTTACTTCTATAATTAATGTAAAAAACACACTTTTAAATTAAGAATAGAGAAACCTAATTCCAAAAACTAAACAAATGAAATTAATAGTTGACAGTGGATCTACTAAAGCCGATTGGATTGCGATAGATGATAATGGAAAAGTATTATTCACAACACAAACTTTAGGATTAAATCCTGAAATTCTAGACGAGCCAGAAATTATCGAAAGATTAAATGACCGTTTTGATATCTTACAAAACAAAAAAAATGCTACACATTTATTCTTTTATGGTGCCGGTTGTGGTACAGACAGAATGAAAGAGTGGTTGAAAAGAATTTTTCAAGAATATTTTTCTAACGCAATTGTAGACGTTCAAGAAGATACTTACGCTGCTGTTTATGCAACAACTCCAAAAGGGGAAGAAGCGATTGTTTCTATCTTAGGAACAGGTTCTAACTGCAGTTATTTTGATGGAAAAGTATTGCATCAAAAAGTTCAATCATTAGGTTATATCGTAATGGATGATTGCAGTGGTAATGTTTTTGGAAAAGAATTAATTAGAAAATACTATTTTAATAAAATGCCTAAAGAATTGGCTGTTGAACTTGAAAAAGAGTACGACGTTGATCCAGATTTTATTAAAAACAAATTATATAAAGAACCAAATCCAAATGCTTATTTAGCTACTTATGCTAAATTCTTAATTAAGCATAAAGACACTGAGTTCTGCAGAAAAATCATTTTTAAAGGAATGAAATCTTTCGTTAAGAATTACATCAAACAGTTTGATAATTGCAAAGAAGTTCCAGTGCATTTTGTTGGTTCTATTGCATTTTATTTGAAAGATGAATTACAAGAAACATTCAATAAATATGAACTTCAATTAGGGAATGTTTTAAGAAGACCTATTGATGGATTAATTGCATACCATGTCGCTAATCAATAGTTCTGGGTTTATGGAAATTGCCATTATTGCTCATGATGGAAAAAAAGCAGATTTGATTGATTTCTTAATCAAAAATGAAGCTGTTTTGCACAATGAAAAAATAAGGTTAATTGGTACTGGTACTACAGGAGGGAAAGCTGAAGCGGCAGGGTTTAAAACTCAGAGAATGCTTTCTGGGCCTCTTGGAGGCGATGCGCAAATTGCAGGAAGAGTTGCGGAAGGAATTACGCAGATGGTTTTCTTTTTTAAAGATCCCTTGTCTAGTCATCCGCATGAAGCAGATATCAATATGCTAATTCGTGTTTGCGATGTGCATAATGTGCCGCTAGCAACGAATGAAGCAACGGCACAATTATTATTAGATGCTATTGCACTGCAATTATAGAAATTTCTACATTAACATTTTTTGGCAGACAAGCCACTTGAACCGTTTCACGAGCTGGAGCGGTTTTTTCATTAAAATAAGAACCGTAAACAGTATTTATTGCTCCAAAGTTATTCATGTCCATGATGAAAATAGTTGACTTTACAACGTTCTCAAAAGTCATGTTTGCTGCTTCAAGAATAGCTGCAATGTTTTTCATAACCTGATCGGTTTCATCATTAATATTGTCTGTAACCAATTCTCCTGACTCAGGATTGATTGCAATCTGTCCAGAGGCATAAAGAGTGTTTCCAGATAATACCGCTTGATTATAAGGTCCGATTGGAGCCGGAGCTTTCTCGGTAAAAATGATTTTTTTCATAATAAAATTATTTTGATTCGAAAGTAGTTTATCTATTTGAAACGCTACGTTTGTTCCATTTGATATCGCTAAGCATACCAGATTTAATTCCGATAAAGAAGTTCCAGTTAGAATTTGTTCCTAACGGCTGCCAGTTAAAAGCCATTCTCCAGCTTAACAAATCTCTTTCAAAACGAAATTGTGTAAAGGTAACTCCTTTTTGTACAAAATCGTAACCTGTTGAAACCCCAGCTTTCCATTTAGGAGTAAGATCAGTATTAATAGAGACCATGATAGAGTTTCCAGAAATAGTGCTTTCTCGTTTTATGTTTGAATATGTTAAGGAGTAGGCAAGAGTCATGTCCCATGGAACTTTAGAATTAAAAAATTCTGTAATCACATCTTCCTTTTCTGGTTCATTAGCAAACTGACTGTTACGACTGTCATTTAAGTCTGTATTTGTACCGAATAAGTCGTCACTTCGACCACCGTTTCGCTGGCTTTGGTTATTTTTCTCCTTTTCTTTTCCAGTTCCTTTGTTTGAGAATGAATAATTTAAAGTTACGTTTGCACTTGTCATTCTAAATAAACTTCCGCCATTGTCAATGTTGAATTTATCAATTTTGTTGCCTCCATTATCAATCGCATACGGATCTAATGTAGCGCCAAAATTCATATTCATTTTATTGTCAAAAAACTGAGTTCCACCACTAACTAAGACTGGTTGCCATCCGAAAGTCGACTTTCCGTCAGCATTGAAATTATAGCTTGTGCTGAAGTTTAAGTTGTTTAACAGCATTATCTTTTTAGGTTCTGTTTTTGTGCTGTCACGGTCTCTTACTTTTGCTTCAAAAGTATTACTCAGAGCAAAACCAACAATATTAGAATTCTCTTTTCCAGGCGCTCCGTATAATCCGTTTTCGAATCTGGTATATTCAGAAGTAATTCTTCCAGAAGCGTCTACGGCATAGGTATCATAATATTTTTCAAAACTTGGAGTATAAGCATATGTTATACTTGGACGCATGACATGTCGAATAGATTGAATTTTTTTATCATCTCCAAAATTAAAAGTTCCGTAAATTGTTGTTCCTAAATTGGTGCTGAAATTGTACGTTCTAAAAGCGTCAAAACCATTTACTGTTTTGTTGATAGTTTGTCCTGCAGCAGGGTCATAAACTTTCTGAATGGTCTTGTTAACCCATGTTTCCTGATAAGTAGTAGAAGCACCGGCACTAAAATATTTAAAAATCTTGAAATTGGTGCTCAACGGAATTGTTTGCTGTAATCCTAATTGGGCATCATCAAACATTTGAGGTTTGAAAAACAATGAATCTTTTGTTTTAAAGTAGTTTTTACCGCTTACATTATACTGTAAGTTGATATTTTTGATTAATCCCTTTTTTACGCCGTTCTTTCCAACAAAAGGATATACACGGTCAATACTTCCTTGTAGAGACGGAAGCGTCATGATAATGTCTTCTGTCTGTGTATTCTGGCTGTGAGTTGCCGATAGCGAAATACGTGAGCCAGGAATTGTGTTAAAAGTTTTATTGTATGAAATTGAAGAACTTAAAGTGTTGTTTAAGTTCGATCCAATATTGGCTTGGTTGATGGACTGTTTGAAGTACTTACTACTACCCATATTTACAGAAGCAGAGAAAGTAGAATTCGGGTTTGATTTAGTATCTTTAGAATGCGACCACTGAATGTTGTAAATGCTTTGTTTAGAATAATCAGGGTAACCACGTTCACTATTGATTAAGTTTTCAAAACGGATGTTTACATTTCCCCTATATTTATATCGTGTTGCATAAGCCGACTCAAATCTCATGGCGTAACTTCCGTTGGTGTAATAATCTCCCAATACAGTCAAATCGTAATTGTCGCTTAGAGCAAAATAATAACCTCCATTTTGTAATGAAAAACCTCTTGTGTTAGAATCGTTATAACTTGGAATGATAATACCTGAAACGCTTTTTTCTTTGCTTAAAGGGAAAAAACCATAAGGCAATGCAAGTGGAGTAGGAACATCAGCAATTACTAATTGCGTCAATCCAGCAACAATTTTTTTACCTGGTACAAATTTAATCCTGCTGGTTTGAAAGTAGTACTCAGGGTGGTCAATATCTTGGGCAGTTGTAATACGAGCGCCTTTTAAAAAGTATACTGAGTCGTTTTCTTTTTTAGTAACAGAAGCCTTAATGTTTAATTCACCTTGTTTTGTTCTCGAGTTATAAATTAAAGCTTTCTTTGTTTTAAAATTAAAACGGATAGAATCTGGCTGTACCTCGCTTGACCCTTGTTTGAAGTTTGGATATTGAGTTAAAACGCCTGCAGAATCTTTAATTCTTCCAGCATAAACTTCGTCCTTTTCATAATTAAGTACAATTATACCCGACTTTAACTCAACATCTTTATAATATAATTCAGCTTCGTTATATAAAGTAATCAGCTTTTTTTTCTGATCAATTTTAGCATAATCTTTTGCTTTGTATCTAACTTTTCCGTCCAAAAAAGTCTTTTTTGGTTTAACAGTGTCTAGTTTTATGGTGTCTGTAATCGCAGTAGTTTCTTTATCTGTTTGTTTTACAGCAGGTAAAGGCTTTTTTTTGTTTTTTATTTCTTGCGAATATAAATTACCACAACCTATAGTTAGGAAAAATGATACTAAAACGATATTAAATAAGTTTGTATGCAAAGGTTTAAATGCTATTTTTGTAAAATTATGGCTTGTTTTTTGACACGTCAAACTTACATATAATTTTTTGGCAAAAATAATCAATTCTAAAAATTATAACAGCTGCGTTTTATTAAAATTAACTTTTAGATTTATGAATAGAATTAACAAATTTAAGGTAATATTTACTTTATTTCTAACTATATCGTCCTTTTGTGCTCATAGCCAGTCAAATGTATTTAAAGTGACACTTGACGCTGGACATGGAGATCATGACTTTGGAGCTGTTTACAGCGGACGAATTGAGAAAAATATTGCTTTAGCTATTGTTTTGAAGGTAGGGAAGATTTTAGAGCTAAATCCAAATGTTAATGTAATTTATACTCGTAAAACAGACGTTTTTGTTGATTTGGTTGAAAGAGCAAATATTGCAAACAGAGCAAATTCAAATATTTTTGTCTCGATTCACTGCAACGCCAATAAAAATACTGCAGCAGATGGAACCGAAACTTATGTAATGGGTTTAAGTAAAGTAGCATCAAACCTTGAAGCAGCGAAAAAAGAAAACTCGGTAATTACATTAGAGAAAGACTACAAACGTAAATATGAAGGTTACGATCCAAATTCGCCAGAATCTATGATTGGTATGACCTTGATGCAAGAAGAATATTTAGATAACAGTATTACTTTAGCAACTAAAATCGAAGAAAACTTTGAGAAGTTAGGAAAAAAGCTTAGACACGGTGGTGTAAAACAAGCACCCTTTATGGTGCTTCATAAAGCATATATGCCTAGAGTTTTGGTTGAAACCGGATTTGTGTCTAATCCAACAGAAGGAAATATCTTGAATTCTGAAGAAGGTCAAGATGATATTGCAAAAGCAATTGCAGAAGCTATCTTAAGTTATAAAAGAGAATACTTTGGTTCAGGAACTGAATCAGAGGATAGTCGGCCCATAAGAGATACGACTCCTTCAAAATCTAAAGCAACAGCTCCAGTCGCTGTTGCGAAGAATGCTCCAAAAGGAACATTTTTTAAAGTGCAGCTTATTGCAAGTATCAAAAAAACACCTTTAGAGCCTAAAAACTTTAAAGGGCTTAAAAATGTAACAATGGTATACGAAAACAATATTTATAAATATTTCTACGAAGAAACTACAAGTTACGAAACAGCACAAAAATATCTGCAAGAAGCTAAAAGTAAAGGATATGGCGCAGCATTTTTAGTAGCAACTAAAGATGGTGAGAAAATCAGTATTCAGGACGCGATTAAATAATAATCGCAAGTTCGAATATTTATATTAATTTTGTACAAACACTTAGAATTTTGAAACTAACAAGAGAAATTAAAACGGCTATATTAGTCATCGGATCCATTCTACTATTTATTTGGGGATATAGTTTTTTAAAGGGAAGAGACCTTTTTACTAATTATACAATATTATATGCTGAATATGATAATGTTGAAGATTTATCACCATCAGCACCAGTAACACTTAACGGACTTGCGATTGGTAAAGTAAATAAAATTACAATTGATGAAGTTACAGGAAAACTATTAGTGGAGCTTCAACTTAAAACAGATTTTCCAATTTCTAAAACAAGTACAGCTTATATTTATTCACCAAGTTTAATTGGAGGAAAGCAAATTAAAATTGTTCCAAATTTTGCTGATAAAGAATTAGCAGAAGACGGGCAAAAATTGGCTTCGAGTGTTGAATTAGGATTGACAGAATCTTTAGGCGGAAAAATTGAGCCAATTCAGCAAAAGCTTGATAAAATGCTTGTGAATATTGATAATTTGGTTACAGGATTAAACAATACTTTAGATAAAAATACTCAAGAAAATCTAAAGAAAACAATTACTGAACTAAGCCAGACTATGACACAGTTTCATAAAGCATCAGGTAGTCTTAACAGTATCTTGGATACAAACAAAGGACAGATTAATGGAATGGTATCAAACTTCAATAAGATGTCTGGTAATTTTAATAAAATTTCAGATTCATTAAATAAAGCAGATTTAGGAAAAACAGTTCGTAACTTGAACCAAACTTTGGCTAAAGTTGATGTTTTAATGAGCAATCTGAATTCAGGAAAAGGTACGGCAGGAAAAATACTTAATGATGAGGCATTGTATAACAACCTGACTAAAACTTCAAAAGAACTTGAATTGTTATTGCAAGATCTTCGTCTTTATCCAACTCGTTACGTAAACGTTTCTCTTTTCGGAAAGAAAAATAAACCATACGTAGCACCAACTGAAGAAACAAACTCAACCGATAAAAAATAGTTATAAATGAGTTATTTAGATAATATTTTATTCGCAGTACTTCTTATAGTAGGTTTCGGTTTTTTTACAGCGAGCGTAAAAAAAATCATCCGAAATATTAATCTAGGAGTCGATGTAGATCGAAAGGATAATCCTAAAGCTCGTTGGAAAAACATGGCATTGATTGCTCTAGGGCAATCAAAAATGGTGAGACGCCCTGTTGCAGGAATTCTTCATATCATTGTATATGTAGGTTTCGTAATTATTAATATTGAATTACTAGAAATCATCATTGATGGTTTATTTGGTACTCATAGAATATTTGCGCCTTATTTAGGTGTAGTTTATGATGTTCTAATTGCTTCATTTGAAATATTGGCCATACTTGTAATTTTTTCTGTTACAGTTTTTTGGCTTAGAAGAAACTTTATTCGATTAAAGCGTTTTATTCATTCTGATTTGACTGGATTTCCTAAAAGCGATGCCAATTACATTTTGTATTTTGAAACTGTTTTAATGATTCTGTTCTTGTTGATGAACGCTTCTGATCTTCACTTGCAGAATGTTCCAGGAGGATATTCTCATTTTCACAAAGCAGGAAGTTACCCAATAAGCCAGTTTATAGCGCCAATTTTTAATGGTACATCCAACGAAGTTGTTGGATTATTATTTGAAGTTTTCTGGTGGTTGCATATCGTAGGTATTTTGATTTTTATGAATTATTTGTACTTCTCAAAACACTTACATATTCTTTTAGCTTTCCCAAATACATATTTTGCTAATTTAAAACCAGAAGGGCAGTTTGATAACTTAGCTTCAGTTACTAATGAGGTAAAATTAATGATGGATCCAAATGCTGATCCTTTTGCTGCGGCTCCGCCAGCAGACGAGAATGCAGCGCCAGCTAAATTTGGAGCAAGTGACGTTCAGGATTTGAACTGGGTTCAGTTATTGAATGCATATACTTGTACAGAATGTGGACGTTGTACTTCTTCGTGTCCAGCAAATCAAACAGGTAAAAAATTGTCTCCGCGTAAAATTATGATGGATACAAGAGATCGTTTGACAGAAGTTGGTAAAAATATAGATGCAAATAAAGGTGTTTTTGTTCCAGATAATAAATCACTTTTAAACGATTATATCACACCAGAAGAGCTATGGGCTTGTACGTCTTGCAATGCTTGTGTGGAAGAATGTCCTGTAAATATTAGTCCGTTGTCTATCATTATGGATATGCGCCGTTATTTGGTTATGGAACAAAGTGCTGCTCCAATGTCATTAAACGCGATGATGACTAATATTGAAAATAATGGTGCTCCTTGGCAATATAGCCAACAAGACCGTTTAAATTGGAAAAACGAGAATTAAGATTTATTGTTTAATTGGTTATTTGTTTAACCGTTTAATCGATTTTAAAATAATATTTCGGTTTTTATAGAATTGTCATTTTGCTTTTAGCGATTAAACAATTTCACGATCAACCGATTAAACAAAAGTGAGAGAAATGTCAGAAAATTTAGTAGTACCAACAATGGCAGAAATGCTTGCCGAAGGAAAACAGCCAGAGGTTTTGTTTTGGGTAGGTTGCGCAGGAAGTTTTGATGATAGAGCAAAAAAAATTACCAAAGCGTTCGTGCGAATTTTAAATCGCACTAATGTTTCTTTTGCGGTTTTAGGTACAGAAGAGAGTTGTACTGGCGATCCTGCAAAGAGAGCTGGAAATGAATTTTTGTTTCAAATGCAGGCCATGATGAATATCGAGGTTTTGAATGCTTATGAAGCAAAAAAAATTGTTACCGCTTGTCCGCATTGTTTTAATACTTTGAAAAATGAATATCCAGAATTAGGAGGTAATTACGAAGTGATTCATCATACAGAGTTTTTAAAGTCATTAATTGATGACGGAAGATTAACTGTTGAAGGCGGACAATTTAAAGGGAAAAAAATTACTTTTCATGATCCTTGTTATTTAGGAAGAGCAAATAAAGTTTACGAAGCGCCAAGAGATTTAATTCAGAAATTGGATGTTGAATTAGTCGAAATGAAGCGTTCTAAAGCCAACGGTTTATGTTGTGGAGCAGGTGGAGCGCAGATGTTTAAAGATGCAGAACCTGGAAACAAAGAAGTAAACGTTCTTCGTACTGAAGATGCTTTAGAAACTCAACCAGATATTATTGCTGCAGGTTGTCCGTTCTGTAATACGATGTTAACAGATGGAATTAAGAATAAAGAAAAAGAAGGTCAAGTGAAAGTGCTTGATATCGCTGAGTTGATTGCAAATGCGCAAGATTTGTAATCTGAGGTTCTAAGTTACTAAGATGCTAAGGTTCTGAGTTGCTAAGTTTTTTTGAACTTGAAACCTGAAACAAATAAAACAAACAAAACAAAATTTTAAAATGTATATACCTTTTGAAAATTTACCAGGTGAATCTAGAGTTTGGATTTACCAGTCTAACAGAAAATTTTCTGAGGAAGAATTTTCTGAAATAGAAACTGATTTAAAAGCTTTTGTAGAACAATGGGCTGCGCACGGCACAAGTTTAGAAGCTTCGTTTTTGTTGAAATACAATCGTTTTATAATATTAGCAGTAAATCAAGAAGTGCAAGCTGCGACAGGCTGTTCTATTGATAGTTCTGTTGAATTTATTCAAAGCTTAGAGAAAAAATATAACGTTGATTTGCTTGATAAAATGAATGTTACTTTTAAGCTTGGAGAACACATTGCACACAAACCATTAATTGATTTCAAGAAAATGGTTAAAGATAAATCGGTTTCTGAAAATACAATTGTTTTCAATAACTTGGTAAACAATATTGAAGAATTCAACGAATCTTGGGAAGTTCCTGCTGCCGATAGCTGGCATAGCAGATTTTTCTAAAAGTATTTAAAATATATTTAAAAGGCATGAAATGTAGATTTTGTGCCTTTTTTTATGGTTTTTGGTTTCAAGTGTAAGATTTGAAACCTAACAGGTTTTAAAAACCTGTTAGGTTTATTTGAGATATTAGGAGCTTTCTCGAAATATTTATCAACCAGAGTTAATCTAATTTTGTCAAAAATCTAACAATTTAAAAGCCTGATGAAACGCTATTTTTGAGTATTTTCGTAGAATTAAATTTAATCCATGAAAATAGCAATCGTCTGTTATCCTACTTTTGGAGGTAGTGGTGTAGTCGCCACAGAGTTAGGTCTCGAGTTAGCCAGAAGAGGACACGAAATACATTTTATTACATATAGTCAGCCAGTTAGATTGGCTCTTTTAAATCCGAATGTTCATTATCACGAAGTAAATGTTCCGGAATATCCTTTGTTTCATTATCAGCCATACGAATTAGCGTTATCGAGCAAGTTGGTTGATATGGTTAAACTGTATAAAATAGAGCTTCTGCATGTGCATTATGCTATTCCGCATGCTTATGCAGGTTATATGGCAAAACAAATGCTTAAGAACGAAGGAATAAATCTTCCGATGATTACGACTCTTCACGGAACTGATATTACGCTTGTAGGGAATCACCCTTTTTATAAACCTGCTGTAACTTTTAGTATCAATAAATCTGATTATGTGACTTCGGTTTCTCAGAGTTTGAAAGATGATACTTTGAAATTATTCAAAATCAAGAATAAAATTAAGGTGATTCCAAACTTTATTGAGCTAGACAAAGTAAAGAAAGACCCAAATGCGCCTTGTCATCGTTATGTAATGGCCAATGAGAATGAGCGTATTATTACTCATATTAGTAATTTTAGAAAAGTAAAACGCATTCCAGATATTATTAAGATTTTCTATAATGTTCAAAAAGAAATTCCGGCCAAACTGATGATGGTTGGTGATGGACCTGAAAAAGAAAAGGCAGAGATTTTATGTCAGGAATTGGGTATCTTAGATAAAGTTATTTTCTTTGGAAATAGCCATGAGATTGATAAAATCTTATGTATGACCGATTTGTTTTTATTGCCTTCAGAAACCGAAAGTTTTGGTTTGGCAGCATTGGAAGCAATGGCATGTGGTGTTCCAGTAATTTCAAGTAATTCTGGCGGATTGCCTGAAGTTAATTTTGATGGTTTTTCTGGATACTTAAGCAATGTCGGAAATGTTGAAGAAATGGCTCAAAATGCACTAAAAATATTAAAAGATGATGCTACTTTAAGTCAGTTTAAAGCAAATGCTCTAGAAGTGGCAAGAAAATTTGACATTAAAAACATCTTACCTAAATACGAGGCGTTATACCAAAAAGCGGTTGATGATTATAAGTTGGAGAAACACTAATTTAAAAAGGATAAAATGAAAAAAGTAATTTCTGTTTTAGCGATTTTTGTTTTGATTTCGTGCGGAGTGAAGAAAGTTGAAAAATCAAATGCGTTGTATGAAGTTTTAACAATACAATCAGATGGCGGTGGCAATATTAAATTTTTCGAAATTCTGACTGAGCCTAACGAAATTAAAATGCTTGAAAATGATCCGCTTTTGGCTAATAAGATGAAGAATCCAGATGTTCAAGATTATAATTATGTGATTCTGAATATGGGCGAAAAAAACACTAGCGGCTATACTATCGATGTTGAAAAGGTTGAAGAAACAGATAAAAATATTATTATAACAGTAAAAGAAAATAGTCCTGCAAAAGACGCAATGACAATGCAGGTGATTTCGTATCCTTATACGGTTGTAAAAATTCATTCTAAGAAAGAAATTATTATTAAATAAAATTATATAAAGACTGGCTTCGACTCCGCTCAGCCTGACATTGATTGTTTTTAGGAAGCGATTTAAAAGTTTGTCAAGCTGAGCGGAGTCAAAGCCCTTTTTAAATTTCTTTTGAAACCATAAAAAAAGCCTGTCGCTTTTAAACGACAGGCTTCTTCTTACAATTATTTTTTATTTTTATTTAGAATCTAAATTTAACTCCTAAACCAACATCAAATCCGAAATTATCATCGTCATAATAACCTGAACCAATTTCTGGTCTTGCGTCTAATGATAAAGTAAGCGGTACTTCTTTAAATCTATATTCTATACCGATATCTCCAGCAGCAAAAACATAAGTTCCGCTATCGCTGTATCTGTAATTGTTGTTATAGTAATCGTGATCCCAAGCTGCTAGTCCTCCTCCGACACCAGCATACCAGTTAAAACCTCCGTCGATGTTCCAAACCCATTGGTAAAGAGCAACTCCTTTTATTGCGTCTACATCACTGCTGTTTCTCCATCCTAAATCAAATTCAAGTCTGTTTTTTTGATTTAATCCTAACTGGTAAGATATTTCTCCTCCAAATCCGTTGTTGTCACCTAAACGTAATCCTAAAGCGTGTTTTGAAATTTCTTGTGATTGAGCCGTAAATGCTAAACCAAGAAGCATAAGGGCAGATAAAAGTATCTTTTTCATAAAAATGGTAAATTAATTTTTTTCAAATGTATTATTACAGTCAGATACAAAACGTATAACATTTTTGAAAATTGTTATATAATTTACATTTTCGAGATTTTGGAGTGTTAAAATTCTTAAAAACCTGCTTTTGAGGTGTTTATTTTAGGATTATGGATGAAATTAGCTGAGAAGTGAGGATATCTTCCATTTCTAAAAGATTTTCTTCTTCTGCAAAATTACTGGCTTTATAAGAAAACAGTTTCCAGCGTTTTTTATGATATTCAAGAGCCGTTAAGTTTTCTACCCAATCACCAGAATTGAGGTATAAAGTAGAACCGTGTTTGTTTTCTTTCGTTACGATTTTTGGTTCGTGAATGTGCCCGCAAATAACATAGTCGTAATTTTTTTCTATAGCTAGATCGGTGGCAGTAGTTTCAAAATCAGAAATAAACTTTACTGCTTTTTTAACGCTTGCTTTTATTTTTTTAGAAAAAGAATAAGGTTCGCGTCCTAATTTTGCCAAGCACCAGTTGGCAAATCTGTTTGTTAAAATTAGATAATCGTAACCTAAACCACCTAATTTAGCAATCCATTTTGAATGCTGAACAGAGGCATCAAAAACGTCTCCGTGAAAAATCCAGGCTTTTTTATCGTCTAATTCTAAAACCAATTTATCAACAAGAGCAAAATTTCCCATATTCATATCACTGAATTTTCGAAGGATCTCATCGTGATTTCCAGTAATATAATACACTTTTGTTCCTTTAGAAGCCATTCCGATAATACGCTGAATGACGCGTAAATGTGCTTTTGGAAAATAAGATTTGCGAAACTGCCAAGCATCAATTATATCACCGTTTAAAACTAAAGTTTTTGGTTTAATGCTTGAAAGATAGTTGTTTAATTCCTTTGCGTGGCTTCCGTAAGTTCCTAAATGGACATCAGAAAGAATGACCAATTCAACATTTCTTTTTTTCAATTTTTCTTGATTTGAAGTTTTACAAATGAAAGAAAGTTTGTGAAATTTGAGTTTATTAAAAGGTTATTAAAAAGAGGATAATTTTACCAAATTGTGATTTTTATCCCATTTAATGTTTCGTTAATAATACCAGTTTTAAATTTTTTAATTTAATTCATAAAACTTACATTTGCTCAAAACAAAACACAATGGCAGGAAACAGCTTCGGCACATTATATAAAGTAACTACATTTGGAGAATCTCACGGTGAAGCTTTAGGCGGCATTATTGACGGATGTCCTCCAGGAATACAATTAGATTTTGAAGCAATTGAAGTAGATATGGCTCGTAGAAAGCCAGGTCAGTCAGCAATTGTTACGCAAAGAAAAGAACCAGACAGTGTTCAATTTTTATCTGGAATATTTGAAGGAAAAACAACTGGAACTCCAATCGGTTTCATTATTCCAAATACCAATCAAAAATCAGACGATTACTCTCATATAAAAGATAATTACAGACCAAGCCATGCTGATTATGTTTACGATCAGAAATATGGTTTTCGCGATTATCGCGGTGGCGGAAGAAGTTCTGCAAGAGAAACAGCAAGTAGAGTAGTAGCGGGTGCAATTGCAAAGCAAATGCTGCCAGAAATCAAAATCAATGCTTATGTTTCTTCTGTTGGTCCAATTCATTTAGATACACCTTATCAGGAATTGGATTTTTCTAAAATTGAAAACAATCCGGTACGTTGTCCAGATGAAAAATCTGCAGCAATTATGGAAGAATATATTCGCGATATTCGCAAGCAGGGAGATACTGTTGGAGGTGTTGTGACTTGCGTAATTCAGAATGTTCCAGTTGGTTTAGGAGAACCAGTATTTGATAAACTTCATGCTGAATTAGGAAAAGCAATGCTTTCTATTAATGCGGTAAAAGGTTTTGAATACGGAAGCGGTTTCTCTGGTGCTGAAATGAAAGGAAGCGAACACAACGATTTATATAATCCAGACGGAACGACAAAAACAAATCTTTCTGGCGGAATCCAAGGTGGTATTAGCAACGGAATGGATATCTATTTCAGAGTTGCTTTTAAACCTGTTGCAACTATCATGCAGACTCAAGATTCTTTAGATAATAAAGGTAACATTACACCAATGACAGGAAAAGGACGTCATGATCCGTGTGTAGTGCCTCGCGCAGTGCCAATCGTAGAAGCGATGGCGGCAATTGTTTTGGCAGATTTTTATTTAATCAACAAAACATATTAATAAAAGGTAAGACAGTGAGGGTCTTATATTTTAATAATTAAAAAATAATTTAATGCAAGAAGTTACAGAAACTAAAAAACAATCATTTCTTTCGGGATTAACAGGGCAGATTATAATTGCAATGGTTCTAGGAGCTATTTTAGGAATTATATTGCACAATAGTATTTCGCCCGAATCTGCGCAGGCATTTAGTAGTAAAATTAAAATGCTGGCAACCATCTTTATTCGTTTGGTTCAAATGATTATTTCTCCATTGGTTTTTACAACTTTGGTGGTTGGAATTGCGAAATTAGGTGATATTAAAACTGTTGGAAGAATTGGAGGAAAAGCTATTGGATGGTTTTTTACTGCTTCATTTATTTCTCTTCTAATTGGATTGTTTTATGTAAATATTTTACAGCCAGGCGTTGGTCTAAAACTGGATCACGTAGATATGGCAGCTGCTTCTGAAGTTACAGGTAAAACACAAAACCTGTCTTTTGATAATTTTGTTGAGCATATTGTACCCAAAAGTATCGTTGAAGCAATGGCAACTAATGAGATTCTGCAAATTGTAGTTTTCTCAATTTTCTTTGGATTGGCAGCGGCTTCTTTAGGGCCTACTGTAAAGCCAATAATAGGTGCTTTCGATAAATTATCGCACATCGTTTTAAAAATGGTAAACTATGTAATGAAATTTGCGCCAATTGGAGTTTTTGGAGCAATTGCAGGTGTGTTTGCTATAAGAGATGCAGAAGAATTGGTAATTACTTACTTCAAATTTTTCGGTTCGTTTTTAATTGGTATCAGTACTCTATGGGTTATTTTAATTGCTATTGGATATATTTTCCTTAAAGGAAGAATGACTGAATTGTTAAGACGTATTACTGGACCTTTGGCTATTGCTTTTGGAACAACAAGTAGTGAGGCTGTATTTCCGAAATTGACAGAAGAGCTAGAAGGTTTTGGAGTAAAAGATAAAATCGTTTCTTTTATGCTTCCTCTTGGATATTCTTTTAACCTGGATGGAAGTATGATGTACATGACTTTTGCAAGTATCTTTATTGCTCAGTTTTATAACGTGCATTTAGATTTGGGAACGCAAATGGCGATGCTTTTAGTTTTGATGCTTACCAGTAAAGGTATTGCAGGTGTGCCAAGAGCAAGTTTAGTTGTAGTTGCTGCAACTTGCGGTATGTTTGATATTCCGATTGAGGGAATTGCGTTAATTCTTCCAATTGACCATTTCTGTGATATGTTTAGAAGTGCTACGAATGTATTAGGAAATGCATTAGCTACTTCTGTTGTAGGACAATGGGAGGAAAATAAAGAATAAAAATATACTGAGATTTTAATTTTTATCTTAGTTATTGTAATAATATTTGAAAAGCTGTATTTTTTATTGAAATGCAGCTTTTTTTTATTTTAAAGTGTATATTTGATCAAATTAGCCGATTAATGCCCCACAAACGGATTTTTTTACTCTTATTCTTGGTTCTGAATTGCTTTGCCAATTCAGCAATCGCGCAATCTAATTGTAACCTCGATCCTAAAATTGATAAGAATGTAAAGAAAGCGCTTTTAAATTTTAGAGAATCCAATTTCGAAAAATCACTTATCTATTCCAGAGCTGCCCTAAATGCAGCGACAGCAATAAAAGATTATTGCCTTACAGCTCGTTCTTATAATATTATAGCTGCCAATTATAACGAATTAGAAGAGTATGATAAAGCCATTTTTTTCTATAAAAAAGGTTTGTATTATGCTAATAAAACTAATAATGATTCCTTAAAATGTAACCTTTATAATAATTTAGGAAACATGTATTGTTTTGGAAAAGAACAATTTGATGAAGGAATTCGCAGTTATAAAAAAGCAGTGGCTTACGCTTTGAAAATAAATGATTTAAAAGAAGTTTATTTTACAAACGTAAATATTGCATGGGCTTATTTTGATATTGGAAATTACAATCAGGGATATCTCTTTTTAAAGTATGTAAATAGTACTAAAATAAAGTACAATGACGAATCAACAGAGGTTATTGTTGCTATGTTGAATGGTATTTACTCTAGCTATAAAAATGATAATAAGGAAGCCAACGCCTATTTTTTAAGTGCTATTGAATCAGGCAAAAAATGTCAGGAGAAAATAGATCTGTCGCGTGCTTATTTAGAATATTCGCATTTTTTAAATAAAACCAACAGGCATAAAGAGGCGTACGATGCACTTGTTAAGCATTATGATATTTCAGATAATCTATATGATGCTAAGAAAATTAAAAAAGCTTCTCAGGCTGGTTTAAGTCTAGAATTGGACGAATATAAAAGGCAGATTGATAAAGTTGAGGGAGAAAAAGTAGAACAATCTCAAAGCTTAAGGAAATCAAAAATTATTGTAATTCTTTTTATTTTAATTTCGTTGATTCTTTTAATTCTAATTATCACACTTATAAAGAATATTAGATACAAGAAAAAGCATAATTTAGAGCTTCTTAAAGCTAAAGAAATTGCAGAAGAAGCTTCTTTACTCAAAACTCAATTTATATCTACCATAAGCCACGAATTGCGTACGCCGCTTTATGGAGTTGTGGGAATAACCAACATGTTGCTCGAAGAACATAAAGAAATCTCTAGAAGCCAGCATTTAAGTTCTCTTAAATTTTCTGCTAGATATTTATTGTCCTTAGTAAATGATATTTTACAGATTAATAAAATTGAAGAAAACAAAATCGTACTTGAAAATCTGACTTTTAATATTTCTGATGAAATTACGGTAATTAAAAATTCACTTTCTTTTCTTTCGCAGAAAAATAATAATAGTATTTCTATTGATATAGATACTAACATTCCAGAGTATTTAATTGGTGATAAACTCCGTCTAGCTCAGATTTTGATGAATTTGGTGAGTAATGCATTGAAGTTTACAAAAGACGGAAAAGTAGAGATTATAGTAAAGCTCGATAAAGTAGAAGGGAAGCTTCATTATTTAGATTTCTTAATTAAAGATAATGGAATAGGAATCGCAGTTGTAGATCAAAATAAGATTTTTGAGAAGTTTGTACAAGTTGGCAGAAAGGATGAAGATTATCAAGGTACTGGTTTAGGGCTTAGTATTGTAAAAAGATTGTTAGGGCTTTTTGGAAGTACAATTACGCTGGATAGTGATCTCGGAAAAGGAACCGCATTTTCGTTTACAATTGCTTTTGAACACGATTTAGCTAAAACTAAAAGCATTATTAATGAAATTGAAGTTGATTTGACTTCTAGCGAAATTTATAAAATTTTAGTTGTAGAAGATAATCTGATTAATCAGCTTGTGACGAAAAAAATTATCGAAAAAAATAATTATTCCTGCAAAGTGGTTGATGATGGTTTTGCGGCTCTTAAAGCCTTACAAAATGAAACATTCGATTTAATTTTAATGGATATTAATATGCCTTTGATGAACGGATTTGAAACCACAAAACGAATACGTCTTCAAGGCATAGAAACTCCAATTGTAGCCTTGACTGCTTTTGATAAAGATGAAATTACAGATGAAGCTATTTCCTCTGGTATGAATGATATTATAATTAAACCTTTTGAACCGGTTAAATTATTTAAAATAATCAATTTCCTTATAAAAGAAAAAAACGCTGTTTAGTACCAGCGTTTTTTGTTTTTCTTAGCGTTTGTTGATTTTCTCGATTTATGAGCGCCACCGCTTCTGTTTGAGTTTTTAGGCTTTTCTCCAGCTTCTGGACTTCCAGAATGCCATTGATACGGATGGTCGGCAATAGTCTTTACATCTACTTTGATTAATTTTTGAATGTCTTTCCAATAAGGAAGTTCATCTTTTCCGCAGAAAGAAATTGCAATTCCGCCATTTCCTGCACGACCTGTTCTTCCGATACGGTGAACGTAGGTTTCAGGAATATTCGGTAAGTCAAAATTGATTACATAAGGAAGCTGTTCGATATCAATTCCTCTTGCAGCAATATCGGTTGCAACTAGTACTCCAACTTCTTTATTTTTAAAGGCGTCAAGAACTCTTTGTCTTGCATTTTGTGATTTATCTCCATGAATTGCCTCCGCAGGAATGTCTTTTTTGCGAAGCGCTTTTACCA
This sequence comes from Flavobacterium sp. UW10123, assembly GCF_040538975.1. NCBI lineage: Bacteria > Pseudomonadati > Bacteroidota > Flavobacteriia > Flavobacteriales > Flavobacteriaceae > Flavobacterium > Flavobacterium sp. UW10123. The sequence continues at coordinate 408,581 of NZ_JBEWQE010000002.1, forward strand.
CATTATCAGCGCCATGTTTTGTTCTAGAAAAAACAAGCACGTTTGATAAATTCTCTTCTTTAATTAAAGTATATAGCAAGTTTCTTTTTTCTGTTTTATCAACAAAATAAATGCGTTGTTCTACATTTTCAGCAGTAGATGAAACGGGAGAAACTTCTACTTTTGCTGGATCTTGAAGAAACATTTCTGCAAGTTCACGAATAGCGATTGGCATTGTTGCAGAGAAAAGTAAAGTTTGTCTGTTTTTTGGAGTAAGTTTTACGATTTTTTTCACATCGTTAATAAAACCCATATCCAACATCTGATCGGCTTCATCTAGCACTAAAGTGTGCAAATGATTTAAATCAAGAAAACCTTGTTTATGAAGGTCAAGCAAACGTCCAGGTGTAGCAATTAACACATCAACTCCGTTTTTTAAAGCGTCTACTTGAGGGTTTTGCGAAACTCCTCCAAAAATAGTCAGCTGTGTTAAATTGGTGTATTTTGCGTAAGTGTCAAAACTTTGTCCAATTTGCACTGCTAGCTCACGAGTAGGTGTAACTACAAGCGCACGAATCTGTTTGGCTTTTTTTGACGAACCAACAATACGATGTAATTGGTGTATGATTGGAATGGCAAATGCTGCCGTTTTTCCTGTTCCTGTTTGCGCACAGCCAATTAAATCACGGCCTTCTAAAACAATCGGAATTGCTTTTTCTTGAATTGGGGTCGGATTTAAATAGCCTTCTTCAAATACGGCTTTTTGTATACTTTTTGAAAGTGATAGATCTTCGAATAACATATCTTAGTGATTAACTATTTTAGTTTTAAGTCTAAAATGCCGTGCAAAGATAGGTTTATTCAGTCAATCGTTTGTTTGAATTGGCTTTTATTTGGCAAAAACCAATTTGTTATACTTGCAATTGGCTTTTTTAAATCAGTCTTTTTCAATGTTTGCTTTAACAAAATCGGTTACTAAATAACCAATTAATTTACCGATTAAGTTATTGTTCGGAGAATTGTCTAAATCTGGCGCACCTTCGCAAATATGCAAATAAGCTGCATTTTTATGTTCACCAAAGAAAGAAACGAACTGTCTCAGTTCTTCGACAGAAAATCCGCTTATTGTCATAGCGCTACTGGCAATATTTGGAATTGCATCAAGATCAATTTCGATTCCGAAAGCATCATTTTTAATAAAATCCAAAGCCGTAATCATTTCACGGTTAAAGTCTTTTTCTTTTCTAATATTGACGCTGTCATAGGTGTTATATCGAACACGATCCTCCAATTTTTTTATAATGTCCAAAACGCTTTTGGAAGTGTAATTTTCGTGAAGCCCAAAAATGAAATATTTCTTTAAAAAACCTTCTTCATAAGCGTATGAAAATCCATTTCCGCTATGACGACCTTCTAAAATTCTAAAATCAGAATGTGCGTCAAAATTTACGGCGTTTACAGGTTTCCCTTTTGCAAGAGCAGCGCCTTTAATATTTCCGTAAGCATTGTTATGGCCTCCGCCAATAATAATTGGAGTTTTTCCAGCTTTGATTATGGTAAAAATAATATGGGATACTTCTTTGTCTATTTTTTCAACCAGCTGACTTAATTTTGAACGATCGTCAATATCATTAAAGTCAAGATTTTCTACTTCACGCATTTCATTTGCAACATTAATTTGTCCTAAAACAATAATGTTGCTTCCTTTGCAAAAACGATTATGCTGAATGTTTGCAATGCTTTTTATAGCACATTGCCATGCAGAAGCGGCTCCAGGTCTTCCGTAATTGGCTCGAACGCCAATATCTTCAGGAATTCCTAAAAGAACATACTTTGCTTCGCTTTCTTTGAGAAAATTAACTTTGTCAACTCCAGAAGGAATGACAATCATCTTTTCTCCGAACTTTAATTCACCACTTCTATGATTTGTGACTTTTGCTAAATCATTTATAGTGAAAGGGATTAATTTTTCCATGAAAAAAATTTATTTTCCAAAAATAATATAATTGTAGAAACTTACGTTATTACCTTATATTAATTCTTAAATTTGTTATTAAAGAAAATTATTTAAATATGGAAAACCCAAAGAACAACAATTCAAGTCTAAAGGCGGTAATCGCAGTTTTAGCAGTCCTACTGATCGGTAGTTTAGTGTATATTTTTAAATTGTCTTCTGATACAGAGGTAGTTAAAACCGAGCTTACAACAACTTTAACTGAGAAAGAATCTGTAATGAAAGATTTACAGGAGTTAAAAGCGACTTATGATGCTGCTATTGCTGAAAATACTTCTATGTCTGATGAATTGATCCAAGAAAGAGATAAAGTAGTAGCTTTAATGGATGATTTGAACAAATCTAAAGGAGATGTTTCTAAATACAGATCTCAAGTTCAGGCAATGCAAAGCAAAATGAAAACTTTAGTTGCTGAAAACGATGAGTTGAAAAAACAAAATGGTGTTTTAACTACTCAAAGAGATAGTACTATTGTAGTTTTAGGAGAATCTAAAAAATATAATGAAGTATTAGTTGGTCAAAACGAAGAATTAGCTAAAACTGTAGAAAAAGGTTCTAAATTATCTGTATTAAATACTAAAACTTCAGCTTATAAATTGAAAAGCTCTGGGAAACAAATCGAAACAGATAAAGCAAGCCGTGCTGATATGTTGAAAGTTAGTTTTACAATAGCTGAAAATCAAATTGCAAAATCTGGAGATAAAACGTATTATGTTCAAGTTATCGATGCTAAAAACAATGTTTTAGGCGAAAAGAAAACAGAAAACTTTGGAGACAATACATTAACTTATAGCTTTAAAACAACAGTAAAATACGAAAATAAAACTGTTCAAGTTAGTGAAGATTTACCAGGAAAAGATTTCGCTAAAGGAACTTACTTTATCAATGTTTTTGATAATGATGAGTTAGTTTCTAAAACTAGTTTCAGTTTAAGATAATTCTGCCGAAGGGAAAAATACCACTTAGATATTAAAGGTCTGTGATTTTCACAGACCTTTTTTTATGGTTGATTTTAAATGGTTGAAAGAATTATTCTAAAATTTTTCCTTCCACAAAAACAGATTCAATAAGATTGCTTCCAAATGCGTAAGGAATTTGGTAGTAAGAAGAAATAGGTTTTGTTAGAATCAGATTGGCTTTTTTGCCTTTTGTGATACTTCCATGAGTTTCTGAAAGTCCCATTGCGTATGCTCCGTTTATTGTTGCTGCGTTGATTGCTTCTTCTGGAGTCATTTTCATTTTAATACACGCCGTTGCAACTACAAAATTCATATTTCCGGATGGAGTAGAACCAGGATTAAAATCTGTTGCTAATGCTATTGGTAAACCAGCTTTTATCATTTCGCGGGCAGGAGTATACGGAATGCTTAAAAAATAAGAACATGAAGGTAATGCAACAGGCATTGTTTCGGTTCCTTTTAATGCTTGAATATCTTCTGGGTTCATTATTTCTAAATGATCTACAGAAAGCGCGTTAAATTTAACTCCAGCCTGAATTCCACCAATTGAATTAAATTGATTGACATGGATTTTTGGCTTTAAGCCAAATGCTAAACCTGCTTCCATTATTTTTTCGGTTTCTTCTACAGAAAAATAACCGCTTTCACAGAAAGCATCTACATAATCGGCAAGATTATTTTTTGAAATTTCAGGAAGCATTTCATTGATTATTTCATCAATATATCCTGCTTTGTCGTCTTTGTAATGAGTAGGAAACGCATGTGCGCCTAGAAATGTCGCTTTGATTGCAATAGGGTAGTTTTCTGCCAGTTTTTTAATAACTCGAAGCATTTTTAATTCTCCATCAACAGTTAAGCCATAGCCAGATTTAATTTCTACAGCTCCGGTTCCTAAATGCATTACTTCTTCTAAACGGATTTTAGATTGCTCGTAGATTTCTTCTTCAGAAGTTTCATTTAATTTTTTAGCCGAATTAAGAATTCCACCACCGCGATTTGCAATTTCTTCATAAGAAAGTCCGTTGATTCTATCTACGAACTCTTGTTCGCGATTTCCTGCATAAACAATATGTGTGTGACTATCGCACCAAGACGGAAGCACAACTTTTCCTGTTGCATCAATTGTTTTGTCGGCATTTATTTTTGGAAGATTATCCATTGAGCCGAAATCTTCGATTAAATTGTCTTTTAAAACTAAAAAAGCATTTTTAATTGTTGGTAAATTAGCCATTTCAGAACCTGAAACTTTAGCAATTGAAGTTTCGCGAACCTGTAGTAACTCTTGTATGTTTGTGATTAAAGTGATCATTTTTTATGGGATATATGTAAAAACACAAATTTCACAAATTTTCACGGATTAATATGTGAAAACTTGTGAAATTCGTAAAAATGTTTTTCTCTAAAGATTATTCAGAAACTGTTATTTCGAATATTTTGTCCCAATATTTACCTGTAACAAAAATGGTTTTAGTAGCAGGGTTGTAGGCTATACCGTTTAAAACTTCAGCATTTTTGCTTTTTACAAATTTGCGTAGTCCAGATAAATTGATAATTCCTTCAACTGCACCAGATTTTGGGTCTACAACCGCAATGGCGTCTTTTTGCCAAACATTAGCATAAAATTTCCCATTGATTAATTCTAATTCATTTAATGCTTTAATTTTTGAACTGCCAGAATAAACATTGATGTAATCAATTAGTTTTTGATTAGCAGGATCCATTTTCCAAATTTTCTCTGTTCCATCAGAATGGTAAATGTATTTATCATCATGCGTCATTCCCCAACCTTCAATATCTTTATCGTATTTGAATGTTTTTTCCAGTTTAAAAGTTTTAGCATCATAAATAAAACCAGTTTTTTCCTGCCATGAAAGCTGATATAATTTTCCATTGAAGAAAGTGATTCCTTCTCCAAAATATTCTTTCGGAAGATCAACTTGTTTGATTACTTTTCCAGTTTTATAATCTACTTCCCTGAAGTATGAATCTTCTTTTTGTCCCGTACTTTCAAAAAGTCTTCCATCGTGAAATTCTAAACCTTCAGTAAAAGCTAAAGAATCGTGTGCAAAAGTATTTACGATTTTATAATTTAAAAGTTTTGGTTCAACATCTGAAACAACTTCAATTCTTTTAGTAGCATCAGAAGAATCTCCTCCAAAATAAACAGTAGCTTTTAGGTATTGATAACCTAATTTCTGATCTATTAATTCAAATCTAAAGTTTTCTTTGCCTTTTGTACCTCCAACTCTTTGGTCGTTTATGAAGTAAGCAACGCTGTCGATTTCTTTCGAATTTGGGTTTAAAATTCCAATATTAAGCACTTCTTTTTGTGTAAAATGAGCTGGAAAAGCAGAATCGTCGATAGTAAACAAAGAATTTTCACCTTTTTTTGTATCTCCACATCCGATTAATGTGATTCCTAATAAAATGACAGCTAGGAAGTTATATTTTTTCATAGTTTAAAATTTCAATAAGCCAATATACGATGTTATTTTTATAGCAACAAAGCTCTTGCAAAAATATAAAAAGATTGTATATTTGCACCGGCAAGTCCTACACGACCAGCTCCTGCAGACTCCCCCAGGATGGGAACATAGCAAGGGTACGTGGTTGAGCGGTGCGATGTAGGTCGCTTGCCATTTTTTTTAGAATAAATTTAATTTGTAATCTTCCTTTCAGGAGGATTTTTTTATTTTTGACCCAATCTGAAGTTAGATGTTATTGGTTAAAAGTTAACATTGAGCATTTTATATACTGTTCAAAATAATACGATTCTCCAAAACTTATAACTCATAATCCATAACTTATAACTTAAAAAAATGAGTAAAGTCGTTTTAATTACCGGAGGATCATCAGGAATTGGAAAATCTATTGGTGAATTTTTACACCAAAAAGGTTTCGTTGTTTACGGAACGAGCAGAAATCCCGAAAAAGTTCTGAATTCTATTTTCCCTTTGGTTGCTTTAGATGTCCGAAATGCAGATTCTATAAAAACGGCAGTCAATAGAATTATTGAAACTTCTGGAAGATTAGATATTGTAATTAACAACGCTGGAGTTGGAATTACGGGGCCTCTTGAAGAAATTCCGACGGAAGAAATTCGAAATAATTTTGAAACAAACTTTTTCGGACCTATTGAAGTTATGAAAGCTGTGCTTCCGCAGATGCGTAAACAAAATTCGGGACTTATTATAAATATAACTTCAATTGCGGGTTATATGGGACTTCCGTATAGAAGTGTTTATTCTGCTTCAAAAGGAGCTTTAGAATTAATTACAGAAGCTTTAAGAATGGAAGTGAAGGCTTTTGGAGTTGAAATTACGAATGTTGCGCCTGGAGATTTTGCAACCAATATTGCTGCTGGCCGTTACCATGCTCCAGTTATTAAAGATTCAGCTTACGAAAAAGTTTATGGGGATATGTTGGCAACGATGAACGATCATGTTGACGCAGGAAGCAATCCGAACGAAATGGCAGAAGCCGTTTATAAAATCATTCAGACCAAAAAACCGAATGTGCATTATAAAGTTGGTGCTTTTATGCAGAAGTTTTCGATTGTGTTGAAACGCGCGCTTCCAGATAAAATGTACGAGAAGATGTTAATGAATCATTATAAGTTATAAATCGCAATTAATTACTTGATTTTAGATTTAAATCACAAATTGATTTGATTTTTGAAATTGTTATTGGTATTGATTTCGTAATTTTGCAGCTGCGTTTGCGTGAGGGATAGAAGTAAACTACCGAAGTAGTACGGATAGCCCGACCGGATTTGGAAAAGGCGCTTGTAAGCGGTTTGATTGGTGCGCCTTTTGCAAATCTGGTCACGCCCTGAATAAATCAACACAATTTAAATAATATAAATTATGAAATTTTTTATTGACACAGCTAATTTAGCTCAAATTAAAGAAGCACAAGCTTTAGGTGTTTTGGATGGTGTAACAACTAATCCGTCATTAATGGCAAAAGAAGGAATCACTGGAAAAAACAATATCCTTAAGCATTATGTTGATATTTGCAATCTTGTTGAAGGTGATGTAAGTGCTGAAGTTAATGCTCTTGACTTTGACGGTATGGTTAAAGAAGGCGAGGAGCTAGCTGAATTGCATGAGCAGATTGTTGTAAAACTTCCTATGACTAAAGAAGGTGTTATGGCAGCTAAATATTTTTCTGATAAAGGAATTAAAACTAACGTTACTCTTGTTTTCTCTGTAGGACAAGCGCTTTTGGCTGCTAAAGCTGGAGCAACTTATGTTTCTCCGTTTGTTGGACGTTTAGATGATGTTTCTACTGATGGATTGAACTTGGTTCAGGAAATTAGAGAAGTTTATGATAACTATGGTTACGAAACTCAAATTTTAGCAGCTTCTGTGCGTCACACGATGCACATTGTAAACTGTGCTAAAATTGGTGCTGATGTTATGACTGGACCTCTTTCTGCAATTTATGGTTTATTGAAACACCCATTGACAGATATCGGTTTAGCTCAATTCGTAGCTGACTTTGAAAAAGGAAATAAATAATCCTTAGTTATTTACAAAATTAAAATCGTCTTTTTTCTAACGAGAAAAGACGATTTTTTTTACTTTTATATTGAATCTTAAATAGTTAAATATGAAAGTTGTCTTATTTATGTTGTCATTTTTTGTAGCGAGTTTCTCGATAAGCGCCCAAGCTGCTAAAGTTATAACTTCTGTAAATGAAGCGGGAGATGTTGCAACTTATGAGTTGGATTGCTCGGTTAAATTTCAAACTCTCGCTAAGGGTCTTCGGTATAATATTACGAGACATGAATTTAAAGGATCAGAATTGAAGAATACGTATCGGCTTTTATTGGTAATGGACGGATTTTATTCGAAAACGCTAAACAGCGAGATGACTATTTCTGCTGTTTTAAGTGACGGAACAGTTATTGAGGCTAGAAAAACTATAGAAGATGACGGTTTTTTTGATGGGGCTTGTACGTTAAAGATTAAGGACCCTCAGGCGCTTTTAAATGCTAATATAGACAAAGTAATTGTCCATGCGGACAAAGATGTAGTTTATCCTTTATCGGCACAAAATAAAGCTGTTTTTAAGAAGAATTTGAGTAATATTATTAATGCGAAGTAAAAGGCTCAGTGGTCCAGAGTTGCAAAGGCTCAAAGGTTTTTTTCTTTTGCAATAAAAAAAATCCAAATTCCGATTGGTAAAATTGGAATTTGGATTTTTATATATTGGAGTCTTTTAATTTTTAGTGTCCGCCACCAGCGCTTTCAATATGGCTGATTCCTTGTTTTTTCAAGATTTTAGGGCAATAGAAACCGTAGAATCCTAAATATGCAAAACCAATAAGTGGTACAATGTATGAGAAATGTGTGTATGTGATGCCGAAAATTCCGTTTGGATTTGTTGCATCTAAATCACAAATACTTCCTTGTAGCAATGGTATTACTCCTCCACCAAGAATCATCATAATCAAGAAAGAAGATGCTTTTCCTGTGTTTTTTCCTAATCCAGCAATCGCTAAATCGAAGATTGAAGGCCACATGATAGATAAGAACAATCCTCCAGAAATGAAGAAGAATTTAGCAATTTCTGGGTCTGGCCAAGCCAATCCTAATGCCATCATTGTTAATCCTGAAATTCCGAAAAGCATTAATGTTTTTCCAGCGTTTTTTCCACCAACAAAACTTACCGCAATAAATAATAAAATCCAGATTGGGTAGATGTAGAATGAAGAAACATCGTGAGCGGCAAATATATTTGCTCCGATAATTACTCCAAATGCTAAAGCAGGAACAATAAACTTAAGTGCAGTATTTACTAAGTTTGAAGTGTTAAATACGTTTGCTCCACCATTCCAACGGCCGATCATTAAACTTCCCCAATAAAGAGCAATAAATGGTGCTACTGCATCTTCTAAGATATTTCCGAATTCGTGAGTATGCAGTAAAGCAGGTAAATTACTGATGATAGTTACTTCAGTTCCTACATAAATAAAAATCCCTAACATTCCCAAGTATAGTTGCGGGTAGTCAAGAATATTGAATTTACTGTGTTTGTCTTTAATGATTGCTTCTTCCTCTTTAACAGGATCTTCAATTTTAGAAAAATTCATAAAAACTGCAACAGCAATAAAGGCAAGACCTAAAATGATAAAAGGCAATTTAATATCTTCTAATGAAAGAGCTGTTTTTTTGTTATCTCCCATTCCGAATAAAGCAATACCTAATAAAATTGCTCCGATAGTTGTTCCAAAAGAGTTGATTCCTCCTGCAAGAGTTAAACGGTGTGCTCCAGTTTCTGGACTTCCCATTTTAATGGCTAAAGGATTTGCTACAATCTGTTGGATTGAGAATCCTAATCCTACTGTAAATAAAGCAGTTAAAAAGAAAGGGAAACTTTGAATTGTAGCTGCTGGAACGAATAAAAACGAACCTACAGCAGACAAAATTAATCCTGCAGATAAGGTTCTTTTGTAGCCGTATTTTTGTAAAACGTCTACTTTTAACGATACGATAAAGAATATAATTGATCCAACAAAATAAGCTGCATAGAAAGCCCATGCTACTAATTGAGATTGTACTTGCGATAACGTAAATACTTTTTTGAATACTGGAATCAGGATGTCATTGGCTGAACCAACAAAACCCCAAAAGAAGAAGACGATTATCAAAGAGATAAATTGCCCCCATTTGGTTTGCACATTTTCTGAACTCATAATAATAAGGTTAATTTTTTATTTTATTGTTTTTTGAAGACCGTAAATATATTTGTTAGGATTATCAAAAAAAAATAAAAAGGTATAAATAATGTTAAATTTAAACCAACGGCTGTGTTTTTTCAACAAAGTGTTAATTTTAACCTACTTAGAAAATGTAATTCGCAATTGTATTTATTCCAATATCTTATTTTTAACTTCTTTACTGTAGTTTCTGCCTATCGGAATGTTGTAAGATTGTATTTGAACGCGGTTTCCTTCTATAGATTTCACCTTATTTAGTGCAATTACATAGGATTTGTGGATTCTAAGAAAGCGGTCTGCTGGTAATTCTTCTGATAGTGATGTAAGAGATTTATGGGTAATATAGGTTTTATCAGGAGTGACAACTTTTATGTATTCTTTCATTCCTTCAACGAATAGAATTTCTTCAATATTGATTTTCATCATTTTTTTATCGACTTTAATAAAAATATGAGAATCACCTTTTGAGGTTTCAACTTTAATATTGTTTTTGAGATTGTATTCGGTTGTAATTTTATTGATGCATTTTATAAATCTTGGTAACGGAATCGGCTTGACCAAATAATCCAATACATCCAAATCGTAACTTTCGGCTGCAAATTCTCTAAAAGCAGTGGTGATAATAACTTTGGTCTTGTTTTCAATAAGACTGATAAGTTCAAAACCAGTCATCATAGGCATGTTAATATCTAAAAAGACGGCATCTACAGGAGTACTGTTTATAAAATCGAGCGCCTCTAGAGAGTTAGTGAATGTTCCAATAACCTCAAAGTCTGTAAAATTGGTAAAATAGTTTTCCAGAACTTTAATAGCTAAAGGCTCATCATCAATTAACACACATTTAATTTTCATTCTGAGTTGGTATTTGTAATCTGATTATGTAGAAATTTAGTTTAGTGGTATGTTTAAGACTAAAATTATTCCTATAAATCAGTTTTAGTCTCTTTTTTGTATTTACCAAACCGATTCCTCTTTTTGGATTATGATTTTGTGAAATTACAAAATTATTTAAGATTTCAAAATCAAGTGTTTTATTGTCCAAAACTCTACAATTGATCTTTATTTTTAAATTTTTATTGTTTAATCCGCCATGTTTAAAAGCATTTTCAACTAATGAAATGAAGATTAGTGGCGGAACAACAACATCATCAATATTAGATTCCAAGTTTATAGTTACTTCAACATTTTCAAAACGAAGCTTTTCAATTTCAATATAATTCTGGATATAATCGATTTCTTTTATAAGCGGAACAAACTTGGTGCCTTTTACATCATACAAAACATATTCCATCAAGTTTGAAAGTTTGATAATTACGTCAGGAACTTTTTTTGAAGATTCTAGCGATAAAGCATAGAGATTATTTAATGTGTTAAAGAAAAAATGAGGCTGAATCTGATTTTCAAGATACTTTAGTTTAATCTTAAATTGGTTTTCTCGTAAAGATCTATTTCTCTCTCGTTCTTTTAACCAGGTTAAAGTAAGATAAACAGATGAAGCCATTGCTAGTACGTATAACTCTCCGATGCAAACGGCAACAATATGGTTAATTTCAAAAGGATGATATTCTCTGTTGGCTTCTGGCCAGATATTTTCAGATATTATATAATAAGTAAGAGCTGTTTTAGCCAAATAAATCGCAAATAGGCTCAGAAGCAATAAAAATGTATACATAATATATTTTTGCTTCAATACATATTTTGGAACTAAAACAAATAAATTCAGATACACTAAAGGAATAACCAGTGAAAACTCAATTAAGTTTGATTTGAATGAATATGGATAATCATTAAAGTATGCGCCCCATCTTAAAAAGTTTAAAGTAAAATATACTCCCCAAAACCAGACATGATTTTGCAGTTTGATATCAAATTTAACTTTTCTTATTTCTTTCAACTGATTATGAGTATTTAGGGAATTTTGGTTTTTCTTAACAATATTGAAATATTGTGCAACTTTAAACAATTAACTGCAAAATGCCAATTTTTTTGAATAAAATTTCGCAAAAAAAGGATATTGGTGTCTAATTTTTCTATTAGAACGTTTTCGTAAAGCGTATTATTGAATGATTTATGTCGTTCGTTTAAATTTTATTGCTGTTGGTTTAATTTATTTTTTTTAACAATGCCTTAAGAATAATTTTACTCCATAACTAACAAAATAAAAATAAACATGAAAAAAATTTTCTTAATCTTTATGATTGTTTTTACGGCGCAAGTTTCTCTTGCACAAGTAAAAAATGTCAAAGGTGTGATTACAGATTCTGAAGGTATGCCATTACCAGGAGCTTCTGTTTTGGTACAAGGAAGTCAAAAAGGAACAACTACCGATTTTGACGGATTGTATACGATTGAAGTTCAAAAAGGACAGACATTAGTTTTTAGTTATGTAGGTCTTGGAACACAGAACATAGTTGTAGGCGATGCTGCTACAATAAATGTAAAAATGGTACAGGCTGCATCAAATGCGCTAAATGAAGTAGTAGTAACTTCATTGGGATTAAAAAGATCAAAAAAGACTTTGACTTACGCAGCCCAAGAAGTTAAAGGGGAAGAGGTAACAAGAGTAAAAGATGCTAACTTAATGAACAGTTTATCTGGTAAAGTTGCTGGTCTTATTGTTGGAAAAAGTTCGGCTGGAGCTGGCGGTGCAGCAAAAGTGACAATACGTGGTAACTCATCTGCGACAAATAACCAGCCACTATATGTTATTGATGGGATTCCAATGTTAAACTCTAACTCATCTCAAGCAAATCAGGTTTTTGGTGATACAGCTGGAGGAAATAGAGATGGTGGAGATGCAATCTCTATGATGAACCCTGATGATATTGAATCCATGACAGTTCTTAAAGGAGCTTCTGCAGCTGCTTTATATGGTTCTCAAGGAGCAAATGGTGTTATCGTAATTACAACTAAAAAAGGAAAAGAAGGAAATGTAACAGCGTCTTATAACGCGAGTGTATTTGTTGATAATGTAGTTTCATTACCTAAATTTCAAACTAGTTATGGTGCAGCGCCATCATCTGACAAAACTTGGGGTGATCCTAAAAATTCTCCTGACCACGTAAAAGATTTTTACAATACAGGTCTTACTATGATCAACTCTGTATCTGTAAATGGTGGATCTGATAAAATGTCAACTAGTCTTACTTATGCAAACACTAAAGTTGACGGTGTAATTCCAACAAACGAGTTTAAGAAAAATAACATTGCACTTCGTCAAAGCGTTAAATTATTTGATGATAAAGTAACTATTGATGGTGCGATATCTTATGCAGAGCAAAAAATTATAAATAAACCAACAAACGGATTGTACTTCAACCCATTGACTGGAGTTTATTTATTTCCAAGAGGAAATGATTTTAACGATTACTATAAAAACTTTGAAGTATTTGATCCAGCAAGAAACTTGATGACTCAAAGATGGCCTTCTCAAACTTCGGATATTATTCAAAATCCAGGTTGGATCTTAAACAGAAATCAATCTATTGATAAAAACCAATCGTTAATTACTTCTGCAGCTATTACATATAAAGCAACTGATTGGTTGAGTATTAAAGCAAGAGGTGGTTATAATAAATTTGATAATATTTTTGATAAGAGAATGTATGCTGGTACAAATGAAACATTGGCACCATCTACAGGTAGATATATTTATTCAGATAGTGAAAGTGATCAATTGTATGGAGATTTAATTGCTACTATCAATACAAAATTCAGTGAAGATTTTTCATTCAGTGCTAACCTTGGTACGAGTATCACAAAATCTACGATCAATGATGCTTACATCAGCGATTCAGGTCAAAAAAATGGACTTGTATATGCAAATTGGTTTAGTACAGGAAACTTTGTATCTGCAGAAAGAAATGCTCATACTATTGGAGGTAAAAAAGAAGTTCAATCACTTTTTGCAAGTGCAACTATTGGATACAAAGACATGATTTATCTTGATTTGACTGGAAGAAATGACTGGTCATCAACTTTGGTAAATACAGATAATTTAAGTTTCTTTTATCCTTCAGTAGGTCTATCAGCTGTCTTAAGCCAAATGGTATCATTCCCTGAGGCGATTAGCTATGCAAAAGTTAGAGCTTCATTTGCTCAAGTGGGTAATGATATTTCTCCTTTCTTAACTTCACCAGTAAATACTTTAGTTGGTGGTATTCTTACACCTCCAATAGTTGGTCCACAACCAGGAACTTCTTTGAAGCCAGAAATGCAAAATTCTTATGAATTTGGTACAGAATGGAGATTCTTAAACAATAGAATAGGATTTGATTTTACTTACTACCATAACGAAACTAAAAATCAATTAATCACGTCTCCAGCACCAATCCCAAATACTACAGGATATACTAACTATGCATTTAATGCAGGAAGTATTGAAAATAAAGGTTTTGAGATCACAGTAACTGCTAAAGCAATTCAAAATGAGAATTTCTCTTGGGATCTTGGATTGAATTATGCTTCAAATAAAAATACAGTACTTGATTTAGGTACAGGTGCTAATGGAGAACTTAATACAGTTATCTTGACTAATGGTGATCCAAATAGTTACAGATACGTTATGAAAGAAGGACAGCCATTCGGAACGATTCAAGGGAAGAATATTTTGAGAAATGCACAAGGTCAAATGTTGCTTGCTGGTTCTGGAAATGATGTTAGAGTTCAAAAAACGGACTGGGTAGACATGGGAAGTTCAAACCCTGATTTTATGCTAGGTTTTTCAAACTCTTTCAAATACAAAAAAATATTCTTAAATGTGCTTATTGATGGAAGATTTGGTGGTAATGTAATGAGTATGACAGAAGCAATGCTTGATTCTTATGGTGTATCTAAAGCTAGTGGAGATGCAAGAGCTGCGGGAGGAATTAAGGTAGATGCAATTGATGCAAACGGAGTTCCGGTAACTACAATGTCTGCGCAGAATTACTATAGTTCAGTTGGAGATAGAGCTGGTGCTACTGGAGAGTATATGTACAAAGCAACAAATGTTAAATTAGGAGAGCTTTCTCTTGGATATACTTTTGATTTCAGTAAAACTACAATCTTCAAAGCAGTGAATGTTTCTCTTGTTGGTAAAAACTTATTTTTCTTCTACAAAGATGCTCCGTTTGATCCAAACGTAACATTAAGTTCGGGAGAAGGATTGCAAGGTGTTGATATTTTCGGATTGCCTTCAACAAGAAGTATTGGTGTTAATTTGAATTTAACTTTCTAAAATAACTAATAAAAGGACAAAACCTTCTGGTTGTTGTAAGACTCTTGTTTGTTGATTGAATGTAGAAATAATGTAAAATAGCAAACAATTAAACCCTTGAATGGGGTGGCTTATAAATCAATAAAAATGATTTTAATTAACGATAAAAATTCACAGATGAAAAATAAATTATTAATATTAGGTTCAGTTTTAGCTCTTGCATTAGGGAGCTGTACAGGTGACTTTGAAGATATAAACACCAATGAGAGTGGCTTTAGCAACGAACAATTGGAACAAGATTTTAACCAAGTTAAAGCGCCTCTTAAAACAATGCAGAGAGGAATGTATATCTTGGTTGCCGATGATTGGCAGGGAGATATTCAATTTAACTTAAATGCCGATATCTTTTCAGGATACATGGGAACACCTCATGATTTTGAAGGAAACGCAAATAACTCAACATATGCGCTTTTGGATGGATGGAATGGTGCTGAATGGGTTCAGAAGTACCAAAAGGAGATGGTAAATGCTTATAATCTTGAGAAATTAACAAAAGAAAAATATCCTCAGTTTTATGCTTGGTCTTTAATCTTAAAAGTTTATGCAATGCATAAAACAACAGATTATTACGGACCAATCGTATATTCAGGTTTTGGAAATGCTGATGGATCAACTCCTTATGATTCTCAAAAAGCGGTTTATGATCAATTTTTTACAGAGTTAAAAACTGCGATTGATATTTTAACTCCAAAAGCGGCAGATGCTTCTGCAACTTTCTTTGCGGCAGGAGACGCAACAGACGGAACTACTGCATCTGGAAATATTCAGAAATGGGTAAAATTTGCTAACTCTTTAAGATTACGTTTAGCATTGCGTATTTCTAATATTGATCCTGTAAAAGCAAAAGCTGAAGGAGAAGCGGCATTGGCTGGATTAGGAGTGATTACTTCTAATGCTGATAATATGGCTTATATTGCTGAGCATCCTGTTAAAACATACACTGGTCCTTGGGCAGATATCAATGCAGGTGGAGCAATTACATCTATTATGAATGGTTATAATGATCCAAGAAGAGATGTATTTTTCCATAAAGCTACTGGAGGTGTTTATCAAGGTATTAGAATGGGAACTTTAGTTGATGCTAATTATAGAACAGCAAAAGCTGATTTATTCTCTAAAGTTGGACCAATCGTTGAGAATAATTTGATTCCTTGGTTTAATGCATCTGAATCTTATTTCTTAAAAGCTGAAGCAGCATTAAAAGGATGGAATGTTGGTGGATCTGCTCAGTCACTTTACGAAGCAGGAATTGCAGTTTCATTTGCTCAGTTAGCAGCAGGTGATGCGTCTACTTACATTAATGACGATACTTCAATGCCAGCAAACTTTACTGACCCATTAAATGCAGCGAATAATATTGCAGCGCAAAATTTAGTGACAGTAAAATGGTCAGAATCGGCTTCTAATGAAGTTAAACTACAAAAAATTATTACTCAAAAATGGATCGCTGGTTTCCCTGACGGTCAAGAAGCTTGGGCTGAGACAAGAAGAACTGGATATCCAAAATTATTCTTGCCAGCAAATAACTTCTCTGGAGGAAAAATTCCTAATGGAACTTTTGTAAGAAGATTGAATTTCTATGTAAATGAGAAAACTTCGAATCCAACAGGTTACGCGCAAGGTGTTCAGCTTTTAGGAGGTCCTGATACTGGAGCAACAAGACTTTGGTGGGATACTGGAGTAAACAAATTCTAGAAAAAAAATGGAATATTAAGTTTGGTTAGTGGTATGGTATAGATGGTGAAAGCTGTTTATACCATTCTTAAAACCAAAATGGTAAATACTACAAAAAAGGAAAAAATGAAAAGTGCTTTAGAAATAAAACCTGATATTAGTTACAAAAGCGCTGGGAAATTTGAAGAAACTCGTTTTGAGAAAATTCATAACGAAATCTTCAAAAATTCTATTGAAGCTTCTGTAATTGTGGCGCATGAAATTGCGCAGCTAATTAGATCTAAGCAAGAAAAAAATAAACCTTGTGTTTTAGGTCTGGCAACAGGTTCTTCTCCTATCAAAGTTTATGAGGAACTAGTGAGAATGCACAGAGAAGAAGGACTAAGTTTTAGCAATGTAATCACCTTTAATCTGGATGAATATTATCCAATGACTAAGGAAAACAATCAGAGCTATCATTATTTCATGCATGAACATCTTTTTAATCATATTGATATCAAACCTGAAAATATTAATATTCCTGATGGTACAGTGGGAATTGATGAAATTAATCAATATTGTATCGATTATGAAATGAATATTAAAAACGCTGGCGGTCTTGATTTTCAATTGCTTGGAATTGGTAGAACAGGACACGTTGGATTTAACGAGCCTGGTTCTCACATCAATTCAGGAACAAGAATTATTACCTTAGATCATATCACAAGAGTCGATGCTTCATCTGCTTTTAACGGTATAGATAATGTGCCGAAACGTGCCATAACAATGGGGGTTTCGACCATTATGAGATCAAAACGTATTGTTTTGATGGCTTGGGGACAAAACAAAGCCGATATTATCAAAAGAACTATTCAAGGAGATATCAGTTCAGAAGTTCCTGCTACATTTTTACAAAACCATCCCAATGCAACCTTTGTTTTAGATCAGTCAGCAGCATCAGAATTAACTCGTTTCAAAACGCCTTGGTTAGTAGGCGAATGTCTTTGGACTCCTGAATTAAAAAGTAAAGCAATTGTTTGGCTTTGTCAAAAAACAAAACAATCTATTTTAAAATTGACTGACCGTGATTATAACAATAACGGAATGTCTGATCTTTTGGCTCAAGAAGGTTCTGCTTATGATATGAACATTAACATGTTTAATATCCTACAGCATACTATTACTGGTTGGCCAGGAGGAAAACCAAACACAGATGATTCATTTCGTCCAGAAAGGGCAAATCCGGCAAAAAAGAGAGTAATTCTTTTTAGTCCGCACCCAGATGATGATGTGATTTCTATGGGAGGAACATTTTCTAAGCTAATCAAACAAGGACACGATGTTCATGTAGTGTACCAGACTTCAGGAAATATCGCAGTTTCAGATGATGAAGCGTTAAAATTTGCAGAAGTAGCCAGTGATTTTATTGGAGAAGGTCAAGCAGATATCAACTTCAAATCGGTTATTGAGTTTTTGAATAACAAGTCTGAAAATCAAATCGATTCTTTGGAAGTTCGAAAATTAAAAGGATTGATTAGAAGAAGAGAATCTTACGGAGCAACAAGATACATCGGACTGAAAGATGAGAATACGCACTTTTTAGATCTTCCTTTTTATGAAACAGGGCAGGTTAAAAAAAATCCGTTAGGACCAGAAGATATTGCGATTGTAAAAGATATCATTGCTAAAATAAAACCACATCAGGTTTTTGCTGCTGGAGATCTTGCTGATCCGCACGGAACTCATGAGGTTTGTTTAAATGCCATTTTCGCTGCATTAAAAGAACTTAAACCAGAACCGTATATGAATGATTGCTGGTTATGGTTGTACAGAGGTGCTTGGCACGAATGGGATATTCATGAAATTGATATGGCTGTTCCGTTAAGTCCGTCTGAAGTTTTATTAAAACGTCATGCCATTTTACACCACCAGTCTCAAAAAGATAGGGTGATGTTTCAAGGAAATGATTCTCGTGAATTCTGGGTTAGGGCAGAAGATCGAAATAAAAACACAGCCGTATTATATGATGAACTAGGTTTGGCTGAATACGAAGCGATTGAAGCCTTTAAACGTTTTGATTACTAAAAAAATTCGATTCGTTTTTTAATGAATCAAATAGCAAAATTCAGATTGATCTCATTGCAAAAGTGAGGTAAAAGCTGAAATCATTCTGAGTTTTGTTTTTTTATATAAATTATTAGGATACTTATTTAAAAACTATCCAACCAAAAAAAAGAAAAATGAAATATCTATTTGTACTATTATTTGCAGGTATATCGGCAGGAGCTCAAGTCCAGAAAGAGCAGCTGAACCTTATGCCTTGGCCTCAGAATGTTGTTATTAATGACGGTAATTTTAATTTAAGCAAAAATTTTAAAGTAAACATTACAGGAAATCCAAATCCAAGAATTTTTGGAGGAGTAACTCGTTTTTTGCGCCGTTTAGATGGTAGAACAGGTATATTTTTCGAACAAGGTTTTATTGAAAAGCTAAATGAAGTTCCAAATGCAGAATTACAAATTAATTGTACCAAAAGCGGTAAAATTGGTTTGTATGAAGACGAAAGTTATCATTTAGATATTACTTCAAACAAAATTACATTGAATGCTTCAAGCGATTTAGGAGCATTACATGGTTTGGAGACATTATTGCAAATGCTTCAGAACAATTCAAAAACATTTTATTTTCCAGTTTCAAAAATTGCAGATTTTCCAAGATTTACATGGAGAGGTTTAATGATGGATGTTTCAAGACATTTTCAGCCTATTGATGTAGTTAAGAGAAATATTGATGCATTGGCCGCAATGAAAATGAATGTTTTCCATTGGCATTTGGTTGACGATCAAGGTTGGAGAATCGAAATGAAAAAACATCCAAGGTTTACGCAAGTAGCTTCAGATGGAATGTATTACACACAAGAGGAAATTAAAAATATCGTAAAATATGCCGATGAGCGTGGTATTTTAATTGTTCCAGAAATAGATGTTCCAGGTCACGGATCTGCAATATTAACAGCTTATCCAGAAATTGGAAGCAAAGTGATTACGCTGACAGGAGGAACATCCGAAAAAAATATTCAAGGTACAGCAATCGCTACCTATGGAATTGAAAGAAATGCTGGTATTTTTTCACCAACATTAGATCCTTCAAATCCTAAAACATATCAATTATTAAGCGAAGTTTTTGATGAGGTTTGTCCGTTGTTTCCAGGAGCTTATTTCCACATTGGAGGAGATGAAAACGAAGGAAAAGATTGGGATGCAAATCCTAAAATTCAGGAATTCAAAAAGAAACATAATTTAAAAAACAACCACGAACTGCAGACGTATTTTACAATGCAGTTAGCTCCGATGTTAAAGAAACACGGAAAACAGTTGATGGGGTGGGAAGAAATTTTGACTAAAGATTTATCAAAAGAAGCTATTGTGCATTCTTGGAGAGGTCCAAACGAAGGAATGCCAGCAGGACAATCTCTTGTAGATGCTGTTAAAAAAGGATATAAAACAGTTTTATCAAACGGATATTATATCGATTTGATGTATCCAATTGCAAGCCATTACCTAAACGACCCAATGCCAAAAGGAGCTAATTTAACTAGTGACGAAAAAGCAAGAATTCTAGGTGGAGAAGCGACAATGTGGACAGAATTGGCCACACCGACAACTATTGATTCAAGAATTTGGCCAAGAACTGCAGCAATTGCAGAAAGATTGTGGTCGGCAGAAGATGTTGTTGATGTTGAGAATATGCGTAAACGCTTAGAAAATATTTCTTTTAGATTGGAAGAATTGGGTATTACACATATCCGAAACAAAGATGTGATTTTAAGAAATATTGCAAACAATCAAGACATCAAATCATTGGAGGAGTTCTCTTATGTAAGTGAACCATTGAAAGGATATACTAGAAATAAAGGCGGAACAGAATACCAAATGTATTCTCCGTTTACCTTATTTGCAGACGCTTGCGGGCCAGACGCAAAAGATGCTCTTGCATTTGATGCAGCGGTAAGCCAATATTTAGGAAATAAGTCGGCAGATAACAAAGCCAAAGTAGCTGCATTTTTTACGAAGTGGATTGCAGTTCACAAAGGATTAACAGAATTAAGCAGTAATGCGCCATTGGTGCAACCAATATTACCATTGTCTAAAAAACTAAATGATGCTTCTCAGGAATTGTTATTGGTTTTAGATAATAAATCAACTTTAGCGCCGGCAGATCTGAAAAAATTGATTGAACAATGCAATACAAAAGATCATGCAGATGTAGAACTGTCTGTATATGAGAGTTTAAAGAAATTAATTTAGAGTTGGATTTGAATTAGTATTTAGTACGTTTTTGAGTTACTAATGTTTTTTTAGAGTGTTGATTATCTCTGCCATATTTATGGCAGGGGTAATTACAATTTTGAAGCCTTTTTTTAGAACGATATATCAGATGTTATCAATAATAATTAATATAAACAATAACCAATAACGGAGTATTAACCTTTAAAAAACCAAATAGAAAGAATACAACAAAACATGACAATAAAAGAGTATAGATTGATGAGTCGTCCCAAATTTATCATTTGTATTTAAGATTAATTTTTTAAAAAATTATAAATAAATATCAATCACTACTATTGGCTAATGATTATGTAAAAATCAGTAATAGTAATATTTATCTATAGAATTTAATTTGAGTTTATTTCCAATCGACAGCAGCCTTCCAACCTGCGGTTGAGCGAAACCCAGAAGCGTAACGCAGCTGTGGCCCAATTACTTATTTTCTATTAACTAATATTTATTAATTATGAAACATTATTACAGATTGCTCTTTTTGTTACTGTTTCCCTTACTTGCGTTGGCACAACCAGCCCACGGAAAAAAAGTAGTAGGGTATTATGCGCAATGGTCTATTTATGCTCGGGACTTTAATGTTCCGAAAATCGATGGAAGTAAATTGACGCATTTAAATTATTCTTTTTATGGGACAACTTATGATCCCGCACATCCTGAGAATACAAAATTAAAATGTTTGGACACTTATGCTGATTATGAGCATATGGAAGGTGGAATTCCGTGGGATGCACCAGTAAAAGGAAATTTTTATGATTTAATGAAATTGAAAGAAAAGTATCCTCATTTAAAAATTTTAATCTCTGTGGGAGGCTGGACAAAAGGTCAAGATCTTTCTCCAATTGCTGCAAGTCCTGTAGCAAGAGCGGCTTTAGCAGCAGATATGGCAAACTTCATTACTACATATCCGTTTATTGATGGTTTCGACATCGACTGGGAATATCCACTTTCTGGCGGAACTGACGGTACAGAAATAGTAAATGGTGCGCCTGTTCCTCCACAAAAATATAGCCCAGACGATAATAAAAATTTAGTGCTTTTATTAAAAGCAATGCGTCAGGCAATGCCAAATAAATTGGTTACAATTGCTGCTGGTAACAATGTTAGAAATGTTGCTAAACAGTATTTAGGACCAAACAACAGAGCACAATACGGAATGACAGAAGACATTTCGACTTATTGTGATTACATTACTTATTTCGGGTATGATTTTGGAGGTAACTGGTATGATAAAACCTGTTACAATGCTCCTCTATATGCAAGCGGAAATCCAAATGATCCATTGTATGGTGCAGCACAATCTGAATCATTAGACGAATTGACGAATCAATATTTAAATGTAATTGGTTTTCCTGCGAATAAATTAATCATGGGATTGCCTTTCTACGGAAAAAAGTTCGATAACGTTGCTGCAAATTCTACAAACGGATTGTTTGTTTCAGCACCAAGATATGTAGTTCCTGGATGTACGAACCCACAAAACCCAACAGGAACATGGGATGGTTCTGGGGCTTGTGAAAAATCTGGAAGTATCGAAATCTGCGATTTAGTCGGAAATCCAGTTACCAATTCGCATGCTTATTTAGATCCAAATACAATGCAGGTTACTGCAAGTGCAGCTTCGGCAGGATGGGTGAGATATTGGGATAACACTACAAAAGTTCCTTATTTATATAATGCTACTAGAAAAGAGTTTATTTCTTACGAAGATAAACAGTCAATGGACTTAAAAGTTCAGTATATAAAATCTAGAAACTTAGCGGGAGGTATGATTTGGGAATTATCTCAAGATACGAGAGGTGCAATTCCAAATTCATTATTAAACCAAGTCGATACTTCATTTGGTAGCGTTGTTCCAGGAACTGTAAGTATTGCGGGTTCTGTTAAAAACGGAGCAACTTTAGTTACAAACGTTACAGTTGAATTGCGAAATGCAAGCAATGCAGTAATTCAGACAGTAGTTTCTGCAACAGGAAATTTCACATTCAACAATTTAACTTCTGGGCAAAACTATTCGTTAACAGCAGCAAAAGCTAGTTATACTTTTGTTCCTGTAAGTTTAACGAATGTTACAGTCAATCAGACAGGCGTTACAATCAATGGATCACAGCCAGCTTATACTGTAAGCGGAACCGTTCTAGACGGAACAACAGGAGTTTCTGGTGTAACAGTTTCTGCAGTTTCTGGAACTACAACATTAACAGGAGTTTCAAATGCAAGTGGAGCTTATAGCGTAGCAGGATTAACAGCTGGTTTAAACTTTACAGTTACCGCTGCAAAATCTGGATTCTCTTATACTCCAGCATCAACAGTTTACAATGCAATTGATGCCAACAAAACATTGAATTTCACTCAAGGAGCAGCAGTGGTAACGTATACTGTAAGCGGAACAGTTCTTAACGGAAGTGCTCCAGTTTCTGGTGTAACAGTTACTGCATCTTCTACAGCTGGAAATGTTACTGCGACAACCAATTCAAGCGGAGCTTATTCATTGACTTTAGCTTCAGGTGGAACTTATACCGTAACGGCTGCTTTAACAGGTCAAACATTTACACCAGCTTCAACAGTATATTCTAATTTGAATGCTAATAAAACATTGAATTTTACTCAAGATGTTGCAACAACTACAAGTAAAATTAGCGGAACAGTTAAAAACGGAACTATTCCTGTTGCAGGTGCAAAAGTAGAAATCGTTTTGCCATGGACAGATAATGCACATCCGTGGAAAAGTGTTTTGGCAACAACGGATGCACAAGGAAAATACAGTTTTGATAATTCTGTTACAGACGGTTATACAACCATTACAAGTTTAAAATTAAATACTTGGTCAAATGGAGAAGTAAATTATTACCCAAATAATTTGGTAAACTTTCCTGTTCCATCAACTCCAACAGTTTACAACTTTAATACAAGTTCAACGGCTAAAGCAGCATTAGCGGCAGCGACAAACTTAATCAGCGGAACTGTGAAAAATGGTTCTACGCCTGTAGCAAATGCCAAAGTGGAAATTGTTTTACCTTGGACAGACAACACACACAACTGGAAAAGCGTTCTGGCAACAACAGATGCATCAGGAAATTATACTTTCGATAATTCAGTTGTAGCAGGTTATACACAAATTCTAAGCTTGAAATTAAATTCTTGGCAAAATGGGGAAGTAGCTTATTACCCAAATAACTTGGCAAACTTCGCAGTTCCAACAACGCCAACGGTTTATAATTTCAATACACAAACAACAGTTGTGACTAAGCCAGTGGTTGCCATTACAGCTCCAACAGCTTCGTCGATAGCTATAAACTTAGGATCATCAATTAATTTTGTGGCAACTGTTGGATTAAGTGCCGCAGATGCGACTACAATCTCATCTGTTGTATTTAGTTTAGACGGACAAACTATAAGTGCTACTAATTCATCAGGAACTTATACATCAGTTTGGACACCAGTTGCCAATCAGTTTGGAGTTTCTCATACCTTAACGGTTACAGCGACTGCTTCAAACGGACAAACAGATTCAAAAACTTATACTTTTACATTAACTTGTTCAGGTGCAAACTGTCCAAATACATTAGCTGTAATTACTTGGAATTCGCCATCAAATACAACCGTATATCAAAGTTCTTTCCAAGCGGTGCCAATTTCAGTTACAGCTGTTGACAGCGACGGAACAGTTTCTGGTGTTACCATTACCATAAACGGCGGTACATTTAATATGACAGCTGGTACAAATAATACTTATACGTACAATTTTACGCCAACTGCTTATCAGGATTATCCAATTGTAATCAAAGCAACAGATAATAAAGCTGCTGTGACTACTTTAAACAATACTATTAAAATTGCTACAATAAGTGGTAATAGATTTATTCCGCTTCCGTCTAAAATTATTTTAGGATATGCGCATTCTTGGGAAAATACTTCAGCTCCATTTTTATATTTTTCTCAAATAAAGGGAAGTAAGTTTAATGTTGTGGATTATTCTTTCGTAGAAACAGTTAATCGTGATGGTTATACACCAATATTAACTACAAATGACGCTAGATATTTGACCAATGGCGTTTTCGATAAGCAATTATTGAAAAATGATATCAAAACTTTAAGAGATAGCGGTGTTCCTGTTATTGTTTCTATTGGAGGTCAAAATGGTCACGTTGTTCTCGAGAATGTAACTCAGAAAAATATTTTCGTTAATGGTTTAAAAGCGATTATTGATGAATATCAATTTGATGGAGTTGATATTGATTTTGAAGGCGGATCTATGAATTTTAGCGCAGGAGGTTTAAGAGATATTTCTTATGCGGGTATTTCTGCTTATCCAAGATTGAAAAACGTAGTAGATGCTTTTAAAGAATTAAAAGCGTACTATGGTCCTGGATTCTTATTGACTGCAGCTCCAGAAACACAATATGTGCAAGGAGGATATACGACTTATACGGATACTTTCGGTTCGTTCTTGCCTATTATTCAAAACTTGCGTAACGAATTGGATTTGTTAGCGGTACAATTGTATAATACAGGAGGAGAAAACGGATTAGACGGTCAATATTATGGCACGGCTAAGAAAGCAAACATGGTTACAGCCTTAACTGATATGATCATAAAAGGATATAACATTGCTTCAACAGGAATGCATTTTGATGGCTTGCCAGCTTCAAAAGTTCTTATTGCATTGCCAGCTTGTCCAAGTGCAGCAGGTAGCGGATATCTAACTCCAACAGAAGGAATTAATGCTATGGATTATTTAAGAAACGGAACCAATTTTTCTGGAAGAACATACACGATGCAGCCAGGCGGTCCATATCCTTCTTTAAGAGGGTTAATGACTTGGTCTGTAAACTGGGATGCCTCTTCTTGCGGAAATTCATCTGAATTGTCTAAAGCATATGCAGCTTATTTTGCATCGCAAGGCACAGCAAAAACATTGGTTGTAGAAGATATTACGCCTGAGAGTAATGCAACTGTTGCTTATTTTAGAAATAATACACTATCTGTTGCTAATGACACAGGAGATATTGCTCAAGTTGATGTATTTAATACGATAGGACAAACTGTTACAAGTCATAGAAATATTCAGAACAACAAAGAAGTACTGCTAAATAGCCCAAGTTTTGCTAGCAAACAGATTTTTGTTGTGATCGTAACAGATAAATCTGGACACAAAAAGTCATTGAAAGTAATGAACTTTTTAAACTAAAATAAAAGAATTGAAAATTTAGAAATAAGAAAATTGGGACGGTTAAAATTGAGTTTGGTTATTTATTTTTTAACCTAATTTTTATTTCTTAAATGCTGTGAATTGAGGTAATTTGTTATTTGGTTTTTGCCTCAAGTAGCGCATTATGAACCCGACAATACTATTGTCGGGTTTTTTTATTTGTATTGATAAAAAAATGGAATATATAATGCTCTTTAATTTCTTTTAGAAGTATTTTGCAGTAATATTTAAATGCAAGGTAAGATGAAAAATAGCATCTCTATTATGAAATATATTTTCTGTATAATTGGTTTGATAATATGGGCGCAAGCCTTTTACATTTATCAAGAAAAACAGACTTTTTTAGAAAAGTTAAGTGCCGTTCCGGGTATTGTGGTAGATGAAGCAGAAACCAATAGTCCAACTATATCTTTTATTACAAAAGAGGGCAGACAGATTCAATTTAGACCTGATAGCAATAATAATCCGTTAAACTATAGTCCAGGTGAAAAAGTTGAAGTTTTGTACGATCCAAACAATCCTAAAATAGCAAAATTAAATGCTTTCTTTTTTTTATATCTCGGAATATTAGTTGCAGGAATTTTTGGAACAGTTTTCGTTTTAGTTAGCTTCTCATTTTTTAAATCCGATTATTTAAAGAGGAAGAAAAAAC
Source organism: Flavobacterium sp. UW10123 (assembly GCF_040538975.1). Classification (NCBI taxonomy): domain Bacteria; kingdom Pseudomonadati; phylum Bacteroidota; class Flavobacteriia; order Flavobacteriales; family Flavobacteriaceae; genus Flavobacterium; species Flavobacterium sp. UW10123. The sequence goes on from NZ_JBEWQE010000002.1 coordinate 435,374, forward strand.
ACTTTTTACAGCAAAATGGCAAACGCATTGTGACAAGATTTAAAGGACTACAGCTTAATATGCATGTGACTGTCAACAGCAGTCATCCTTATTTTATTTGTAGCAAATGGCTGGATTCTACAAATAATAAGACCTATGCTTTTGAAAGTGAAGATATTTGGCTTGATCCTAAAGATATTGTAATTCCTCAGGAAATTGAAGTTTTAATTGATCCATTAAATCCGGAAGAATATTATATGGATATTTCTTTTTTATCTGTAAAGAATTAATGATTAAAGCTTTTCTTTGATTAGGATTTAAAGACAATATTGTGATCTCTCCTTCGTCAAGATGACAAATACAGAATTAAAACTTTGCGAACTTTGCGCACACCTTCGCTCTCGATAGCTATCGGGATTGCGGTTAAAAAACTTTCACTATTTTTGAAATCAAATACAATTGTTTCAGAATCCATGCAGAAATTTATCACTTTAATTACATTCCTTTTCGTCCTCACAAGTTCAGCCCAAACTAAATTCGGAAATCCAGAAGTAGATCCCATTCAAATTCAAAAAACATATACAGATTGGTCTGCTTATCAAAGTAGAAACATCATGCTTTCTAGAGATTTTATAGCTTTGGATGTTACATCAAAAGAAATTTCAAAAGAGGCTTTTCTAGATAAATTAGCAAACGAAAACTACATTCCAATTAGATTAAAATCTGAAGCGAATATTTATGTTTATAAACTATTCAAAATTCAGCCAAAAACAGATACAAGCATAAAAGCGACAATTAACCAAATTGGTTTTGATGCTTTTAAAAATTATAAAATGGAAGGAACCGCTTTTCCGCAATTCTCATTCAAAGATTTAGACGGAAATCTGGTAACCAACGAATCCATGAAAGGAAAAATCATCGTAATAAAATGCTGGTACATTCACTGCACACCATGCATTAGAGAATTTCCGCAAGTCAACAAATTAGTTTCAGAATACAAAGACCGAAACGATATTGTTTTTATGAGTCTAGCCGAAGATTCAGTAGAACAGTTAAAAACATTTTTGGCTAGAAAACCGCTTTCATATTCTGTAATTCCAGACATGAAAGTTTATATGAATGAATCGTTGCAATTAAATTCATTTCCAACACATTTTATTATAAATAAAGAAGGAATGATTGCTAAAGTTCTTCCTAATTTTGAAAGTTTAGAAGTGGCACTAGCAAAGGAAAGTAATTTATAATTAAATCTCGCAAAGACGCAGAGGCGCAAAGTTTTTTGAGCAAAGTATACCCATTTTTGTCATTTCGACGAAGGAGAAATCTCCACAAGTAGCTCGACAAAGATTAGCAATTATAGGGACGGAGTTTCTTGGGAAGATTTCTCCTTCGTCGAAATGACAATATCACGCAATAATCATCGTCAAAAAAACAAAACTTTGCGCCTTCGCGACTTTGCGAGAAATCTTCATCAGCATAAAAAAACTTTGCCTCTATGCGCCTTTGCAACTCTGAACCTTTTTCCGTACTTTTGCACCAAATTAATTAAAAAGACATTCATGTTAACAGTCAATAATTTATCAGTTCAGTTTGGTAAAAGGATTTTATTTGACGAAGTAAATACTACGTTTACTCACGGAAATATTTACGGAGTTATTGGAGCAAATGGAGCAGGAAAATCTACTTTCTTAAAAGTAATTTCAGGTGATATTGATCCAACTTCTGGTCATATTCATTTAGAGCCAGGAAAACGTATGTCGGTTTTAAACCAGAACCACAACATGTTCGACGAGCATACTGTTTTGGAAACCGTTTTAATGGGAAATAAAGTTCTGTACGCTGTTAAAAAAGAAATGGATGAACTTTATTTAGATTATAATGATGCTAATGCAGACAGAATAGGGGAGTTACAAGTTCAGTTTGAAGAAATGAACGGATGGAACGCTGATTCTGATGCTGCAGCAATGTTATCTAACTTAGGAATCACAGAAGCAGATCATTATACTTTAATGGCAGATATGGAAGGAAAAATGAAAGTACGTGTGCTTTTGGCGCAGGCACTTTTCGGAAATCCTGATTTGCTGATTATGGATGAGCCTACCAACGATTTGGATTTCGAGACAATCGCTTGGTTAGAAAACTTCTTAGCAAACTACGAAAACACTGTAATTGTTGTATCTCACGACCGTCACTTTTTGGATGCGGTTTGTACACATATTTCTGATATTGATTTCGGAAAAATCAACCACTACTCAGGAAACTATACGTTCTGGTACGAGTCTAGCCAATTAGCGGCAAAACAACGTGCGCAGCAGAACAAAAAAGCAGAAGAGAAGAAACAAGAGTTGGAAGAATTTATTCGTCGTTTTAGTGCAAACGTGGCGAAATCTAAACAAGCAACTTCTCGTAAAAAAATGATTTCGAAATTGAATATTGCCGAAATCAAACCATCTAGCCGTCGTTACCCTGCGATTATTTTCGATCAAGATCGTGAAGCTGGAGATCAGATTTTGAATGTAGAAAACTTATCTGCTTCTGTAGACGGAGAAGTGCTGTTTAAAGATGTTGATTTGAATATGGCAAAAGGCGATAAAATCGTTCTTTTCTCTAAAGATTCACGTGCAACAACTGCTTTCTACGAAATCTTAAACGGTGAACAAAAAGCAGATTCAGGAACTTTCGATTGGGGAATTACAACTAACCAAGCGTATTTGCCAGCTGAAAACCACAAATATTTCGAAAACGATTTGACTTTAGTTGATTGGTTACGTCAGTATGCTAAAACAGAAGAAGAGCGTGATGAGGTATTTATTAGAGGTTTCTTAGGAAAAATGATTTTCTCTGGAGAAGAAGCTCTTAAAACTTCAAGAGTTTTATCGGGAGGAGAAAAAGTACGTTGTATGTTGTCTAGAATGATGATGGAGCGTGCAAATGTTTTAATGCTTGATGAGCCAACAAACCACTTAGATTTGGAGTCTATTACAGCTTTCAACAACTCATTGAAAAACTTTAAAGGTTCTGTAATCTTCACAACACATGACCACGAGTTCGCGCAAACTGTTGGTAACAGAATCGTAGAATTGACACCAAACGGAGTTATCGATCGTTACATGACATTTGACGAATATCTTGATGATGAAAAAATTCAAGAACAAAGAAAGAAGATGTACAATCTTTAATTTTTGAAATTCCAATATATTAAAATCCCAAATTCCAATTTCTGTGAATTTGGGATTTTTTGTATGTAAAAAATATAGCCACGAATTGCACGAATTTCCACGAATTAAATTTGTGATAATTTGTGTAATTCGTGGCAAAAAAAAGATCCCCGCTATTTGCATAGCGAGGATTTTTATGTCTTATTTGCTTCCGAACATTTTGGCGAAAATCCAGATAATAATCGCAATTATAAAAATTACGATAAATATCCCGAATCCCATTCCGGCTTTAAAAATGTCTCCTATAACTTCACAGCTTGTAAATGAAAACAGTATTACAAATACCATTAACAATCTTAGTATTTTATTTTGCATGACTCTGATATTTTAAATTGATACTTAAAATTACTTCAGGAATCAGCGAAATGTGTTATAGAATTTTTTGGAAATGTTTTAGGATTTGGAGATTATAATTTTGATTTCTAAAATGACAAGCCCGATAATAAAAAATATTTCTGTTAGAAAATAAACAATGCCATAAACTGAAATAGTTTCGTAGTTATATAGGATTACGCCTAAAGTCAAAAGACAATAAAGTATATTAGCAGTACAGATTATTTTTAAAAACGATTTCCAATTCTGCTTGACGAAAAAATAACAGCTGATGGAGTAAATGAAAAAAAATAGAGCAATGAATGAAAGGTATTCGTAAACGGTTTTAGATAACCCAAAAAAATCATTGAAATTTCTAAGGATAAAATAGAGCAGTATAGTTGTTAGTAAAGCTCCAAAGCTGTCTAATAAAAATATGTTTTTGGGTTTTGTTAGAAACTTTAAGTTATTTTCTTTCATTATAAATTGTTATTATTAGTGACAAGAAAATATCATTTTACTTTTTGAGTTTAGATTTTAAAATATTTAATACTCCTGCACCTTCAACCAGAGTATTACCATTATTTTCAATTAGCTTTATAGTAATTTCATAATCTTGAAGTGATTTTCCACGAACAATTACGTAATTATTTATTGAGTCTATTTTTTTAATTTCAAATCCTTTCTCATCAGAATCCTGTCCATCTAGAATTGGATCAAAATCTAATCCAAGTTCTGGATCTGCGATTTCTGCATTGTGTTGTAATTGTTTATAGTTTTCAATTAAATTTTTTGAAGCATATTTACTTTTGGTGAGCCAGTCTATACTTCCTGATGTTGGGTTAAAAAATTCTTTGTTGTATTCATTTATAAATTCTAAAGCGATGTTATAATCTATTTTAGATTTTTCGCTTTTTGAATTTGAAGACTCTTTGCAAGAAGCCATTAGAACTAAAATAAAGAAGAAATATTTAATCGAATTAAGCATTTTTTGTTTTGATTAACAGTGACTTTGCTAAAATATGATTTTATCTGTAATTGATTACCAAATCAAAAAAAATATATTTCAATCCTCAACACCCCAACAAATAAAATCAGATTCCGTATATTTGCGCAACCAAACATTACAATCACTTATGAGTCAAAAAGTATTACTTAATTCGAAAGAAGTTACTATCATACTCCATCGTTTGGCTTGCCAGTTAATCGAAAAACATCTTGATTTCTCTGAAACTATTTTAGTGGGAATTCAGCCAAGAGGCGTTTTTTTAGCTGAACGTTTAAAACAAATATTAGAAAAGGAATACAAGGTTCCTGAAATTTCTTTAGGATATCTGGACATCACTTTTTTTAGAGATGATTTCCGTCGTACTGATAAACCGCTTGAAGCCAATAAAACCCAAATCAATTTTATAGTCGAAGACAAAAAAGTCATTTTTATCGATGACGTTTTGTTTACGGGACGTAGCATTCGTTCTGCCTTAACTGCGATTCAATCTTTTGGAAGACCTTCAGAAATTGAATTATTGGTTTTAATTGACAGACGTTTCAGCCGTCATTTACCAATTCAGCCCGATTACAGAGGTCGTCAGGTTGATGCTATTAATGGTGAAAAAGTAATTGTAAGCTGGAAAGAAAATGATGGTGAAGATGTTGTTCACTTAGTTACGAATTAAGTTTAATCGGTTAACCGGTTAATTGTTTAATCGGTAATAACACCGATTAAGCGATTTGAAAAAAAAACGATTAAACAATTCAACGATTAAACAAATAAACAATACAAATGAAAGAATTAAGCGTAAATCATTTATTAGGAATAAAATATATCAACGAGAATGATATTAACCTGATTTTTGAAACGGCAGATCATTTTAAAGAAGTCATTAATAGACCGATTAAAAAAGTTCCTTCATTACGAGATATTACCATTGCCAATATTTTCTTCGAAAACAGTACCAGAACCAAACTCTCTTTTGAATTAGCGCAGAAACGTTTATCTGCTGATGTAATCAGTTTTTCTGCAGCTCAATCATCCGTTAAAAAAGGAGAGACCTTGATTGATACTGTAAACAATATCCTTTCGATGAAAGTGGATATGGTTGTAATGCGCCACTCTAATCCCGGAGCGGCTTATTTTTTATCAAAAAACGTTAAAGCAAGCATCGTAAATGCTGGAGACGGAGCGCACGAACATCCAACTCAGGCTTTGTTAGACAGTTATTCTATCAGAGAAAAATTGGGAGATGTTGCAGGAAAAAAAGTAGTTATTGTAGGTGATATTCTGCATTCAAGAGTTGCCTTATCCAACATATATGCTTTGCAGATGCAAGGCGCTGAAGTAAAAGTTTGCGGGCCAAAAACGTTGATTCCAAGATATATTGAATCGCTTGGTGTTACAGTTGAACCGAATTTAAGAAAAGCTTTGGAATGGTGCGACGTAGCGAATATGCTTCGTGTACAAAACGAACGTATGGATGTGAATTTCTTCCCATCAACACGTGAGTACGCACAACAATACGGAGTAGATAAACCGCTTTTGGATTCGCTAGGAAAAGAAATCGTAATCATGCACCCAGGACCAATCAACAGAGGAGTAGAAATTACTTCTGAAGTGGCTGATTCTGATCATTCAGTGATTTTGAATCAGGTGGAAAATGGTGTTGCGATTAGAATGGCGGTTATTTATTTGCTGGCTTCTAAGATACAGTAGTTTTTTAGTGTTCGGTTTTGAAATAAGTGTCACACTGAGCAGAGTCGAAGTGCTTTTTTAAGCTCAACGTGCTTTGCAAACTTGGGCTTCGACTCCGCTCAGCCTGACAAACTTGAAACTTCGAACATGAAACTTGAAACAACAACAAAAAACTTAGTAAATTAGCATCATAAAATATAAGCCCCATACATAATAAAATGAAAGTAGATCAAAAAGGACATACCGTTACGATTAAAGATACGCAAGGAGATGTAAACGCTTTCTTGGAAAAAGTAACGCAACAATTTAAAACCTTTGAAAAACAAAATATTGTAATCGATTTATCATCAGATTCTAATATTTCTGAAAATGATTTAAAAGCTTTTTTACCGCTTTCTAAGATTCAGAAAAAAGCAAAAAAGTCGTTTGTAATTGTAGCAACCGATCTTGATTTTAACGCTATTTCAGATAAATTGGCTGTAGTTCCTTCTCTTTTGGAAGCTCACGATATTATCGAAATGGAAGAAATCGAACGTGATTTAGGATTTTAATATTGGTTTAATTGTTTATTCGTTTAACCGTTTAATCGATTTGATTAATTTTAACCGATTAAACGATTTACCAAATAAACGAATAAACAATAAAATTGAAACTAACTATACTTGGCTGTTATGCCGCAACTCCCAAAACGCTTACTAATCCGACTTCGCAGGTTTTAGAAATAAAGAATCGTTTGTTTTTAATTGACTGTGGCGAAGGAACTCAAGTACAGCTTCGTAAAAACAAGATTAAATTCTCTAAAATTAATCACATTTTTATCTCACATCTTCATGGAGATCATTTGTTTGGATTAATAGGAACTATTTCGACTTTTTCGCTTTTAGGAAGAACCACAGATTTACATATTTATGGGCCTAAAGGAATTAAGGAATTGATCCTAATTCAATTAAAACTGACAGAATCTTGGACGACTTATTCTTTGTTTTTTCACGAATTAGAATCGAAAGAAAGTGAAGTTATTTTTGAAGACAAGAAAGTTATTGTGAAAACAATTCCGTTAAAACATCGCGTTTATACAAATGGATATCTTTTTCAAGAAAAACCAGATGAAAGGAAATTAAATGTCGAAGCAGTTCAGCGCTATAATATTCATGTCGCTTATTATCAGAAAATAAAAAATGGCGGAGATATTACGCTTGATGACGGAACAGTAATTGAAAATGAAAAACTTACTTTTGATCCATCGCCACCAAAAAGTTATGCTTTCTGTTCTGATACAGTTTATAACGAAGAGATAATTCCAGTTATTCAGAATACAGATATTTTATATCACGAATCGACTTTTTTAGAATCTGAAGCTAGACTGGCAGAAAAGACACTGCATTCGACAGCAAAAGAAGCGGCAAATATTGCTTTAAAAGCTAATGTAAAGCAACTTATTTTAGGGCATTATTCAACACGCTATGATGGCTTGGAGCCTTTTAAAACAGAAGCAGAAGAAGTTTTTCCAAATGTGCTTTTAGCAGATGACGGAGTGAGTTTTGAGTTTTAAAAAAAGATGCTAAGATTCTAAGATGCTAAGGTTCGAAGTTTTGAAAATTGTTGTCACACTGAGCGGAGTAGAAGTGCTTTTTTAAGCAGAACGTGCTTTGCAAATATGGGCTTCGACTCCGCTCAGCCTGACAAACTTGAAACCTGAAACTTGAAACTTGAAGTAAAAAATCTAAAATCTAAAGTCAATAATCTAAAATAATAAATCATGAACGATTTAAGTAATTATAGAAAATCTTACGAGAAAAGTGAATTACTGGAAACGAACATTCCAGAAGATCCAATTAATCTTTTTAACCGATGGTTTCATGAAGTAGAAGATTTTGGCGGAAGCGGAGAGGTAAATGCCATGACAGTTTCGACAATCGGATTGGATGGCTTTCCTAAATCTCGTGTGGTTTTATTGAAGAAATTCTCTGAGGAAGGATTTATATTTTACACCAATTATAATTCGGAAAAAGGAAAAGCGATAGAAGCAAATCCAAACATTTGTCTGTCTTTTTTTTGGCAGGAAATGGAACGCCAAGTTATTATAAAAGGGATTGCGCAGAAAACATCAGAAATTATTTCAGACAATTATTTTGATTCACGTCCTGATGGAAGTAAGCTTGGAGCAATTGTTTCTCATCAGAGCGAAGTGATTCCGTCGAGAACATTTTTGGAAGAAAATTTGAAAAAACTAGAAGTAGAATTTGACGGAAAGCCAATTCCTAGACCTGAAAATTGGGGAGGATATATTGTGACTCCATTACAAGTTGAATTTTGGCAAGGAAGACCAAATCGACTTCATGATCGAATTCGCTACACAAGCCAGTCAGATTTTTCCTGGAAGATTGAAAGGCTATCTTCGTAAAAGTACTTTTACATAGGAATTTTATATGTAAAATAAAAAAATATATGCATTTCATCGATTAATTTTGCACTTTAACGGTAAATTGAATACGTTTGGGATATAATAATACGAACGAATTTATTCAAAGATAAATTTAAAGGATTTGCCCCAACATTTACTTTAAACCGCTAAAATGCTGATGATTATGAAAAAGATTATGCGCACCATGTTGTTCATTGCGATTTTAGTCGCAATGAACGCATGTTCTGCTGATGCTGCCGAAGCAAGCCTGGATACTCCTCCAACAGAAATGCTTGTCGCAAACTATACTTATAATGATACCGAAATAGAAACGATGAGGTTAATAAACGAATACCGCGTGAGTATTGGTTTAAATGCTTTAGAAAGAGTTAATCATATATCTTTTAAATGTGAAGAGCATAATAAATATATGATTGCAAATAATGTTGTAAATCATAATGACTTTACTGCTAGATCTAGTAATATAACTAGTGTTTTGGGAGCAAAAAAAGTAGGGGAGAATGTTGCTTACAATTATAAAACTCCTGAAGCTGCTTTAAAGGCGTGGTTAGATAGTCCGGGTCACAAAGAAAATATAGAAGGTGATTTTACTCATTTTGGATTGTCTGTAACAACAGATCCGAATACAGGAAAAAAATATTATACTAACATATTTGTTAAGCTTTAAAAATATATTGAACAGGTTGGTTTTTTAAAAGTCGTTGTGATTCATTGAGTTGCAACGACTTTTTAAATTTAAAAAAGCTGCCGTATAGGCAGCTTTTTTTATATCTATTTGTTTATGATTATAAAGCAGTGATAATAAATTCGCTTCGTCTGTTGGCTTGATGTTCTTCCTCAGTACACGGAACGCCATCGGCGCATTTGTTAACAAGTTCGGTTTCACCATATCCTTTTCCTGTTAATCGGTTAGGAGCAATTCCGTTTTTAACCAGCCATTGAATAGTTGATTTAGCTCTGCGGTCAGATAAAGCTTCGTTGTACTGGTGGGAAGCTCTGCTATCTGTGTGTGAACGTATATCTAGTTTCATAGTAGGATAATCATTCAAAACAGCCAATATTTTTTCTAAGTCTAATGCAGCTTCAGTTCTGATGTTAGATTTGTCTAAATCAAAGTAAATCATTTTGATACCGAAGCATTTTCCTAAATCATCTCCCACAGTAACTTTACAAGTTGATTTTTCCAATGCAATTGGAAGACTTGTTTTGCCACTTACTTTGTCGATAGCTATACTTACTTCTTTTGTAGTATAATCTGTTTTCTCTGCTCTTACATAATATGTTTTTCCGCATTCGACAGCAAACGAGTATAGTCCAGAGCCGTCTGCAACGGTAGAGTTTTTTAGTTCCATTCCAGCATCATATAAAGTGACTTTTGCACCTGGTAAAGCTATGCCAGTTTCAGCATCTGTGATGGTACCATATAGTTCCTGAATGCATCTAAGTCTTCTAGTTTCCAAAAATCTGTAAATGTCATCAGATCCATGTCCTCCATCTTTATTGGAAGTAAAAAAACCTCTTCTTGATTCAGGATCAATAATGTACGCAAAATCATCTTTTGGAGAATTGATATCTGCTCCCACATTCTGAATATTACTTACTTTCCCGTTGTTGTCAATGTTGCCAACAAAAACATCTAAACCTCCCAAACCAGGATGGCCGTTAGATGAAAAATAAATCTCATTTTCACTGGTAACATATGGGTAAGTTTCTTTTCCTTCTGTATTTATACTACTTCCAAGGTTTTCTGGTGGACCATAGCCTCCGTTTGGATTTATACTGACTTTATACAAATCGGATTCTCCAATAGAACCTGGCATATCTGAAGCAAAATACAGTGTTTTTTCGTCTGGACTTAAAGCTGGATGAGCTGTACTGTAATTATTGCTGTTGAATGGAAGCTCGGTAATATTAGTCCATTTGTTGTCTTTTCCTAGTTCCGCTTTGTAAAGCTTGATTAAGGTAACTTTGTTTTCGTCTTTCCCTTTTTTTCCATCAATATAGTTATTTCTGGTGAAATAAACTGTTTTTCCATCTTTGGTAAAAACAGGAGAGGCCTCATGAAATTTGGTGTTAATGGCCGATTTAAACTTATTTACTTTAGATGTGCTTCCTGTTGAAGGATCTAGATCGGCATCGTAGATATTGGTGAAATATTCTCCCGTCCATTTGTGTTTTCGTTGCGTAAAGTTTCCTGTATCACGTGCAGAGGCAAAATAAATTTTATTGTTATAAACAAATGAGCCGTAATCTGAGTATTTACTGTTAATGCCCGCGTCTTCTATCTGGTACCTCCCAGAATTTGCTTTAATTTGATCCAGATAGTTTGCATCTTCTTTGTAAAGTTTTCCTCTGCTGTCATTTTTTGATAGCGCATTAAATTCATCCAGTAGCTTATTTGCTTTGTTAATGTCTCCAGTAGATTTTAAAGATTGCGCATATCTAAAATAGTATTCAGGTTCAACGTTGGCGTTCATTGCAAATAATTCGCCATACCATTTGGCTGCATTTTGAAAATCTGAATTGAAATAATAGGCATTTCCTAGTTTTTTAAACATGTCTTCAGATTTGTAGCCTTTAGCAGCAACTTTTTCATAGGTTTTTATTGCATCAACATAAGCATAGCCGTCATATTTTTTGTCTGCATTATTGATTTTTGACTGCTGTGCATAACTGCTAAATGAAAAAGCACCTATAATTGTAAGTAAAAGTAGTGTATAGTTTTTCATGATACCTAATTTTTAGAAGAAACGAGGAGTTGTCATTTTGCCTTTGTTTGAGAAGAATTCATAGCGCAAGAAAATTTCGTGTGAGCCTGAATTGTAATTATTTAAGTGTGTGGTTTCTCGATCATACCCATAACCTAAATAAAGTCCGTCTGTAATCTGAAACCCCACCATAGCACTTAATGAAGCGCTCCATCTGTAAGCTACACCAGCCATAAATTTATCGTAGAACATAAAATTGGCAGAAACATCCACTTGAAGCGGTGCACCTTCAACCATTTTGGTCAAAATAGCAGGTTTGAATTTCACATATTCATACTTATCAAGATTGAATACATATCCTCCCATTAAGTAAAAATTGATTTTGTCTTTGTAAATCGCTACGTCATTATCGTCATAACGATTTGTCTCAATAAAGTTTGGAACAGATAAGCCAATATAAGCTTTGTCAGAATGCCAGTAAACACCTGCTCCTACATTAGGAGTAAATTTGTTGCTTAAATCCTGAAATTGTGGATCTCCCTGATCAGCAGGATTTAATTTGCTTACATCTAAATTGAAGATATTTGCAGTTCCTTTAATACCAAATGAAAGCTTAAAATCTGCAGATGTCTGAATTGTATACGAAAGATCGACAGAGATGTTGTTTTCATTTGTGGGACCAATTTTGTCATTAACTAACGAAGCTCCTATACCTAGTTTGCTATTATTTATAGGTGTGTTAATTGAAAAACTGCTAGTTTCTGGTGCTCCATCAAGACCAACCCACTGGGTACGGTAGAGACCAAAAACACTAAATACCCCACGAGAACCTGCATAAGCAGGATTTATATTTATTGTGTTGTACATATACTGTGTATACTGAGCATCTTGCTGTGAATACCCTGAACATGTAACTAACAGAATGACGAAGAAAAATAATTTTGTTCTCATAGTAGATTTTATTAGTTTAATAATTACTATTGAATTTTTAAATCAATGAAATTCAATGGTTTATATTCAAAATTAATCAAAATTTGCGGTTTTTTAAGTACGCTGTAAATTGTTATTTTACAGCGTACTTTTAGTTGCTATTTGGATAGATACAAGTACCCGTCTAATTTATGATCTTGAACATTGTTGTTTCCATCCAGAGATTTATAATTAATAATGTAAAAATAAGTTCCAGTTGGTAGTCCGTCAGATTGCTTAACAGTTGTTCTTCCTCTTGAAGTTCCATCAAAAGCATTTGTTGTATTATTGTAGTTCGTAGTTTCAAAAACTAAAACTCCCCAGCGGTTGTATATTTCTACAGAATTGCCTGGATAACAAGTTAAGTCATCTATATTGTCAATTTTGAAGAAATCGTTTATGTTGTCGCCATTTGGAGAAAAAGCATTATGTACTAATACATCACCACATGCTAAAACTCTACAATCATCATTGATTTCCATATTCAGAACGATGCTTCTTGGACATCTTTCATCAGCTATTATATATTCAAAAATGTAATTACCCAATGCTAAACCAAACGGATTAAGAATACCATCCTGAAGGGCATTCGTATTATTTCTATCTTGCCAAACTCCTGTTAGAGGGCTTCCTTCTGGAAGTAGGCTGCTCAAATTTATTAATGTTGAATCATCTGTACACGCTGTACTTCTGGTTTCAATGACACCTTGTGGAAGCACTGTAATAGTTACAGTTGCAGAATCACAGTTTTGAGAATTCAATTTATCACAGATTGTATAGTTGTAAATGTAAGTACCGGGAGGTGTTAAGCTGGATACATTTACATTTCCAGAACTATCAACAGTAATGTTTGGATCTGTTTTAGTATTGTTTCCTTCAGCAAGAAGTGTAAAGTTTACTAATTCTATCGTTGCTGGAGTTCTTCCTTTAAAATCATTGCTTAGTACATTACCAACCAGTCCAAAAGAGTTACAGCCAATATTATTGTAAACATCATCATTTGCAATTACAGGAGGAATTACAATAACAGTCACTATAGCAGTATCACAGTTTCCAAAATCTGCTTTTTCGCAAATCTGGTAAGTTAATGTATACGTACCGCCTTGCGTATTTGGTGCGACAATTATCGATCCATCAGGATTTAAAGTTATTGAGCCAGTTGGGTCGGGAACAGTAGTTGTTAGAGTAACATCATTTATATTAACCGCTGTACCATTCAATGTGTCATTGGTTAAAGCATTACCCACATTAACTTGTTCTGCACTTTCCATTATTGGAGAAGGATTATCATCATTTGCAACAATGGCAAATGTAGGTCTTGCAGTACAGAATGGATCTGCTGGTGGATAATTTACTGTAATAGTCTGACTTGGATTAACAGATATTGTCACATTTACCGTTGGACGTAATTTCTCGAATCCATCGGCACCTTCAACCCATCTGTTGTTTTCAAAAATCCAGCCTGGCCAGTCAATTCCATTTCCTTGATTATCTACTACTGCTCCTGGCCATAGTACACGTCCGCTCAAAGGAAGATCGGTCATTGTTGTTACTACATTGTTATTAATATCTGCCCAAGCAATGGTTACGCCATTTACTGGAGTGAAATTTACTGGTGTTACTGTGTAATCGAAGTAAGGAACGTCATTTACACATATTGATGTTGCGGTAACATTCATGACTGGAGCTTCGATTGTAACTGTAACCGTTGCGGTATCGCAATTATCTGTCTGATCGGCTTCGCAAATTTGATATACCATTGTTAATGTTCCTACTGGAGCATTTGGCAATACATCTACTGAACCATCAGGGTTTAACTGTAAAAACTCGTTTGGCGTTACAGTTGTTATGATAACATCAGATGCAGTTATCGCATTTCCTTCTAAAGTATCATTTGTCAATACATTTAGTACATTAGGTGTAGTATGATTTACGCCTGCAATTGGACCCGCACTATCGTCATTGGCAACAATGTCTCTGTAATCTTTACAGCTTACACCGAAGTCGGCATCTAAATGAACCAGATCTTCTGGAGTTACTGTTACAACAAAGCCACTATCTGTTGTTGTCGTACAAACTGTATGCAATTGCATTTTGCTTGTTTTTGCAGTTATGTTTTTCGCAGATGAAGAAGGTATAACTTTTACTAAACCTGTAGCACCCAGAGCAGCAGCTACAGCATCAAAATTAGCATCTCGTACCAATTTTATGGTATAGTCTCCATAAGGGTTTGCTGTTTCTGGACGATCTCTCCAGAATCCTTCAATACCTACAATAACTTCTTCGTGATATCCGTTTGGACCATCAATGATTACATTGGCACTAAGAGCATTTCCAAAACCTGCAGCATTTAACTCTCCGTTATTTTCAGGACCTGTATACCTTCCGTCTCCGTTAAGATCTATCCATTCCCATTGACTGTAATCAATAGCTCCATTAGAATCAGGGATGTTCTTAGTAACTACACCATCATTATTAGCATCATACCACTCGTCTTGAATTCCGTTATTGTTGAGATCATACCAAACGTAATCTCCTAAAACAGGAAGCGTTGATTTTCCGTATTCAAAGTTATGAACTTGGAATGCGCACTCTTCAAGAGTGGTAAAGAACAGACTTGAATCAACAGGGTATAGTTGATATGCACTATTTAAATTAGCATCTTGTACTTGTACCAAATAACTTCCTGCTGGCATTCCTGTGAAACTGTACATTCCGTCGGCACCTGTAATACGCATTTGTATTGGACCGGTAGTTGTTCCCTGTGGAATCAGTGTTACAGGAACATTTGCAATTGGAGTGTTAGTATCCACATTTATGATTTGTCCAGATATTTTAACTCTGTAATTTGGTTCTGTAATCACAACTGTAGCAGTTGCTGTACAAGTTTCATTCTCGCCATTTACAACAGATGTTGCAGTAAGTGTATAGGTTCCAGCTGGTAGATTAGTATTTCCAACTACCTCATTATTTTGATTTGTAATAACTACAGTAGCGCCAGGACTGCTGGTAACAGCAATTGAACCATCACTTTCTCCTTGGCAGCTTACATTGGTAGGAATACCACTTACAGAAACTTTATTTTCAACTGTGAAGGTCTGAACTAATTCAGTTTTATTACCTGCACAGTCTGTTAGAGTGTAAGTTCTAGTTAAAATATAAGATTCGCCATTACATCCAGTGCCTCCATTGTTAGTGTCATTTACTGTAATGGTTACAGTTCCTCCACAGTTGTCTGTCGCATCTTTTATGTCTTCAGGGCTTCCAGCTGGAATGTCTGAAGCACTTTGAAGATTAGCAACATCTGATGGTGCAGTACCAGTTGGAGGTGTTGTATCTCTTACTGTTATAATTTGAGTATAAGAAATTGAATTTCCACCACAATCACTTGTAGACCAATTACGAGTTAAGGTATATTCTGTACCGCATTCATTTTTAATATCACTTTTAGTTTCACTAAAAACAATTGGTAAGTCTCCATTGCAATTGTCTGAAGCCTCCATATTATATGGTTCTGGAACTGCATCGCAAGAAACTGTAATGTCTGAAGGAAGGTCGCCTACGAAAGTTGGTTTTGTAGTATCCTCAATTGTAATTATCTGAGTGAAAGTTTCAGAAGTGTTTCCGCAATCGTCTTTTACAGTCCAAGTGTTGGTGTATGTTCCAGCGTTTGCGCATCCTTCAGAAGCCACAAACTGTCCGCTTACTTTAGTTATGTTCGAAACATCG
Organism: Flavobacterium sp. UW10123; assembly: GCF_040538975.1. NCBI lineage: Bacteria > Pseudomonadati > Bacteroidota > Flavobacteriia > Flavobacteriales > Flavobacteriaceae > Flavobacterium > Flavobacterium sp. UW10123. The sequence goes on from NZ_JBEWQE010000002.1 coordinate 451,403, forward strand.
GCATCGCATAGGTCAGAAGCTGTAGGGAATTGAGCCTGAGCGGCAGCAAGCCCTTCGGTGTCGCTGCATTCTAAAGTTGCGTTTAGTGTGCCGGCCACGGTA